>NZ_KV801043.1:0-214 GCF_001810365.1 Corynebacterium sp. HMSC055D05
TTGGGTGTGCTGGTGTTGTTTGAGAACTCGATAGTGTGCCAATGCATTTTTTGTTGTTGTGTGCTTGGTGTTGTGTGCCATGGTGTGCATGCCTTGTTTGGTGTGTGCCGGTGGTGGTTGGGTGAACCATTGATTGCCTGATCATCTGTGTGGTGTGCTTCATTTGTGAGTGCATGATGCATGTTGCCAACCCTTGTTTTTGCCCCGTCAGGGT
>NZ_KV801044.1:0-460 GCF_001810365.1 Corynebacterium sp. HMSC055D05
GTTTTACCCTGCTGAAGTTCGAGGGCCGTTTCGACGCGCTGTCGCGCTATGCCGATCAGGTTATTGACGCGAAGAAACCCGCGCCTGAAAAGCAAGTGCGGTTTTCTAAGGCGCGTGAGGGTATGGCAACGCTGCACTTGACGCATTCGGCACGCAATATTGCTGATATTGAGCACACGCTGCGTGGGTTGATCGATACGGAACTGCCACCAGCCGGCCAGATGGCTGATGCGCTTATGGGGCTGTTGCGTGGTGATGGCGACGGTGGTGGGGTGCCGCATGCAGTACCACGCCCGATTGTTATGGTGCCGCTTCCCGAATGGACGCGGATCCAATCCGGCGCCGGCGACGAGGTCACTCTCACGCTAACCGATGGCACGACGATGACGGGTGCGGAGTTTCTCGCGCAGCAATTCGGCGACGAGCTGGAAGTCGCGGCGTTTCACCCGACCGAGGGTGC
>NZ_KV801045.1:0-36802 GCF_001810365.1 Corynebacterium sp. HMSC055D05
CCCCACCCACACAGCGTGGGTACCCCCACCCACATGAGGAGGGGGGCAGGGCGATCAGGTGAAGGTATTTCGGAGAACATCGGTGCCGTCAGTAGTGCGCGCCAGCGATCTATGAGTGCATGAAACCTCCACGCTCCTCCGCGCTTGTCAGCATCTTTACGAAGATGTGTTCACTTATGTTAATATAGGGAAACCCTAATAAAATAGAAAGACTGTTAATTATGACTAATAAGAAGATTGAACAAGAATCTACCGCTAACCAGTGGGTTACCGTCGCGCAACTCAGCGCGCAATTTAACGTCAGCGATTCAACGATCCGCAGGTGGCTGCGTCGCTATGGCAATGTTCGCTACTTCCGTGAGTCGAACACCTTGCGCATCAACAGTGCCGACTTTGATGCGCTAGTTAACAGCCTGGTCGAAAAGACCATGAGCGAAGCAAGTGAGAAGAGGTAGCATCATGGGAAAAGTTCTACAAGAAAAATTTATAGAAGTTGGCGATCTCATACCCGGACTTACGGGGGAACAGAAATGGGCTATCCTCCAGTCGCTCGGAAACGTTGATGATGACACCTGGGAAGAGTTTGATGAAGAGCGTAATCGCCAGAACAGAATTGGCTCGCACATGTTCAAATCCAAGAACACTTTGGGAAAAGAACAGGGGAAGAGCAAAACCACGATGGAGCGGTGGTTTAAGCAGTGGTGCGAGATGGGGCTGTGGGCGGATGCGCGCGACGTTGAAGGACTTGAAAATGATCGAATCTATAACTCGTATTACGGTCATGTCCCAGAGAACCAACGTCCTACCCATTTCGTCTTTAACGTGACATGGATGTGTAATCTCCTCGATCTCAGAGCAAGCATGAAGTCGCACCGGATTAGCGATGTTCAAGATGAGCGGGTGCAGGCGCTTGCAAAAATAGCGTTGACTCATCCGGAAGAGAGTATGAATTCCCCGCGTACAACGTCATTTTTGAAGGACTTCAAGCCCAGAATTCTTGAGAGTTTGGATCTTAATGATGATCCTCCCGAGAGGTGGGAAGACTTGTATGAACCAAAAAAAGAAAGCGCCTGGGCGGGCGCTGGAGCGAAAGTCGAAACAAGCAAAGCCGAACTTTCTACTTTCGACTATACCACACTTGAACAGAAATTCGCAAAACAACAACAGCGCTACGATAAATACTCAAACCTCGCCTATGAACTACCCTTGCGTCTAGAGTTTGCAGACCCCGAAGATGAGTCCAAACGTCTTGAGTTGGTGCTTGGCGAAGAGCATATTAACGAGGATGGTCACTTAGACCCCACCCTCCTGAAGGGAAATCCAGGAGTAAAGATGCTAAAGCAGCGAGCAGCAGTCCTCCAGAACGAGGTAGAAAAGCAGCGATTACAGCGCGGTGAGGGCGAGGTTGAGGTAAACACGTTCATGGCTGACTGGGATAATGACAGTCCAGACGAAGTTGAAGAAGCCCGTCGATTGCTAGAGAGTTTCAATCGGCGCTTCAGTGACGTTCTGATGGAGGAACAACAGCACGCTATCAACTGAGGGGTGGGCATTGTTCGTGCCCGCGCCCACTCCTTGAGCGCGTGTCATATTGACTCACGCGCCACTGAACACACTCCGCGCCTACCAAATCGCATCACTCTCAAACCACTTCAACTCGCGCCCGAAGACACAAACGCGCACGAAAAGATTTTTCAAGAAATTTTTCTCCCTGCTCACACGCTGTTTTCCTACGTTCTCGCGCACTTGCAAAACGCAATAATGCGATATCGCCAGTTTCACGCTCCGGCGCTCGCTGGTTGATTAATACCACCTCACCACCAACCCCATCCTGCACCAACGCACACTTGCGAACCGAAACAGACGTGTAATTAATCGTCTACCTGCACCTACTAGGTAATTGCGCTTTATATTTATTAACACCTACTAGGTAGTCACACCCGTGCCACCTCGAACGATCCACCAGTGCGCACCAACAAGCACGATCCGCACATTTCGACGTATCTAAATCCTTTGTCCTGCGGTTGAGTTGTTCATGTCACCGCAACGACACACAAACTTCTTGACAGTCGAGAAGTGTTGCGGACCGACGAACAAGTAAAGGAATTGTGTACTGATGAAAACGACTACAACTAACAACCGCTCCCAGCAACAACGAGCAGCGAAGAAACCACCAGTGTTTCCCGTGCAGGTACGAATGGCGCACTCGGAAAAGTGGAACATCCGTGGAAACCCGAAATCCACCCACAATCCTGATCACCCGATTGTGGTCCTAGAAGATGACCCAATCTCGCTCATCGAGCAGGTATGCGAACTCGTTCCTCCTATGCCAACAGGGAAGAAGGGACTGATCTATACCGATTGGACCACCAACGTTCACCCAACAGAACTTCTTTTTAAGATCGGGAAAGATGCCGAATCGGGAAACACCTCGCTCAACAGTCCTGTGATCTACTCGGGATCGCCTTCGATGCAATACAACGGCGGGATCTTCCTCTATCACGACGGAACACTAGATGACATTTGGCATCAATTGGCTTATGCGCTGCACTCGATTGCAGGTGGTGGGTTTATCGTTCTGCCGGATGCATCTGGGTTTGCGAAGTTTTGCATGATCGCGGTGATGAACGGGTGGGAGAACTTCTTACCCGGTGAGTCATTTGCTGACTTGGCTGCTCGCTTAGACGAAGAGGAGGGGCGCGAGTCTGAAGGTGTATCTCAAAATGACTTACGCCCCATACCTGCGCCAATCCCACCCGCGCCACATGCCACTACCGGCTAAAACGCTTCCGGTATTCCTCCCAGCGCTTCCGGTCACGCTCTTGCAAGCGCTTGTGCTCATGCTCGCGCCAGAACTCCGGCGCGTCCTTATACGGGCGCGCCTTCTCCGGTGCCCATAACGGGCGCGACATAGCGACCTCTAACCGGGCAATAGTTTCACTATCCGCCCATCTCCTGGCACGAATCATGTCCATGATCACCGGAAGATCCACGCCGACCATTTCAGCGAATCGCTTGTAGGTAGGCGGGGTAATCCGCCCGCGCTCCATCTGGACATGGATCTCCCGATCCAGGTTTCGCGCAAGGGTGATCAGTTTCCAGTCCAACGGAGACGGGGAGCACTGCTCTTCCAATTCCTCATCGGACAACTGCGTCCAGTTCGGATGACGTTTTCCGAACGGCACCCGTTTTTTACGTCCGGGGCTACCCGGTTCTACCTCACTCATCAGGAGGTGATCTCCACACAACAACTATCCATAAAGAAAGGCTTATCTATGCTCAACATCAAACCGTGGCTCGCTGATCTTCTCGGCGTGCTGCCCCCACAAACGAAAACCGCTGGTGTGTTCAAGTCGCGCCAGAAGTTCCCCATTAATCCAGCGCTCACCCCGGATGACGCGCCCAATGGATGCGTGAGAAATCCCGGAACTGCGGGCGAAATCGTGCATGGAATTAATCACTCCCGCCCGTTCCAGCGTTTCCAGCATGCACTCTATATTCCTTGCGACCTCAACGGCGCGAGCAAGCACGGGGTCATCAACTTCGACCTGGCTAAATCGCGTCCCCTGATTACACCCCGCGAGATCGCGGGGACGAGTGGTTGGAGCGCGTCCGGACATGCCCACCAGTCTACGGGGGTGGCAGCATGAGCACGCAATACACACTCGATGACGCGCGCAACCAGGTAGGCGCTTACGTCCCTTCCCCCACTACGGTCTCCCCTGACGATTGGGAGCAATTGCGCCCCACGATCACGAAAATGGTCATAGACGTGTTCTCCTACGCCGACAAGAACCCTCACACGGTGAAACTCACGCGCGATAACGTGACGAACTTCCTCACTGTGCTCACTGGACACACCGCGCGCATCCTTGCAGAACACGGCAGTCTTGACGATGTTGACTTATTCGATCCGGAAACCATTGCATGGAGCGTGAATCAACTACATCTCAAGCAAGCGACGAAAGAAGAACGAAAACGACACCTCACCACTATTGGCAACGTCCTTACGGCTATCGGAACACGTACCTGGAAAACGAACGCTCGTCACGCTGATGAGCAGTACAAGCCGTACTCACCCGATGAAGTATCCGAGATAATCCGTTCGCTCGATGCACAATCAACGCCCTTAAAGCGCGAGTGCGTGCGCGTGGCGGTCACACTTGGACTTGCAGGTGTGACAACCGATGAAATCATTCTTATTCGCGCTCGTGATGTGCATGACGGTTTTATCGTGTCCGTTGACGTGAACGGGCGAACACACGCGATTGCCCCGTCACTGTCTGATCGTTTTCTTCAGATCGTCCACGAACGTGAACCCGATGAGTTTGTGTTCTGCCCCTCTCGCAAGCGAGATCCACAAGCGGTGTCCGAATACATGTACCGATTCAAACGTGGACCGAATCTTCCGCCAGTCAACGTGCGAAGACTCGTCGCGACATGGCGTGTCAACCTAATCAAGAGCGGGATTTCATATGAAGCGTTCCATGCTCTTACAGGCAAGTCCATGCACATCTACCAGCGCACCCGTGCGATTGCACCACTTGATACAGGCGCTCTCGTGGAGTTTGCAGCGATTGCAACGGATTTAACGCTAACCGGAAGAAACGTGGTGTCCGACTCTCGTGTGCATCGTCCGGAAGAGCCAAGTACCAAAAAGTGTCAACCTACGGAGTTGACAATAATCGAGGGAGGGCGCAATTAATGCTCCTGACCTTGACATATCCCATTGTGGCATGGCAGACTCTAGTAAGTTTCGTTCCATTTGGAACGTGTTTTGCGCTAAAGGAGTCCTTCACACTGTCCGAGTTGTTATCCGCATCCGTTTACATGAGCACTTACCAGCCAACCGTGCTCGACATGCATGATTGGCAACAGGTTCGCACCTTCGTGTCTGAGTGTGTCGTGTCCACCTACCCCGAAGCATCCGGCGATACGTTACGCAAGATTGCACTCGGGGTTGCACGACTTGCAATTGACGCACTTCACCACGGCTACGATCTCGTACCCGAGCAGGTGTTTGACGCGGACTTCATAGCCTTTCACGTTTCGAATTTGAATCTTTCCACGCATACGTTGTCCTCGTTGGAGTCTAAGTTGGAAAAGGTTGGGCGCACAGTCTCGATGACGTGGAACGGGAGAGATGATAAAGTCTCCTACCCCACCAGCCTTGCCAACGAGCCTTATGACGATAACGAGGTCGCTTACTTGGACCAGTGGGCGAGCGCGTTAGCGACGGATCGCGCTCGCGAAAACGCTCACGTTCTGCTTGCGCTTGGACTGGGCGCGGGACTGCGTAACTGTGAGGTCGATTCGCTCACGGTTAAGGACGTGGAGATTACTCGCGCGGGTGTGGTGGTGTATCCGCACGGCTATCGCGGGGCGGGGAAACGTTATGTTCCCGTGTCGGCTGATTACGCTGACACGCTCTGTGATGCGATAGCAGGACGCGCGCAGGATGAGTTTGTCTTTCTGCCGGGAGATCGTGTTACTGGGCGCTCGTGCGCGTCTGATTTCGTGCGACGGGTGCGCTTAGCGCACGTTCCGGTCACGTTATCGAGAATGCGTACCACCTGGATTGTGCGATTGATGAAAGCGCATATTCCGGAAGCAGCGATTTGTGAAGCGTCAGGTTTGCGCGATCTTCAGCATTACGTGAAGTATCGCGAGCGTGTAGGGGCGGTAAGTGCGCGAGCCTTTGAAAATCAGATCCGCTACGCGGGTACGGACACGCCCCCAGCATTGCGTGCGATCTAGGCGCGTGCGTTGGGCGCGGGTGCGTGCTCGTGATTCATTTTGACTCACACCACTCCTCCCCCACCCGGCGCAAACCCTTACCTAACTACAACTTCATTATCGAACATACCAACGAATTAATATCAAGAAAGGAGGTGTCCGCGAGATGCCACAACCTCAACCGATTACGATCTACTCATCTACGATCCATGTCAGCCAGATTCAGGCGGTGGCACAAATCGTGGACACTTCCGGCGCGGTCGAAATGATCACTGCATGGGTAGACGAATCCCGCGCAGACAAACACCCAGGTGGCGCGAAACCATACATTTCCATCCGCACGGCACTGATGATCATGCTCGCGCTCGGCGTGGAAGCGTCCCCGTTATTAATCACCGAAGGCTCGCGTCTGATTTGCGGGCGCTTGTCCGAACAAGCATGGGAAGAAATTGGGCTCGCCCCGAAAGACTTCAAAAAATACGACCGTTTCACCGAAGATGAGCGACGTGTCTGGTATCACCGTTTGCGCCGAACGCTGGAAACGATATTTTCCGTCGTTGACCCCTACCCGGAAACTTCCAACTACAAGCGCAAGGACAAAGATGAGTACGAGCGATTAAAGAAATCTCGCAACAAAGCCTTAGTGATTACGCGCAAAAAGCGTGCGCACGTTCTTATGAATGCGCTCATTGAAGCAAGCCGTGCCACGTTTGGGCAAGATCGATTGTCCGAGTGGAAGGGCGACGTGTGTGTTGATGGAACGTCCACGGTGATTTCTCGCAAGGGCAACACGAAACATTCCACCCGTACCGCTGCTGACGCTGACGCGGGCTGGTACGTGCGCGAGGGTGATCACAAATCGGACGGTTACGATGACAAGCGCAACGTGTTTTGGGGCTATGAGTCCACACTAGTGTCCATGTTTGGCTCCGGTTTCGGTAGCACGTACCCGGCGCTGATCGCTGGTATTGGTTTTGACCGTCCTGGCAAGCGCATTTCCGAAAAAGCGCTTTGGGCGATGGATAACGTGATTAAGGCGAATACCCCGTCCGGTCACTTCGTTGGCGACCGCGCATATTTCCCGAACGCTGCACCTCAGAACTTGCAAATTCCGCTTCGCCAGCATGGGTACAAACTCGTGGGCGATTACAAGCGGAAAAATCAGCAGTATTACGGCATCCAGGGAACGCACGCAGGTGCGGTGTTGCTTGATGGTGTCTGGTTTTGTCCGTCCATAAGTGCGAAAGAGCATTATGTTAACGCGCGGGAAAAGCGCGACAATGGGGAAATTACCGACGAAGAATACACCGCAATTGTCGAAGACCGCAAACAGTATGCACTTGCGTCCAAGGGGATTGATAAATCGACCGGCAACCAGCGTTTTGCATGCCCTGCGAAGGGGAAATGCCCGTCGGTGTCGTGTTCGTTGGCGAAGAAGATCCCATCGAAGCAAAAGGATGTGCGCAAGCGCCCGAAGGCGTTATTGCCAATTCAGCCTGTCCATCAGCCGACGAACCCCGGACAGATTTGCACTCAGGGGACGATCACGATCCCGTTGGAATGGGAGCAGAAAACTGCTTCCGATAAGCGTTCAGGTTCGCGCGGGGTGAAGGCGAGCGCGGGCGCGGGCGCGTCTTCTGGTGAAGATGAATCACTTACTGGCGCGTTCGACACGGTTGAGGATGTGCTCGCACACTTAAAGAAGGTGGACGCTGAGCAGAAAGCACACAGCGCTACGAATACGCCTGGCGATGATGCAGGTACTAGTGAAGGTTCAACTCCCCGCCGTCCGCGTTTGAAGACTCGTGCGCGCAAGGTCACGGTTGGCGAGGACGGCACCGGGAGCGGTGTAATCCACATTGGCACGGGAGCGTCGAAGGTGGGAACGTTCGCGAAGTTAGAACAGCAGGGACCACATCATGGCTCAAAGGCGTGGCATGGGTTGTATGGCACTGGGCGAAACGTGATCGAGACTCGTAACTCCATGCTGAAAAATCATGGTGGTTCTGGCGTGGGGCTGGGCGCGTCCACTACTCGTTTGTTGCGTGGTTGGGTGAAACAGTTTTTCCTTTTGACTGTTGGCGCGGTGAGCGTGAACGTGCGCTTGATTCAGTCATGGTTGCGTGGTGAGGATGACCCAGCGAAGAAGCCAACTGGGCGAGGTCCCGGACAACCGCCGAAGCAGCGTGTGAAACCGTCGCCGTTGGCGGATGTGGCGACTGGTAACGATCCGCCGATGGTCGCGTAGGCGTTGGGTGTGGGAACCCGGCGCGGGCGCTGTTTTAGATCGGGAGGGCGTGGAAATTGGGGTGGTGCGGGTGCGGGGGCACGTAGTATGTGGAAAGTGCGGATTATCCCGGTTTGGTGTGCGGGAGAACGGTTTAATAACAGAAAAAGCACCCGGTGAAGGGTGCTTTTTCTGTTTCTGGGGAGTTTCGCGAATCTGGACTAACCAGTTCCGCGAATCCCTCTTGGAAGTTGGTAGCGGGGGCAGGATTCGAACCTACGACCTCTGGGGTAACAAGAGCCGTGTCATACTTCCTGCGAACGCCACGGTTGAGCAGTGTCGCCCCCGATACACGAAGGCAGATCTCCCCCGAACTGCCGGCTCCCGTGGCGTTCCTTCGTAAGAGCTTTGCGCGCCGCAGCGCATGCGCGCGATTGTTGACGTGTCACACACTGCAACCTAGTTCCACACGATCTGCACCGATTCAGGGTTAAAGGTCTTGGTGCCGCGCACGCCACGGCGCAGGCGCACCTGGCACAGGGTATTGATGACTCGGCGCTGCACGGCAAGCTCTGCGTTGTCGAAGGCATCCACGGGCGAGGCGTAGCCGGTTGTGTCGAGCAGCGCCGATGCGCCAGCAAGACGGGCACGGCGCGTTTCGAGTTTCTCGATCTGCGGCTCATAACGGTTTCGCGCGCGCTTGAGGTCACGGGCCTCGATAAGCTCCTCATCGTAGTCAGCCTGGACGCGGGCGAGCTTTGCGCGAAGCTCAGCGAGTTCGTCGTCGATGGCGTTGACCTCGTCGTCGTCCACAGTCGGCAGCAGGTCCGCCAGGTCGTCACGGCCAAGGCGGGCGCGGATCACGGCGAGCACAAAATCATCGACGCTATGTGTGCGCACTAATCCACAGGCGGCGCAGCGGTAGCGGTCGGCATGTGTGCGCACGGGGTTGCCACACTCGTCGCAGACATACAGACCCGAGCCGAGATGGCGGCGAGTGTTCCGGCGCTCCTTGTTGGTCAGCCGGTCGGGATCGTCGAGCACGTTCTGCACGCGCCACCACAGATCTGGTGTGACGATCGGCTCCCACTGCCCTTTCACCGGCTCGCCGGTATCGGGGTCGCGGACGATATGCGTGACACGGCGGTATTTGTTCTTCACGCCTTTGCGCTTGGCCTTCTTATAAGTGGAGTAACCCGCATACACGGGGTTGCGCAGGATCGAGTGCAACGACGTGTGGCCCACGGCTGCGCGTCGGGAACCGGCTTTTCTTCCTGGCCTTCAGCGCGGCGTCGAGCGTTGCGCTCTGTGACCACGGTGTACATATGGCGCGGCGTGGTCGGGATATCCGGCAAGCCCGGTTGATCGACCCCAGATAAGGCGCGCGCAATGTCGCGCATGGAGTTGCCCCTCTCGACAGCGCGGAACATACCGAGCACGGCGGCGGCTTCGGATGGAATGATCTCGCCGGTGGAGGTGTAGCCGATAGGGCGCACACCGCCGGAGTACCAGCGGCCCTGCTCGGCGCGTTGCTGTTGCGCACGAGACTGGCGCATGCTCTTTCGCTCGATCTCGCCGCGTGCCACGGCTGCTTTGATGCGCGCGTACATTCTGCCGCCGTCGGTGGCAAGGTCAGCATCACCGTTCGCAGTGACGAGTTTCAGCCCCTGCTCCTCTGCCCTGTCGATCCACTCTTCGAGCTGCCAGGGCTGCCGTGTGAGGCGGTCGAGGTCCCAGCAAATGATCGCGTCGATCTCGCCGCGCTCAAAGGACGCCACCATCGCGTCGTAGTCGGGGCGGTCCACGTCCTTCTTCGACGCGGAGATCGACTGATCGACGTAGGTATGCACGACGTCCCAGCCGCGTTGCTCGGCAAGGGCTTCGCAGTCCTGGCGCTGCCGGTCGATGGCGAGGCCGTCCATGGCAGCATCGAGCGAGATACGGAGGTAAATAGCAGCACGTGTTGTCATGCCGCTAACACTAGCGCGCCTCAGGTTACATTGAAACGAAACTCCACCACGTCGCCGTCGACCATGACGTAGTCCTTGCCTTCCTGGCGGACCTTGCCGGCGGCGCGGGCCTCGGCCATGGAGCCGAGCGCGTCCAGGTCTTCGAAGCCGACGATCTCGGCCTTGATGAAACCCTTTTCAAAGTCGGAGTGGATCACGCCTGCGGCCTTCGGGGCGGTGTCCCCCTTGTGGATGGTCCAGGCGCGAGCCTCCTTCGGGCCTGCGGTGAGGTAGGTCTGCAGGCCGAGGGTGTCAAAGCCGGCCTTGGCCAGGGTCTTCAAACCTGGTTCGTTTTGGCCGACGGCGGCGAGGAGCTCGGCTGCGTCTTCGTCGTCAAGTTCGAGCAGCTCGGTTTCGGTCTGGGCGTCGAGGAACACAGCCTCGGCAGGGGCGACGAGTTCGCGCAGTTCCTGTTTCTTCGCCTCGTCGGTCAGCACGGCTTCGTCGGAGTTGAAGACGTAGAGGAACGGCTTGGCGGTCATCAGGTGCAGGGGGTGCAGCAGTGCCAGGTCGATATCGCCGGTCTTGGAGGCGGCGAAGAGGGTGCGGCCGTCTTCAAGAATGGCCTGGGCCTTCTTGGCCTCCTCGGCCTGGTCGGCGACGTCCTTGTCCTTGCGGCCTTCCTTCTCCAGGCGTGGCAGGGCCTTTTCGATGGTCTGCAGGTCCGCGAGGATCAGCTCGGTGTTGATCACGTCGATGTCGGAGGACGGGTTGACCTGGCCGTCGACGTGGATGACGTTGTCGTCGGAAAACGCACGCACAACCTGGCAGATCGCGTCCGCCTCGCGGATGTTGGCCAAGAAGGCGTTACCCATGCCCTCGCCCTCGGACGCGCCCTTGACGATGCCGGCGATGTCCACGAAGGACACGGTTGCTGGCAGCACGCGCTCCGAGTCGAAGATCTCCGCCAGCCGATCCAGGCGCGGATCCGGCAGCTCCACCAGGCCGATGTTCGGCTCGATGGTGGCGAACGGGTAGTTAGCGGCAAGCACCTCGTTGCGCGTCAGCGCATTAAACAAGGTGGATTTACCGACGTTGGGCAGACCGACAATTCCAAGAGTAAGGCTCACGGCGCTCCATCCTATCCCACGTTGTGGCGCTGGTTGTGAGGGGTTCGTCGCAAAGCAATGTGCAGTGGGGCACAATAGTTCGCGTGACCGCTCCGATTCAGCCTGCAGACAAGCGCGACGACCGCGTCGATCGCATCGTGGTGTTTAACGCCTGGGTTTCCTCCGGGGCGAAATTTACGCTGCGACTGCTGGTCATCGCACTGTTTTTCTTCGCAATAGGCAAGCTCATCGGCGCCTTTTGGGTCGGCGTGTTGCCTGCGGTGCTCGCGCTGATTGTGTGCACGGTGCTTGCCCCGGTTGCGAGCTGGCTGCGCAACCATAAGTTCGCCGATGGCCTCGCGGCCATGGTGACCATGTTGCTGTTCTTCGGCGTGCTGGCAGCCCTCGGCATGATCGTCGCCCCCGATATTGTGGGCCAATCGCGGCTGCTGTACATCCAGGCGCTCGAGGGTGTGCAGCGCCTGCAGTTGTGGGCGCAGGGTCCACCGCTGAACGTGAATCCGGAGAACCTGAACGAGGGTGTCGACGAAATCACGCGGTGGGTCCAGAACCAGGCCGGCGCCATCGCCGGTGGCGTGTTCTCCGGCATCAACACCGCGGCAGGCCTGTCGGTGACGCTGATGGTGCTGTTCGTGCTGACCTTCTTCTTCCTGAAGGACGGCCACCGCTTCCTGCCGTGGCTGCGCGGCGCGACGGGCGGACGCACGGGACTCCACTTCACGGAACTGTTGACCCGCGCTTGGAACACCCTGTCGGGCTTCATCAGGGCGCAGGCGGTGTGTTCCCTCATCGATGCGCTGGTGATCGGCATCGGCATTGCCATCGTCGGCGTTCCCATGGCGTTCACGCTTGCGATTATTACGTTCGTTGCAGGCTTCATCCCGATCGTCGGTGCGGTGGTCGCGGGCGCGCTGGCGGTCCTGATCGCACTGGTCACGCTCGGGTTCACCAAGGCCCTGATCGTGCTCGGCATCGTCCTGGCCACCCAGCAGCTTGAGGGCAACGTGCTCTCTCCCCTGCTGCAGTCCAAGGCGATGAACCTGCACCCGGTGATCGTGCTGATCTCCGTGACCGTCGGCGGCGGCCTCTTCGGCCTCATGGGCGGCTTCCTCGCGGTACCAGCGGCGGCGATGATTGCTGTGGTGTACCGCTACGTGCTGGATATCCTGCGCATCAACGCCGGCGAGGTCCGTGCCGAGGACCTCACCTTCGCCACTCCGGAAGGCAAGCTCATTGCGGAAATCGACGAGGCCGAGTCTGTACACAAGCGCGAGGCGTGGCGTGGCGAGCGTGACTGGGTGAACGCTCCGCAGACCCCCGAAGAGGACGTGCAAGAAGGTGATGAGGACAAGGAGTCGCCCCACTTCGCGTCGAACAGCTTGAAGAAGTTGCGCGAGGTAGGCAATCGCACCATCTTGCGCCGCAGGGAGTTCGAACATAAAAGCGAACCCGACGAGTAGTGTGTCGTGCCGGGGTGGTTAGATCTCCGGCATGCAAACCTCCACGGTCTTTCTCATCCTTGCAACGGGTCTCCTCGCCGGGTTTATCGTCGGGGTATTCGCTGGCGTGGCGTGGTTTCGCCGTTCTGCACCTCAGCCGGCTCCGCCACAGGATCTACGCCCCGTCGCTCGCGCGTTGAAGGACATGCGTGAGCAGCTTGATGCGATGGATAAGCAGCAGGCGGTGGCGTCGTCGGCAATCGCAGGGCAGGTGCAGGCGATCGGGCGCACCTCCGCGCGCCTCGGTGACCGCACCGATCAACTCATCACTGCGCTGCGCTCCCCGCAGACGCGCGGGCGTTGGGGCGAGATGCAGCTGGAGCGCGTCGTGGAGCTCGGAGGCATGCTCGAACATGTCGACTTTGATACGCAGGCGCACATGCGTATCGACGACACCCGGGTCCGCCCCGACATGATCATCCGCCTCACCCAGGGCCGAAACATCGTGGTGGACGCGAAAGTTCCGTTCGGCTCTTACCTCGACGCGCTGAACACAGACGATCCTGAGGAACACGAGGCCCACCTGCGCCGCCATGCGCATTTGCTGCGTTCGCATGTGGATACGTTGTCAAACAAGACCTACATCAACGCGTTTCAGCCGACCCCGGAGTTCGTCGTGTTGTTTGTGCCAGCTGACCCGTTTTTGGATGCCGCGCTCGGGCTCGATCCGGAACTGCTTGACTATGCGTTTTCGCGCGACGTGGTCATCGCCACCCCGACCACACTGTTTGCGCTGCTACGCACAGTGGCGCTGGGGTGGCGGCAGGAAGCTATCAACGCGTCCGCGAAGGAGGTGCAGCGCCTCGGTGCGGAACTGCATCAGCGTTTATCGACGATGGCCCGCCACTACAACAAAGTCGGCGCCTCATTGGAGAAGGCAGTTGAGGCATACAACGCCACGTTGGCGTCGATGGATTCCCGCGTAATGGTGACGGCCCGCAAGCTTGAGGAGGCCAACGTTCCCGTACGGCGGGAGCAGGCGCCCGAGCTGAATCCGGTTTCAACGCGTGCCCGGCACATGGCGGAGGACAATGACAGGTAAGCTGCGTCAGCGTGTCACATCTTTCGAGCCGGAGCCATTCCCCTACGTCCGCCACCTTTGTTGGGTTGCCGACGGGGTCTGGCCTCGGCATCGTGTTCGCCGCCCTGTTCACCGGCGTGCTGCTGTCGCTGTCCGCAGGTGTAATTTCGTGGCCGTTTCTTGCGCTGTATGCCCTCGCGGTCATCGTGGTGACCACGTTGGTGAACCCGAAGGGGCTTTCCCTGACGGTGACGAGCGCACCATTAATGTTTGTCGCCGCGCTGGTGGCCACGGGTTACTTCATGTCGCGCGAGAGCCTGTCGGCTGGCGGCGCGAGCGCTAAGACTGCACTGCTCGGTATCGCGTACCCGGTGGCGGAGTACTTCCCGGTGCTGTTTTTCACCACCGCGGGCTCGCTGCTTATCGCTGCGGTGCGGCTGCGACTGATCCGTCGGCAAAACGATGCGATTCGCCGACGCGAAACCGCCCAGCGGACCTCGCAGAACCGCAGCAACCGTCGCACAAATTCTCAAGGGCGGAGGGCTCGCGAGCAGGCTCGGTCGGTTCCTGTGCAGGAGTTGTTGGAGCGGGCGAAGTCGGAGGGGGCGCGTCGTCGCAAGGCAAATGCGAGTGGCTCGCGTAGATCCGGAGAAACCGGTGGTTCTTCACGTGCGGTTCACCGCCTCGGCGAGGACTTGTACAAAGGCTAAAGGCCTTGTCCCGATGTCAACGGGGCAAGGCCTTTGGTCGTTCTCGGCGGGGTTTATGCCTCGAGCGGTGCCTCGCGGCGCGGCAGGCGCAGTTCGCGCGGCAGCGAGAAGGTGATGGTCTCCACGGTGGTGGTGATCTCTTCCACGTCGCCGTAGCCCTTCTCCCCCAGATAGTCGAGCAGTTCGCGCACGAGGATGTCCGGCACCGAGGCGCCAGAGGTCACGCCAACGGTGTTGACACCCTCGAACCAGGCATCGTCGACTTGGTGGGCGTAATCGACCAGGTGGGACTCCTGCGCGCCGGCCTCGAGCGCGACCTCGACGAGGCGCTTCGAGTTGGACGAGTTCTGGGAGCCGACCACGATGACCAGGTCACTTTGCGGCGCGATCTTCTTCACCGCGGCCTGGCGGTTTTGGGTGGCGTAACAAATGTCGTCGCTCGGCGGGTTCTCCAAGTTCGGGTAACGCTCGTGCAGTTTGTTGACGATCTCCATGGTCTCGTCGACAGACAGCGTCGTCTGGGACAGCCACACCAGCTTCTGCCCCTCCGGGAAGTCCGGCAGGCGGTCGACGCCGTCGACGCCGTCGACGAGGTGGGTGATGTCCGGAGCCTCACCTGCGGTGCCTTCGACCTCTTCGTGGCCTTCGTGGCCGACGAGCAGGATGTGGTAGCCGTCGCGGGCGAAGCGCTTCGCCTCGTTGTGCACCTTAGTCACCAGCGGGCAGGATGCATCGAGGGTGTGCAAGCTGCGCTCCTTGGCGGATTCGCGCACTGCGGGCGACACACCGTGGGCGGAGAACACGAGGTGGGATCCTTCGGGGACCTCGTCGGTTTCGTCGACAAAGATCACGCCGCGGTCCTGCAGCGTCTCCACCACGTACTTGTTGTGCACGATCTCCTTGCGCACGTAGACGGGGGCGCCGTACTTCTCCAGCGCCTTTTCTACGGTCTCCACGGCGCGATCCACGCCTGCACAGTATCCGCGTGGGGACGCGAGTAGCACTTTCTTACCCTGATCAGTCATGGAACCAACCCTAACGAATCTACGTCAAAAACAGTAGGCGGGTAATTGGTGCCCGCCGGGTACTGTTTACCTGGCAGAAGTACTGGGGAGAAAGGAGCATCGCATGGCACAAGCGCAAGGGGCGCCGCCGAAGAGCACGCCGGAATCGCCGTGGTCTGTGGCCAAGCTCAATAACTCCGTGAAGAGTTGGATTGACCGGTTGGGTTGGCTGTGGATTGAAGGCCAGCTCACGCAGATTAATACGAAGCCGTCGTGGCGGTTGTCGTATATGACGTTGCGGGATACGCAGGAGCAGGTGTCGGTGCAGTTGACGGCGGAGACGTCGCTGCTCACCGGCATGGCTGTGCCGTTGAAGGACGGCGACCGCGTGGTGGCGTATGGCAAGCCGACGTTTTATCAGGGCCGCGGCTCGTTTTCGATGAAGGTGGCGGAGATCCGCCACGTTGGCGCAGGCGAGCTGTTGGCGCGCATTGAGGCGTTGCGTAAACAGTTGGCGGCCGAGGGCCTGTTTGATCCGGCGCGGAAGCGCCCGCTGCCCTACCTTCCGAAAAAGGTTGGTCTAATCACGGGGCGTGGTTCGGCTGCTGAGCGTGACGTGGTCACGGTGGCGCAGGGACGTTGGCCACAGGTGAACTTCGAGATCATCAACACGCCGGTACAGGGGCCGACGACCGTGCCTGCGGTGATCGAGGCACTGCAGGTGCTGGATCGCGATCCGGACGTGGAGGTGATCATCATCGCCCGCGGCGGCGGTTCGGTTGAGGACTTGTTGCCGTTTTCGGAGGAGGCCCTGCAACGCGCGGTGGCGGCCGCTGGCACACCTGTCATTTCGGCGATTGGCCACGAGCCGGATAACCCGGTGCTGGACAATGTGGCTGATGTTCGCGCCGCCACCCCGACCGATGCTGCGAAGCGTGCCGTGCCGGATGTTGTGCAGGAGCGTGCGCTTATCGACGAAGCACGTGCCCGCATGTCCGCCGCCCTGCGCGGATGGGTGCAGCGGGAACGAAACGGCCTCGCGTCGATTCGCACCCGTCCTGCCCTAGCGGATCCGATGATGGCGATCACGCGCCGCCGCGAGGAAGTGGAGCGCGCCCAGGCGTTGATCCGCCGCGACATTTCCCATGTGCTGCAGCGTGAGAACCAGCAGGTCTCGGCGTTGCGCGCGCAGGTGTCGGCGCTCGGCCCCTCTGCAACCTTGGCCCGTGGTTACGCCGTGGTGCAGGTGGTTCCGCGCGACCACTCTGGCCCTGAGGTTGTGACCTCTATTGATCAGGCTCAGCCCGGCGCGCAGCTGCGTATCCGTGTCGGCGATGGCTCGATTACCGCCGCTTCGATGTCCACCACTCCCGCTGATTAATGCAACCAGCTGAAGTCAACTAAGAACGTTTAAGGAACACTCATGACAGACAACACGTTTGGATCCGGCCAGGCGAACGACAATGCTTTCCCGGACCCGGAGACGCTGACCTACGAGCAGGCTCGCGATGAGCTTGTGGAGACGGTGAAGATTTTGGAGCTCGGCCAGATGAGTTTGGACGAGTCGTTGAAGTATTGGGAGCGCGGTGAGGCGCTGGCGAAGCGGTGCGAGGTGCTTCTCGACGGCGCTTCGAAGCGCGTCGAAGAAGCCATCAGCACCCGTCAGGTCAGCGGGCAGGCTCCTGAGCAGTAAGTACTAGAAGCTACTGGGGTGTGATCGGAGTAGCCTTCAGCGCTGCGCTGATGAGCTCTTCGAACTCGTCCGTGCTGCCTGCGCCGGTGACGACGAAGCGTGCGTCGCCGGCGTCCACAATCCACAGGTCGCGGACCTCGCGTTCGTCGCTGGTGTAGACCTCGACGTCGGTGTCGTCGATACGCACTGTGCGATCGAGCATACGGTTGTCGGTGTTGGAGGCTTGGAGCGCCGCATCCTTATCGACGCCAGTCTGGGTGAGTTGCAGGTAGCCACGGTTCGGGGTGACCCACCCGACGACGGGTGCCGAGTTGCCGGCAAGCATGCTGCGGCGCGCCGAGTTGGTGGTCCAGCCTTCTGGCATCTGCGGGTAGCGCACCGGGTAGTTCACCGCACGCGCCTCGAGGTCGAGGAACGCTTCTGCGTCGACCTCCTGCACGGGGCCGGATTCTGGGGCGCCGGGGTTGAAGGAGCACAGCCCGGTCGCGCCGACAGCGACGAGCATGAGCACCACAATGAGCACGGCGTTGATTGCCATGTCTCGGCCGTTTTGGAAGATGCGGGGTTTCTTGTCGTTTGCCACGCGTTTCAGTATGTCATGAGCCACCTGCACCCCAGAACGGGCGGGCTTCTCCCCCGTAAAGGTGGGCGATACCAACACTTCGGCGTGTGGAAGTGCCAGAATAGAGGGGTCGATTTTTGTCCTCTGGAGGAAGGCCCCCGCGATGACTGAACAGTCTGATCTTGTCCCTGACCGCAACCTAGCAATGGAGCTCGTCCGTGTGACGGAGGCGGCAGCGCTCGCCTCCGGCCGTTGGGTGGGTCGCGGACAGAAGAACGAGGGCGACGGCGCTGCCGTGAACGCGATGCGCAAGATGATCAACTCCGTGGAGATGGACGGCGTGATCGTGATCGGCGAAGGCGAGAAGGACGAGGCCCCGATGCTGTTCAACGGCGAGCAGGTTGGCACCGGCCGTGGTGCTGCGGTGGATATCGCCGTTGACCCGGTAGATGGCACCCGCTTGATGGCAGAGGGTCGCCCGAACGCGATTTCTGTTATTGCTGCCGCGGATCGTGGCTCCATGTTCAACCCGCAGGACGCGTTCTACATGAACAAGATTGCTGTCGGCCCGGAGGCGGTCGGAGCGATTGATATCACCGCTTCCGTAGAGGACAACATCAAGTCGGTTGCAAAGGCGAAGGGCGTTCGTCCGGCTGACATCACGGTTGTTGTGCTGGATCGTCCGCGCCACGACAAGCTTGTCGAGGAAATCCGTGCCGCCGGCGCCAAGGTTCGCTTCATCATGGACGGCGACGTCGCCGGCGCAATTGCTGCCGCTCAGGACAACAGCTCCATCGACATCGCCATGGGCATCGGCGGCACCCCGGAAGGTGTTGTCACCGCATGTGCGCTGAAGTGCCTCGGGGGCGACATCCAGGGCATGCTAGCCCCGCAGTCCGACGAGGAGCGCGAGAAGGTACTCGCCGCTGGCCACGACCTGGATCGTGTCCTTGGCATCAACGACCTGGTCACCTCTGATAACTGCTACTT
Organism: Corynebacterium sp. HMSC055D05; assembly: GCF_001810365.1. Taxonomy (NCBI): domain Bacteria; kingdom Bacillati; phylum Actinomycetota; class Actinomycetes; order Mycobacteriales; family Corynebacteriaceae; genus Corynebacterium; species Corynebacterium sp. HMSC055D05. The sequence goes on from NZ_KV801045.1 coordinate 18,522, forward strand.
CGCCGCTACCGGCGTGACCAACGGTGACATGCTGCGTGGCGTGACCTACCGCAAGTCTGGCGCCACCACCCGTTCGCTGGTGATGCGTTCGAAGTCCGGCACCGTGCGCTACGTCGAATCCCAGCACCAGCTGGCCAAGCTGCAGGACTACTCGGTGGTCGATTACTCCGAGCCAACCAAGTAGAACCTGACTTTTGCCCCGCGCCTTCTCAGCGAAGAGCGCGGGGCTTTGTCGTTCTAGAACAAGGCTCCAATGACTGCTGCGCTAGCCGCGAAGTTGTTGGCTACGTGCACGATGAAACTCGCAGTGATGCCGCCGTGGAACCGTGCGACCAGTGCGAGGCCGATGCCGCAGAAGAATGTGTAGACGATCACGGGTGGCGCGATATGGGCTGCAGCAAAGATGACGGAGGTGAGCAGCACGCTCGCTGCTGCCGGCATGAGCGTGTCAAAGTACCCCATGAGCACACGGCGGAACACAATCTCTTCAATCACTGGCCCGAGTAGCAGATAACCGGCAAGCAAGATGAGCACCGGTGCCACACTTCCGGCATCTTTGGCTAAGTCATCTGCGGTTGAGCCTCCGCCTGGTTCCATCCCGATCAGCGAGCCGACGATAGCGCTCGACGCAGCCGCCCCGACGATCACTGCCGGAACTTGCCACAGCACATGCCAGCCTCGACTCCCTAGCCGCGTAAACCCCAGCTCGAGTCCGCGACTCTTCATGTAGCGGATAAGCAGCACCAAGGGCACAACGATGGCAATGAGAACCGCGAGAGGCAGCATGCTGATCGCGACGGTGCGGGACACGTTCGCGTGCACCAACAGCAGACCTTGTCCCGCCAAAAGGGCGTACATAATGGCCATTGCCGCCAACGCCACCAGCGCATCCCTCAATGCGGGGGCCTTTTGTGTCCGGTTTTCAGACATTACAGCTCCCCGTTTTTGTTATCTGGGGCATAATCGATCTTTGGAAAGGCACGAGCGCACTTTAGCGTGCGTGGCGTGCATGGGACAGAAGTAAAGGACAATCATGGCTGATCAGGAATACCGCATCGAACATGACACGATGGGCGAGGTCAAGGTGCCCGTCGACGCTCTCTGGCGCGCCCAGACGCAGCGTGCTGTGGAGAACTTCCCAATCTCCGGCCGCGGCCTTGAGGCCCAGCAGATTCGCGCCCTTGGCCTGCTGAAGGCTGCGTGTGCTCAGGTGAACAAGGACCTGGGCAAGCTGGACGCTGAGAAGGCGGACGCGATCATCGCTGCTGCGAAGGAGATTGCGGACGGCAAGCACGACGACCAGTTCCCGATCGATGTGTTCCAGACCGGTTCCGGCACCTCGTCGAACATGAACACCAATGAGGTCATCGCGTCCATTGCGAAGGCGAACGGTGTTGAGGTTCACCCGAACGACCATGTGAACATGGGCCAGTCCTCTAACGACACCTTCCCGACCGCTACTCACGTTGCTGCCACCGAGGCTGCCGCAAACGATCTCATCCCGGCGCTGAAGGTGCTCCAGGAGTCCCTGGAGAAGAAGGCGAAGGAGTGGCACGAGGTTGTGAAGTCGGGCCGCACCCACTTGATGGATGCCACCCCGGTCACCTTGGGTCAGGAGTTCTCCGGCTACGCACGCCAGATCGAGCTGGGTGTCGAGCGCGTCGAGGCTACCCTGCACCGTCTGGGTGAGCTGGCTATCGGCGGCACCGCTGTGGGCACCGGCATCAACACTCCGGCTGAGTTCGGCGGCAAGGTTACCGAGGAGCTCAAGAAGCTCACTGGCCTCGATGAGCTCTCCGAGGCGAAGAACCACTTCGAGGCTCAGGCCAACCGCGACTCCCTGGTGGAGTTCTCCGGCGCGATGCGTTCCGTTGCGGTCTCCCTGTACAAGATTGCGAACGATATCCGCCTGATGGGCTCCGGCCCGCTGGCTGGCTTCGCGGAAATCCACCTGCCGGATCTGCAGCCGGGCTCCTCGATCATGCCGGGCAAGGTCAACCCGGTGCTGTGCGAGACCGCAACCCAGGTTTCCGCACAGGTCATCGGTAACGATGCTGCTGTGGCGTTCGGCGGCACCCAGGGCCAGTTCGAGCTCAACGTGTTCATCCCGATGATGGCGCGCAACGTGCTCGAGTCCTCCCGCCTGCTGGCAAACACCTCGCGTCAGTTCGCTACCAAGCTGGTTGACGGCATCGAGCCGAACGAGGAGCGCATGCGCACCCTGGCCGAGTCTTCCCCGTCGATCGTGACCCCGCTGAACTCCGCTATTGGTTACGAGAACGCGGCCAAGATTGCCAAGCACGCGGTCAAGGAAGGCATCACCATCCGCCAGGCCACCATCGACCTTGGCTTCGTTGATGGCGAGAAGCTCACCGAGGAGGAGCTGGACAAGCGCCTCGATGTACTGTCCATGGCCAACACCGACCGAAACTAGGCCGCAACTCGCACCTAGCTAGAATCTGCCCCCAGCACTTCACTTCAACATGCTGGGGGCTTTTTCATGCCTGATTCTTTCTCCGAGCTTCGCACTGCCGGTGGCCCGAACAAGCCGTGGGTCGTCGGTGGTGTGCTCGCGCTGATTGTCGCCGTGATCGGCGTCGCGCTCGCTGCGGCATATTGGTACGCCAACCCGAAGCCGGAGCCGACCAACGAGGTGCCCGAAACCGTCACGGTGACGGCACAACCGCAGTTGCGTGACGACGACTCCACCTCCCCCACCGGCACCTACACCGGCACCCTGAACAGCCTGGAGGACAACGCGAAAGTGAAGGCCTGGCCAGCGGTGGCAACCTTCGGTGGTGGGACCGCGTCGGTGACGTATCCGTTGACCGGATGCACCGCACTGATCGGTGAGGACGGTGCGTCGGTGCCGTTGACGAAGCCGTGTGGGGATGGTTCGGGGCGGTGGGTCGTCGAAAAGCAAGAGCCCGGGATTGTGAAACTGACGTACTTTGAAGGCGAAAAAGCGCTGGTAGAAGGGGAACTCTCCGCCGGTTTGCCTTAACATGCACCGGGTGTAATATTGCACCCCGTGCAAAATGAGGGAATTCGGGAACAGAAGCGCCGCGAGACGCTACAGCGGATCCGCAACGAGGCGGCGGCGCTTGTCGACAAGCGTGGCTACGACAACGTCACCGTCGACGACATCTGCCGCGAGGCAGGCATCTCCCGGCGAACCTTCTTCAACTATGTGGAATCTAAGGACGAGGCGATCTTGGGATCGTTTCCGTTCACCCTCGACGAGGACGCGCTGGACGCGATCCGCACGACCCAGAGCGACAACGTGCTGGAGCTTGTCATTCGTTCCATCGTGGTTGAGCCGGGCACGTTTGATGGTCCGGCGGCGAAGTGTCGTCGTCAATTACTGGAGAACAACCCGGGCTTGATGCACGCCGAAGCCGCCCGAAAGCGCGGATTCCTCACCGAAATTGGTCGCGCCCTCCGCGCCCACTTTGAAACCTTCCCGCAGGACCGCAAGCATTCGGGATCGCTGGAGGCGGAAGCACTATTCATCGTCGTGCTATTTCAAGGGGTCGTGACCAGGTACCTTTGGGCGCCGCCCGATGAAGGAGACCCAATCGAGCAGCTCATCGAATACGCCAAAGACATCACGAATTACGCAAAGGACATGACATGGTAGACACCCGCGCGGGACGCCACCCGCTTCAAGCCACTCCCCCGAACGTCGGCGTCGTGTTCGCCGCCCTGCTGCTGACCATGCTGATGAGTTCGCTGGGCCAGATGATCTTCGCCACGGCCCTGCCGACCATTGTTGGTGACCTCGGCGGCGTGGACCACATGAGCTGGGTCATCTCCTCGTTCTTGGTCACGATGACCATCGCGATGCCCATCAACGGCAAGCTTGGCGACGTATTGGGCCGCAAGTGGCTCTACATCACCGGCATCGGCCTGTTCGTAATCGGCTCCGCCATCGGCGGCTTTGCTAACACCATGGAGCTGCTCATCATCGGCCGCGCCATCCAAGGCCTCGGCGCGGGCGGCATGATGGTGAACTCGCAGTCCATCATCGCGGAAGTCGTTCCTGCTCGCGAGCGCGGCAAGTACATGGGCGTGATGGGCGCAGTATTTGGTGTGTCCTCGGTGCTCGGTCCGGTCCTCGGCGGCTGGTTTACCGACGGCCCCGGCTGGCGTTGGGCGCTCTGGATGAACATCCCGCTCGGCCTGCTCGCCATGACGGTATGCACCAAGGTGCTGAAGCTGCGCCGCGGATCCGCCAAGGGCATGAACTTTGACTACATCGGTACCACGCTGATGATCGTGGCCACCACGTCGCTGATCCTCACCACCACATGGGGTGGCACGCAGTACGACTGGACCTCCCCGACCATCATCGCCACCAGCGCTATCGCTGTGATCGCTGCCGTGCTGTTCGTGATTGTCGAGCTGCGCGCGACTAACCCGCTGATCCCCATGGGGCTGTTCCGCAACCGCAACATGGTGCTGACCACCCTGGCGGGCACTGTGCTTGGCCTCGGGATGACCAGTGCTCTCGCCTACCTCCCGACGTACTTGCAAATGGTGCACGAACTGACCCCGACCGACGCGGGCCTTATGATGCTGCCGATGGTGCTCGGCATGCTCGGCACCGGCACGGCAGTCGGCTTCATCATCTCTCGCACCGGCCGCTACAAGATGTACCCACTGTCCGGCATGCTCATTACCACCGTGGGACTGTTCCTGTTCTCTCGGCTGAGCGTGGACACGTCGCTGACCGTGCTCGGGATCTACATGTTCATCTTCGGTTTCGGCCTTGGTCTGGTCATGCAGGTTCTTGTGCTCATCGTGCAGAACTCGTTCCCACTCGCCCAAGTGGGCACCGCAACGTCGACGAACAACTTCTTCCGCCAGATCGGCTCCGCTATCGGCGCCTCCCTGTCCGGCTCGTTGTTCATTCACAACATGCGCGAAAAGCTGGAGGAGCGCCTGCCGGAAGCTCTGGCGAAACTCGGCGAAGAAGGTGCTGCGCTAGGCAAGCAATTCGGTGAGGGTGCCGCGAACTCGCTAACCCCGAGCAGCGTGGCGCAACTGCCTCAGCCGGTGAAGGAAGTCGTGCTGTCGAGCTACAACGACGGCCTTACCCCCGTGTTCCTCCTCATGGTGCCGCTGGCCATCATCGCGTTCGTGATACTCCTGCCGGTCAAGGAAGACCCACTCAAGGAAGATTTGAGCTAACCGGGAAACGAAAACGGCCCGGCCCCTCACATGGGGCCGGGCCGAACGCCGTTACATGGGCGCGGTTTACTTCTCGGTGATCACCGCGGCGAACGGCTCGCCTTCGCCAGCACGGGTCCAGTTGATGGAGCCGCGCTCGAACTCCTGGGTCCAGCCGGACTCGTCCGGGTTAGCAGCCTCCGGAGCCAGCGGGAAGCCCAGCTTCTTATCCACGTTGACGTCGGTCATCCACTCGTTGGCAATCTGACCCCAGGTCGGTGCGCCACCGGTGTTCTCATTCCAGGTGACGTAGTGCTCCTGGTCGTACGTAACGATCCAGCCTTCGTCGACCTGCTCAACCTTCATCGGCTCGCCCCAGGACGGCTCAGCAAACTTATCCATGGCAGCAACGACGCCAGCCGGAACCATTGCGGTGCCGCCGTCAGCAGTTGTAATCTCCTCGGTCGCCTCGGTGCCCTCGCCCGCAGCGCCGATGGAGTCCGCGGAATCGGTTGCGGAAGCGTCAGCGGTTTCCGTCTTCGCAGCCGCAGTCTCAGTCTCTACGTTCGTCTCAGTAGCGGTGGCCTCCACAACCTCGGTCTCTGCCGCGGTGTCGTCGTCGTTAGAGCACGCAACTAACCCGGTAGCAGCCAGGGCTACAGCAGCGGCGGAAGCAGCGATCTTACGGGAAAACATAATTTGTCATACCTTTCATGTTGATTTAGGTGCGTCGCCCATTATGGGCACCGCGCGAACGTCGAGTCTTCTTCCCACCCGATCGGGGGTGTGATGTGTTGCGCGACGACCTGGGAGTTCTCCCCTTCGTAATACCAACAAAGTCCTGGATAGCGTCACAATCGTCCGATTTCCGCCACACGAGCGCAACCGTCGTGATATTAACGCCTTCCCCCGGGTCGATCGGCAGCGCCTTAATCTGCTTCTTCGCAAGCGTCTTCAGCAACGGCAACGGCCCGTAGGCGATGCCGACGTTTGCGGCGACAACGGAAAGGGCGGTGCGCAGATCGTCGATAAGCGGCTGCTCTGCGTACTCGAAATTCACAATCTCTTCCGCAAGATCCCCGCGATCAACCTCCCCCACCTCCGCATAGACGGAGTCCTTTGGCACGGCCACGCCCCAGGCCTCCTCGTAGAGCCGGACCACGTGGTATTCGTCCGTGACCCGCTCGTCCGGAAGCCTGACCAGCGCCGCGTCCGCATCCTTGCCGACGAGGGGAAACGGATCATCCGACGGCAATGTCGCAGGGTCCTCGCCCGACATTTGGGCGTAGCGGCGGAACCATTTGCCGGGTTCAGTACCGGTGACGAACGCGATGGTGAGCATGGCAGGTAATGCTACCGTTTTGGGCATGACTGAACAGACCCCATCCGGCACCGCAATGAAGCCGATGACCGCGGCGAAAAAACTCGGTATCTACCTTCCCGCCACCCCACAGGAGTTCCAGGACGGCGCCATCACTCACGCCGAACTGCGCGAACTGCAGGAAAACCCGCCCGCGTGGCTGCAAGAACTGCGCCTCAACGGCCCGCACCCCCGTACCGAGGTCGCACGCAAGCTCGGCATCTCGGTGACCGCGCTGAAAGCAGCCGGCGTTGAGCAGTCGATGACCACGGAGCAAATCCGCGCGCTTCTCGACGACCAACCGGACTGGCTACAAAAAGCCCGCGCCGCTCTCGCAGAGCAGCGCGGGCACAATGTCGACACCGCAAGCGCCGCCGACGGCCAGAACGACTAGAGCATCTTCCAGTCTTCAAGGCCCGGGTACAGCGGGTACTTCTCCGCCAGGGCCTCAACGCGGGCGCGCAGCGCCGGGATATCAGCCTTCTCGCCCTGGATCAGGGTCTCGGCGATGATGTCGGACACCTCGCGGAAGTCCTCCTCGCCGAAGCCACGGGTAGCAAGCGCCGACGTGCCGATACGCAGGCCAGAGGTGACCTTTGGCGGGCGCGGGTCGAACGGCACCGCATTGCGGTTGACCGTGATGCCTGCGGCGTGCAGGAGGTCCTCGGCCTGCTGGCCATCCATCGGCGAGTTACGCAGGTCCACCAGCACGAGGTGGACGTCGGTGCCGCCGGAGACAACGTCGATGCCGGCAGCCTTCGCGTCCTCGCTGGTAAGGCGCTCGGCCAGGATCTTCGCACCGTCGATGGTGCGCTGCTGACGGTCCTTGAACTCCTCCATGCCCGCGATCTTGAACGCGGTCGCCTTCGCAGCGATGACGTGCATGAGCGGGCCACCCTGCTGACCAGGGAAGACGGCGGAGTTGATCTTCTTGTTCAGCTCCTCATCGTTGGTCAGGATGAAGCCGGAACGGGGGCCACCCAGCGTCTTATGCACCGTGGAGGACACCACGTGCGCATGCGGGACCGGCGACGGGTGCAGGCCAGCCGCAACCAGGCCGGCGAAGTGGGCCATGTCAACCCACAGGTAGGCGCCGACCTCGTCCGCGATCGAGCGGAACTCAGCGAAGTCCTCGTGGCGCGGGTAGGCGGACCAGCCGGCGATGATCACCTTCGGCTTGACCTCGCGAGCCTGCTCACGCAGCTTGGCCATATCGATGAGGTGGGTGTCCTTCTCTACCTCGTACGCTGCCACGTTGTAGAGACGGCCGGAGAAGTTGATCTTCATGCCGTGGGTCAGGTGGCCGCCGTGAGCCAGGTTCAGGCCCAGGATGGTGTCACCCGGCTCCGCCAGTGCCATTAGCACAGCGGCGTTCGCCTGCGCACCGGAGTGTGGCTGCACGTTTGCAAACTTTGCACCGAAGACTTCCTTGGCACGCTCCTGTGCCAGGGTCTCCACAACGTCCACGTGCTCGCAGCCACCGTAGTAGCGCTTGCCCGGGTAGCCCTCGGCGTACTTGTTGGTCAGCACAGAACCCTGTGCCTCAAGTACGGCGCGCGGAACGAAGTTTTCAGACGCAATCATTTCGAGGGTGTTGCGCTGGCGCGCTAGCTCGTCGACAATCGCGGCGTGAACTTCGGGGTCAAAAGTAGCCAGATCCTGGTAACGGAAATCTTCAGACACGTCCACCGGGTCCTTTCTCGTTCGGTCGTAGTTACCGCTTCGAAGTATATGTAAGCAACCCGGGTGTTATGTCGAATTCCATGCACAGGATCCAAGGTGAAACAATAGGGCCATGCCACGTGTCGATTCTTCGCCTTACCTCGATTTTCACCGCGAGGACTGGCGCAAACGTCGTGCCACCATGCCACAGGTGCTCACCGAAGATGAGCTCACCAAACTCGCAGGCATCGGTGAGAGCCTCGATCTGCAAGAGGTCGAAGACATTTACCTACCGCTGTCGCGCCTGATCCACCTGCAGGTACGAGCGCGCCAGAAACTGACCAAAGCCACCGAAACGTTCATCGGCGGCGATCCGGGGCATGTGCCGTTCATCATCGGGCTTGCAGGCTCGGTCGCAGTAGGCAAATCAACCACCGCGCGTGTGCTGCAGGTGCTACTTCAGCGCTGGGACTCCCACCCCCGCGTCGACCTGATCACCACTGACGGGTTTCTGCACCCCTCCGCAGTGCTCAAGGAGCGCGGCTTGATGGCCCGTAAGGGCTTCCCTGAGTCTTACGACCGCCGCAACCTCATGCGATTTGTCACCGAGGTGAAATCGGGCCAGCCCCTGGTCAAGGCTCCGATCTACTCCCACGAGGCCTACGACATTCTCCCGGACGAGTACATCGAGGTACGCCAGCCAGACATCTTGATTCTGGAGGGCCTCAACGTATTGCAGACCGGCCCAACGCTGATGGTGTCGGACCTGTTCGACTTCTCCATCTATGTCGACGCCAAGACCTCCGACATCGAGCACTGGTACATCGAGCGCTTCCTCAAACTGCGCGATACCGCATTCCAGGAGCCCGGCGCACACTTTGCTCACTACGCAGGTCTTGACGACGCGCAGGCGACCTACGCCGCACGCGAAATCTGGCAGTCCATCAACCTGCCAAACCTGGTGGAAAACATTCTGCCCACGCGGGTGCGCGCATCGCTTGTGCTGCGCAAGGATTACGACCACACCGTTCAGCGCGTCCGCATGCGCAAGCTCTAATTCGCCAGGGTTTTATTTGCCAAAGCGGCGGGAGCGCTGCGAATAATCGCGCAGTGCTCGCAGGAAGTCGATCTTGCGAAACGCCGGCCAGTACGTATCCGTGAACCAGATTTCGGAGTACGCGGCCTGCCACAGCAGGAATCCTGAAAGACGCTGCTCACCGGAGGTGCGGATCACCAGATCTGGGTCGGGCTGGCCCTTGGTGTAGAGGTGCTCACCAATCGACTCGACCGTCACCGCCTCTTTGATTTCGGCGGGGGTTGCGCCGGCGGCTGCGGTGTCGTCGATAAGCGCACGCACCGCGTCCACGATCTCCTGGCGCCCGCCATAGCCCACCGCAATATTCACGGTCAGTCCGGCTTTCTCGGTAGTGGTAGCGGCGCTTTCTCGCATGCGTGCTGCCACATCGTCCGGCAGCAGGTCCAGTTGGCCGACCAAGCGCACGCGGCAGGTGTAATCCTCGGTGGCGAGGTCCTCGATGACTTCGGAGATGATGTCGAAGAGCAGCTCCACCTCCTCCGAGGTGCGCTGAAGGTTCTCGGTGGAAAGCAGGTAAATCGTGAGAACATCGACATCCATTTCCGCAGACCAGCGAACCAAATCGCCAATCTTCGCGCCGCCGACCCTGTGGCCGTGGGAAATGTCCTTAAACCCCGACTCGCGAGCCCAGCGACGGTTCCCGTCAGCCATCACGGCGATGTGCTTCGGGCGTTTCTTTCCACGCAGCTCACGCTTAAGTCGTGCTTCGTACAGCTGGTACAGCGGGTAGCGCAGTTTGGAGAGGACAGACACAACGTTGATTCTAGCGGGGCTTAAAAGGTGCGCTTCTTACGCTGGTCGGCAACGCCAGCCTTCGCCATGGCCTCGTCGATAGCTTTCTCGTCGAAAGGATCAATGCCATGCGCCTCAGCAAATGCTTGACGACGACGGAACCGGGAGAAACGCCGGTGAAACGCATACCCAATCGACAAGACAACGACCGCGAGGCAGACAAGCAGCAGCAGCCCAATCGGCGACGCCTTGCCAAAGTCCGGACCAGCCGGGGTCTCCCCCGGCGACTGCGCCAGGACCAGATCAACGGTTGCGGCGGCGTTGATGAAGTTGGCGAACACTACTCCTCCTCAGCACCGGCATCGATACCGGCAAACAAGTCATCTTCAGGCAAGGTGGTCTCCACCCGGGTACGTGCGAGCTCGAATTCTTCCGTCGGCCACACCTTTTGCTGGTCCGCCACCGGGCTGGCCAAAAACGCCCCTGCCGGATCGATCTGGGTGGCGTGAGCAGTCAGCGCCTGCTCACGTTGTCCAAAGTAGTCGGCGCACTCCACTTGGGTGGTCACGCGGTCAAACACATCCCCCTCGGCTTCCTCCCAGCGCTTGATCATGAGCTCGTAGGGGCTCTTCTCACCGCGTTCGAACAACGCCTCTTGCAGCAGCTTCATGCGCTGGAGGATAAAACCATGCGTGTAGTAGAGCTTCAGCGGTGTCCACGGCTCGCCGGCTTCTGGCGCAAACGAGGCGTCACCCGCCTTCTCCCACGCAATCATCGAAATCGCGTGAACCATGAGATGGTCCGGGTGCGGGTAGCCACCGTTTTCGTCGTAGGTAATGATGACGTGCGGTTTGAACTCGCGGATCTCCTCCACGATCTTCACCGCAACCTCTTCCGGGTCCTGGACCGCAAATGACCCCTCCGGCAGCGGAGGCAGCGGGTCCCCCTCGGGCAGGCCGGAGTCTTCGTAGCCCAGCCAAACGTGTTCCACACCAAGCGCCTCGACGGCACGCGCCATCTCCTCGTGGCGCACGGCCGTCATGTTTTCGAGCACCCCAGGGCGGTCCATCGCAGGGTTCAAAATGTCCCCACGTCGTCCGTCGGTACAGGTCACCACCTTCACACGGTTCCCTTCGGCAGCGTATTTCGCCATGGTCGCCGCACCCTTCGAGGACTCATCGTCCGGGTGAGCGTGGATCGCCATCAGACGCAGACCAGCCACTCGTACTCTCCAACTTTTGTAGGGGTGTTGTTAGAACTTCGGAACATCTTAGTACCATCCCAGTTAAGTCCCTATCCCCCTTGTTATTGCGAGGTTGCATCCGTGTCCACTCCAGTGCGCCGTCCGTCGCAACGCTATAGCTCCGGCAAGAGCGACGGCGTGAGCGGCAAAGTGGTCGCAGTCGCCGCTGTGCTCATCGCCATCGCGTTCATCTTCTTCGGCGCCCGAACGATCATCGACAGGATGGACCGTCCCGTCACCGCTGAATTTATTTCGCAGGAACATATCGACGACTCAACCGGACGCCTTTGGATCGACGTGACCCGCAAGGACCCGTCGGTACCGGCCTATTGCATCGTCACCGCGGTGGATTACTCCCACGCTGAGGTGGGTCGCCGCGAGGTCATCCTTCCCGCCGGCGGGGAGAAGCACCAGCGCATCCCGGTGGACCTGCCGCTGCGTGAACCGCTTGTTTCCGGCCGCATCTACGGCTGTTCCGAAAATCTGCCGTTCTACATGGACCCGGAGAGCAAATTTTACGACGCCCGCTAGCACACGGGCTGCGTACTACCATGTGCTAATCTTTTGCGGTATATCTGCACAGTTTCGCCCGCAGCCTGCGGGCTCGTTTTACGTATGAGGGAAGGGTGTTACCCCTATGGCTGAACCCCAGCAGCAGTACATTACCCCGGAAATGAAGGCCAAGCTGGAGGCCGAACTCCAGCAGCTGATCGATAACCGTCCGGTGATTGCCGCGGAGATCAACGAGCGCCGCGAGGAAGGCGACCTGAAGGAAAACGCTGGTTACGACGCAGCTCGTGAGCAGCAGGATCAGGAAGAGGCTCGCATTAAGCAGATCTCTGAGATCCTCTCCAACTCCACCACCGAGCGCACCGGCATTGTCGAAGGTGTCGCTCACATCGGTTCCGTCGTTCACGTCTACTACAACGGCGACAAGGAGGACCGCGAGACGTTCCTCATCGGTACCCGCGCTGCGTCGACCGACAACGCTGATTTGGAGACCTACTCCGAGCAGTCCCCGCTGGGCGCTGCCGTCGTTGGTGCCGCTGAGGGCGAGACCCGTACTTACACGGCTCCGAATGGTCGCGAGATTTCGGTCACGATCGTCAAGGCTGAGCCGTATGATTCAGTTAAAGCTTCAACGCCTCGTGCAAAGTAGTTTTACCCGTTCTTTTTCGATAGCGAAGGATCATCCTGTGATTGCAACCTCTTCCCGCAAAGCTCTGGTTGGCGTAGCTGCCATCGCTGCTCTCGCCCTCGCCGGCTGCACCCCGCCGAACGAGAACCCGTCCGACAAGAAGGTCGACACCGCGACGAGCCAGGACGCTAGCTCCCTCAAGGGTGCTGGTGCTTCCGCCACCGCCGCGACCAATGTTGTCGAGGCCAGCGAGGCGACCGCGACGGAGACCCTCGAGGCCGCCGCGGACGAGCTGCCAACCTTCAACAACTGTGGCGAGACCGGCCTGCTGCGCCCGACTCAGCTGACGGTCGACTGCAAGAGCCAGAACGATTTCCTGCAGGACATCGTCTGGGATACCTGGACCGCCGACCTGGCTGAGGGCACCGCAACCCGTGTTGTCCTGGATCCGAATAACCGCGAGGAAGGCGTCAAGGTTGTCCTTGGCGCTCCGCAGGTTGTGAACAACGATCTGCTGTTCACTACCATCTCGGTTGATGGTGCGACCGTGAACCCGGATCGTCTCTAATCGTCTCTAATCGCCTCTCATCGGCGCAAAGAGTAGCGGCCCTGTTCCAATCGGAACAGGGCCGCTTTATTGTCGGCGGCGTTTGGTACCGCCGTTTAGCGTTGCTTAGCGCCGTCTAGCGGTCGTTGGCGAAGTAGGACAGCAGACGCAGGATCTCGGTGTAGAGCCACACGAGCGTCACAGCGAGGCCCAGTGCGACGCCCCACGCGGCGTTCGACGGTGCGCTGGTGCGCACGAGCCTGTCGGCCAGATCGAAGTCCTGCAGGAAGGAAATAGCTGCGAGGACCACGCATACGACGCCGAAGATGATGGACATGGTGCCGCCATCACGCAGTGGGTTCTGGCCGGTGAAAAGAGCGAGCAGCAGGTTGCCCAGCGCCATGATGACAACGCCGAAGATGGCGCCGGTGATCAGGCGGTTCAGTCGCGGCGTGACGCGGATGGCGCCGGTGCGGTAAACCACGAGCATGCCGATGAACACGCCGAGGGTGCCCAGGATGGCCTGGAAAATCATCTGGCCAGCGTCAGCCCCGCCGACGGAGAACCAGCCGGAGATCAGCAGAGAGAATCCGCCTAGGAACAGGCCTTCAAAGGCTGCGTACAGAAGCGTCACCGTGCGGGAGCCGAAGGTGCGCGAGAACGCGTGGACCAGGGTGACCACGAACGCGCCGATACCGCCGACAAGCGTTAGGATCATCCCCACGCCGGCGTTTCCGGACAGGTAGATGCCGAAGTTAATCGCGGCGAACAGGATGATAACGGCGATGGTGATGCCGGTCTTGGAGACAATGTCATCGACCGTCAGCGGGCGGTCCTGCTGGATTTCGGGCGCGTAGCCGTAGCCAGCGGTGTGTTCTTCATTGGTCAGGTTCTTCAGAACCGGGTTGGTACTTCTCACGTCGTCCAACATTCCTTTCGAGTCTTGTTGCGACCACTATTCACAGGTTGTAACGCTTGGACCTTCAAAAAGGTTCCCGAGGCGTAGAATTTGGACACATGGGTGTGTTCGATCGTTGGCGTCGCGGCCCGAGCACGGGCGGCGATCTTGTCCTGGACAGGTTGTCTGCAGCAACTGGTGGCGCGCAGGCCTACACCTTTTCCTATGCAGCGTTGGATGTGCTCGCATTTCTTGTCGACGACCCCCTCCCCCACGTCTTGTACTGCACGTTCGGGTTGTCCCAGGTGGAGTCGTCGCAACGCGTTGCGGGCACACAGACCGAGCTCACGCTCCGCATCCCGATGGACGATGAGGTGTTCCCTCCTGAGTGGCCGGCGCAGCAGCTGGCACGCATGGCTCGCAACGTGGTCCGCAGCGGAGTCGAGATTGAGCCTGGGCATTATTTATCGTCGGCTTCTGGCTCGCTCGCGGGGTTTGTGTTCGTCGCGGATCCACTCCTCGGCTGTGCGGAGGGACCGACCGGGCGAGTGCAGTTCACCTACGCCGCGGGGTTGGTCGGAGATGATCTGGAGCGGATGTTGCGGTGGGATCCGGTGAAGTTCGCGGGCGTGCTCGGCGAGCATGTGCCGCTTGGGTTGACGGATCCTGCACGTGCCCCGCTGTCAAGCGATCCGCAGGTGCGTGTGCTTCTCGACGACGCCTCGCACACCGACGGCTCCTCTATCGGCGCAAACACCGCCAAGTATTTAGATGTCGATGTCGCTGGCCGTGTGGATCTCGACGAACGTGCCGCCGCCGCACTCCTTCGGGCGGCGCGCTACCGATTGCTGTTTGGCAAGTCATATGCCCTCATCCGCAACGACACGTGGCTCATGTTCGACCCGAAGGCAATCGATCTCGAGTTGGCCGAGGATCACATTGTCGTGCCGGGCCGTGCCGATGTAGCGAATGAATTGCTCGCTGTATTCGACACTGCGCCGGGCACTTACGCGTTGACTACCGTGCCGTTGACGTTCCAGGTCATCGACCCGACAACGTAGGACGCTTACTTAAAGACGTTGCCCCACCCGTCACGCTTGTCCAGAAACGCCTGCGCTTCGCGCCTAGCGGCCTCGAGGTCGTGGCTTGCGCCCCAGCCGCACTGCTTCTCGTTCGCAGCCGGCACCTCGGTGGCATTGGTGATGTCGGTGAGCGTCTTTTCCACCAGATCAGCGACCTCTGCCTCTGCGACGTCGCCGGAAAGCATCAGGTAGAAACCGGTCTGGCAGCCCATCGGGCCGAAGTCGATCACGTTGTCTGCATGGCTGCGGGCGTGCTCGGCAAACATGTGCTCCAGGGAGTGCACTGCCGGCATCTCAAGGTGCTCGACGTTCGGCTGCTTAAAGCGGATGTCCCACTTCACCAGCGTGTCACCCTGGGGAAGTTCCTTTCGGTCCGCGAGGCGAATAAACGGTGCGTCAACCTTGGTGTGGTCGAGGTTGAAGGATTCAACATTCATGCGATCAGTCATGGCCTCGACTGTACTGAACGCGCTGGCCCGTTCCCATCACTGGATTCATCGTTGCGAGTCGTGCTGGTCACGGCTGCCGCATCCCGAATCGGCGAGGCTGCGTAGCTTGCTGCGCGAGTGAGCTTCTTGCTTTCCGACGACACCTCGTCAACGGCTGCTATACCGCCATGTAGCCCGGTTACCGGGCTAGTAATTGTGCCCCCAGTCGGGCTCGAACCGACACTGGGCGGATTTTAAGTCCGCTGCCTCTGCCAATTGGGCTATAGGGGCGCCGAGAAATATGGTACTTCCCCGGCGCCTCAATGCTGAAACCGGCCGGAAAATCTCACCGAGCGAAAGTGCACTGCCCGCCATACACTCGCTGTGCGAAATGTAAGTTTCGCCTGAGTTTCTCGCTCAGTTCCTGGCGATTTTCGAGGTAGTGACACATGAACATTCAACTTCCACCCCCTTTAAACCAACTGATCAAAGACATCAACCTTGAGCAGCTCATCGCAGCAGTAGCAGGCGTTTTCGTCGTCGGTGGTCTTGTCGGCGGAGCAATTGGCGCGGCTGCCGGCAACGGATCCGAGCATTCTGGTTCCAGCAACAGCGACGTAGATCCAACGGCGTCCACCACGGCTCCCGAGGTCACTGGCCCAACTCTCGAGGGCCGTGCGAAGCTCTCGGCGTTATACCAGGCTCCCGGCCCGAATTCAGGCAAGGATGCTTTCGACGGTAACGGGCAAACCCACCCTTTTAAAGGGCAGGTCATCCCCGGCTTTTCTGGAATGATCGAGATTGGCGACGGCACGTTTTATGGCTTGCCAGATAACGGCTTCGGTTCGAAATCGAATTCTTCCGATTTCCTCCTGAGGATCTACACGGTCAAGCCCAATTGGGAAACGGCGGAAACAGCGAAGAATCCACAAACCACCGGTGGTGTTGATGTACTTGACTACATCTCATTAAAAGACCCCGACGGAAAGATTCCGTGGAAGATCGTCAACAACGACACCGAGGATCGTCTACTTACCGGCGCAGACTTTGACCCCGAGTCATTCGTCCAGGCCGCCGACGGATCTTTCTGGATCGGCGAGGAGTTCGGCCCCTACATCCTCCATGTGGACAAGAACGGCACCTTGCTCGAAGAGCCCTACGCATACCCAGGTGTGAAGAGCCCATCGAACCCAACACTTGGCGATAATGAGCGACCAAACCTGCGCAATTCCAAAGGCTTTGAAGCCATGGCATGGGACGGACGCTATCTTTACCCGATTTTCGAGGGGTACCTCGACAAGGCGGCCGACAAGCGTGAACGCGTCATTTCTCAGTTCGACACAACGACAGGCAAATACACCGGTAAGACTTGGACCTACCTTGCTGAAGGCGATGACGCGCTCATCGGCGACGCTTTCCTAACCAAGGATGGCCGTTTGCTCGTGCTTGAGCGCGACGACTTCCTCGGCTCCGATGCGAAGCTGAAGAAGGTATTCGAGGTTGCGAATTTCAAGGGTATCGAGCCAGGGAAAACAGTGGAAAAGGCGCTTATGGCAGACCTTCTCAACATCGCCAACCCCAATAAGATCGGCATGGTTTCCGATGCACGGGCATACGGTGTCGGCGACCCTTTCATGTTTGCGCTACTGAGCGTCGAAACGATTGTTCAGCTTGAGGACGGCCGATACTTAACTGCCTTGGACAACAACTTCCCTGGCGATGACGGCCGGTACCGCGGTAAGCCAGACGACACGGAGATGATCATCTTCTCTGTCAATTAACAACTATCTGCCCTGAGAAACTGCCCGGTAATCTGTCATTCACATCGCCAGATTATTTGGACGGAGTTTCTCTCGTGGCCAGGCAATGGTTGTTTCTTCTGCCCTGCGCTTTTGGTGCGCTCGGGCTCTTCCTCGCGCGCCAGGCTGGCGACGGCACCGCAGGTTTCTACTGGGCCACCGCTTTTACCGCCGTCGTGTACCTAGCCGCCTGGTGGGTGTGGGGCGACAAAGGCGCATTCGCTGGCCCCGGCAAACTCCGCGACGTCGTACGTGGCATCGGATTAGGCACCGCACTTGCGGTTGTCTTTTTCTTGGGTGCCCTGATCGTCACCCGCATCCCAGCACTTGCCGGCCCTGTCGCAGAGATCCTGGATACTCCTAACAAAGGCGGTTACGCGCTGACGCTGCTCGTCCTCGTGGTCAACGGCGTCGGCGAGGAGCTCATCTTCCGCGACGTCGTCCCCCGCCAGCTACAAAGCATTGGACAAACGGTGCTGCAAGCTGGTGTGTGGTCGACGGTCGCCTACGGGTTGGTCACCGTCGTGATGGGTGTGCCGCTGCTTGTGTTCGCGGCAGTGGTCCTCGGTGCGCTCGCCTACACCGAGGCAGTGCGCACCGGCAGGCTGTACTCCCCCATCGCACTCCACCTGACGTGGAGCATCGCAATGCTGCTGATCTTGCCTTCCCTTCTCTGAGGTCACCGAACTCATTGTTGTCCCTATACATAGGCATCGAGCCGGGCTCCGTCTTAATGGTGGTCTAGCCTGCTCGTGGGGTTGAACCGCCCTGTTTTCGTGTCTTGGGCGCTGTTGTTGGGTGTGCTCGTAAAACGGGGGTAATTTCCGGGGGTAAGCAGGTGGTGCAGATTGCTGAACAATCCGCACGTCACACCCATTTCGAGCCGTTTTCACAGTCGTTGAACAATCCTTCCGACCATTTCCGGGTCGTTTTGAAGTGCTGTTCCGGCATTTCCCCAGGTCGCGATTCAAACGGGCGGGTGTTGGCTGAAAACACCCTTAAATCGCATACTATGCATGCATAAAGATTGTTCAACGAAGTGCACTCGGGGCAAATCAGATCGTTCAACAACCCTTCGCGTCAGTGGTGTTTGTGGGTTGGATTGGTGAACAATCCGGACGTTA
>NZ_KV801046.1:0-31239 GCF_001810365.1 Corynebacterium sp. HMSC055D05
CGTTGGCGTACACCCGTTAGTCCGCAATGCGGAGTGAGAAAGTCCACAACTTGGTTGACGACAGCAGATTCGTTGGGGTTCACCCACTAGTGTGAGCGCTCTTTGAAAAGTAGCCCAAAACGCTCTCCGAAAAGTAGCCCATCCGAAAAAGATTGGATGGGTGATTTCTTTGGACCAATGGGCACAAATTCGCTACCTGCGTGGGCAGGGGCTATCGATTCGTAAGATTGCAGCCGAAGTCGGCTGCGCGAAAAAGACCGTCGAACGAGCACTAGCGTCGTCGAAGCCACCGTCGTATTCCCCACGGAAGGCAACCACGACAAGTTTCGATCCGTTCGAGCAGCAAGTACGTCAATTGCTTGCGGAAACACCAACCTTGAATGCGAAGGTCATCGCGCAAAGGGTTGGCTGGACTGGTTCGGATTCATGGTTTCGCAAAAACATCGCCCGGATTAGACCTGAGTATGTGCCGGCTGATCCTGTGGACACGCTTACGCATCTTCCTGGCGATGAAATCCAGTGCGATCTGACATTCGCCGCTGGCGGTTTGCCTGATGCAGGCGGTGTGATGCGCCCGTATCCGGTGCTGGTGATGGCTGCTTCGCATTCCCGTTATGCCGCTGCGTGTGTGCTGCCTACACGCACCACCGATGACCTTATTGCCGGGATGTGGCAACTTATCGCACGCGACTTTAAAGCGGTGCCTAACCGGCTGGTGTGGGATCGTGAAGCCGGCATCGGCAAGGCACGCTTATGCGAGCCGGTCGTCGCGTTCGCTGGAGCAATCGGTGTGAAAATCGTGCAAGCCCCACCAAGAGATCCTGAATCCAAAGGGATCGTCGAGCGCACAAACGGTTATATGAAACGCTCCTTTTTCCCAGGACGGCGCTTTTCAAACCCGCAGGATGTACAAACCCAGCTCGATGACTGGTTTGCCACCGTGGCTAACGTGCGCATCCATTCCACATTGCATGCCCGACCAATTGATCTGTTCGACACTGACCGGCAAGCAATGCGTCCACTGCCACCGTATGCACCGACAATCGGTTCTCGCCCAGCAGTGCGTCTGCCACGCAACTACTACATCACTGTCGATACCAACCAATACAGCGTCGATCCTGCATTCATCGACCGGTTTGTCACTGTTCACGTTGGCCTAGACGACATCATCGTCACCGGCCCATCAGGAGAACTAGCTGCACGCCACCGACGCTTCTGGGGCAAACATGAAGTTATTACAGATCCTGCCCACCAACACGCGGCGAAGACAATGCGCCAATTGCTGGCACAACAAGCCCAACCACTAGCGCAGTTAGATCACGACGACGTCGAAATTGCTGACCTGACCATCTACGACTCGATCGCCTAAGCACCACTGACAGTCGTACCTCACCAGATTGGACCCTAAACTATGACTCGCCCACACGCCCATGACACCCAAGCAACAATTGCGCATCTCGCCCAAGCATTAAAAGCACCGCGGATCAACACCGTGTATGCCACCATTGCTGAACAAGCACGCGCTGAATCCTTTACCTATGAGGAATACCTTGCTGCAGTGCTTTCGGTCGAAGCCACCGCACGAGCAGAATCCGGTGCCCGACTTCGGGTCAAACGCGCGGGCTTTCCCGCAATCAAAACCATCGCCGACTTCGACTTTGGTGCACAACCTGGAATCGATAGGGCGGAAATCGCACGCCTTGAAACCGGCGCCTGGGTCGCCACCGCCCAAAACGTCGTTCTGCTAGGCCCACCCGGCACCGGTAAAACACACCTCGCATGCGCACTCGGTATCACCGCAGCCCAACAGGGCTACCGGGTCTTATTCGACACTGCAGCCGGATGGGTCAACACACTGACCGAAGCACACAACACCGGACGCTTAGAAGCTGTACTCAAACGCCTAAGCGGCTACCACCTACTCATTATCGATGAACTTGGCTACATCCCAGTCGAAGCTGACGCAGCGAATTTGTTTTTCCAACTTGTCTCACGCCGCTACGAACACGGATCAATCATCGTCACGTCCAACCTGGCGTTTTCACAATGGGCACAATGCTTCGGCGACGTCACCGTTGCTACCGCCATGGTTGATCGCATCGTCCACCACGCGAAAATCTTCCAACACCGCGGAGTAAGCCACCGCATCAAAGGACGCGAACTGACAACACCGCAACTACCCGAAACAACACCAACCAAGGCACAATAACTACGACCACACTGGGCTACTTTTCAAAGAGCGCCAGTGGGCTACTTTTCGAAGAGCGCTGACAACTAGTCCGCAATGTAGAGTCAAGACTCGAACCTGCCGTAGACCCCAGCCTCGCAGTTGGCGAACCGCCATCAATGCAAAATGACGCCTGATCGGCTGCAGGTTCTTACACTCCGCCCAGGTCGGCGAAAGGTGTGATGTGCGGTTTTACTCTCCCGGTTCGTTTAGAGACCTAGCCGCAGCGGTTGAGGAGCCACAAACGGTGAAGTTGCTTGCTGGTGTGGTGGTCGTCGTAGAGAAATTGCACGAAATCAGCGATGTGGGGCCTGGGCCGTATAGTCGGCAAAGGAATGAATTGCCGCAGGGAGGATCACGTGAGCGTCGCAGCAGCACGAGCAGTCAACTTGAGAAAGTCTTACGGGCAGGGCGATACGGAAGTTGTTGCGCTCGATGGGGTGGACATTGAGTTTCGGCAGGGGGAGTTCACCGCGATTATGGGGCCGTCCGGTTCGGGTAAGTCGACGCTGATGCATGTGATGGCAGGGTTGGATACGGCGACTTCGGGGGAGGTGTTTGTCGGCGGGACGGAGTTGTCGCAGTTGAACGATAAGGAACTGACGGCGCTGCGGCGTGACCGGTTGGGCTTCATTTTTCAGTCGTTTAACTTGGTGCCCACGCTGACAGCGGCCGAGAACATTCAACTGCCAACAAATATTGCTGGTCGATCGGTGGACCGGGAGTGGTTTGATGAGATCACCGAACGCCTTGGTTTATCGAAGCGACTGAGCCATAGGCCTGCGGAGTTGTCGGGTGGTCAGCAGCAGCGTGTGGCGTGTGCCCGTGCGTTGGTGTCGCGGCCGGAGATCATTTTTGGTGACGAGCCGACGGGCAACCTGGACTCTAACTCGTCGCGTGAGGTGCTGAGCATTTTGCGGACGGCGGTGGATCAGTATGACCAGACGGTGGTGATTGTGACGCATGACGCGAGGGCGGCGTCGTATGCGGATCGTGTGGTGTTTTTGCGGGACGGGAACATCGTTAATGAACTGCGCAACCCGGATATGGATGCCATTTTGGGTGTCATGGCGACGATGGAGGACTAGGGGCCAGTGAACTCCACGATGAATAAGGTGTCGCTGCGTAACCTTGCGGCGCACAAACTGCGGCTCGCGCTGACGGTGTTGGCGGTGGTGCTTGGCACGTCGTTCCTGTCTGGTGCGCTGATGTTCACCAACATGCTGTCGTCGACGTTCGACTCTGCCGTAGACACTGTGCTTGACGACGTCGACGCGGTGGTGCGTCCAGCTGAGGGTGAAAGCGCTTTAGACAAGGAGACAGTCGACGGCATTAGGGCGAATGGGGGCGTTGACCGTGTGAACCTGATGGCCGATGAGTCGGTTGTTATCGCGACTGACAATGAGGTGGCGGTGCAGACGCGTCTCGGGTCCTCGCGGCTGGGCGTGTACTACGAGCCGCAGGACACGGTTGGCCGAACGGTCGAGGTGGTCGAAGGTCACGCACCGAAAGAGATCGGCGATGCGGTGATCAACGCCAATGGCGCGCATGAGTATGGCCTGCATGTTGGGCAAGAGTTGATCGTTGTGGACCGTGATGGTCGGAATACGGTGCGCATTACTGGGCTTATCGACGACCCCCTGGTGCAGGCCACCTCTTTACGCCTCGGGGTAACCGAAGAGACTTACTTGGACTATTACTCCTATGACGAGCGTTTCCCGGCGATCACTGTCGGGGCGAAGGAAGGCGTGGGGGCCGCGGAGGTTGTGGACAACCTGCGCAGCGAGTTTCCTGGACTGAAGATAGAGGCGGGGGAGAAGGTTGCGCAGGAAACGACGGAGCAGATTCGGGACGCTCTGAGCTTTGTTACGTACTTCTTGGTTGCGTTTGGTCTGGTTGGCCTGTTGGTGGGCACGTTCTTGATTGCGAATACGTTCTCCATGATCGTTGCGCAGCGTACGAAGGAGTTTGCGTTGCTGCGGGCGTTGGGAGCGTCGCGCGGGCAGATCACGCGGTCTGTGGCGCTGGAAGCGGCTTTGGTCGGGTTGTTGGGCTCGGTGCTTGGCGTGGTGGCTGGTGCCGGGTTGGTGTTGGCGATTCGTGTGGGGATGAACTCGTTTGGCATGCCACTTCCACAATCGGGAGTGGGGCTGTCTGCCGATGCGGTGGTGGTGCCACTGGTCGTCGGCACAGTAGTGACGGTGCTTTCCGCGCTGGCGCCGGCGCGGAAGGCCGGCAAGGTCCGGCCGGTGGAGGCGATGCGGGCGAGCGAGGCCGCGACGCCGCAGCCGCTGGTGTGGCGCACGGTTGTCGGCGCGGTGTTGGTCGTTGTGGCGGTTGCCGCTGCGGGTTACGCAATGACGTGGGATGACGGTGCGACTCGCCACCGGGCGATCCTGGTTGGTGTGGCTGCGTTGAGCGTGATTAGTGGTCTGTTCCTTGCGGGACCTGCGTTGAGTCTGCCGGTTGTGCCGCCGTTGGGGCGTGTCATCGGGGCACCGTTCGGGGAGGTGGGCAGGCTCGCGTCGACGAATACGCGGCGTAACCCGCGCCGGACTGCAACAACGGCGTTCGCGCTGATGTTGGGCATTTCGTTGGTAACCATGATTGGCATGTTGGGCGCGTCGATGAAGCAGTCGGTAGACGATGTGGCTGCAAGTGAGGTGAACGCGGATTACGTGCTGATGGGCCCGGAGATGGGGTCGTTCCCGGTGCCGGGGGATCTGCCGGACAGGCTCGCTGAGGTGGACGGTGTGGGCAATATCGCGTCGTACACTCAGGCGCCGATCACGGTCGACGGAGAGTTTGGCCACCAGTTCGGGCCGGTCGGGATGACGGATGTGCTGCGCGGTGACCCGTCGGATCTCATCGACCTCAACGTGGTCGACGGCGAGGTATCGCTGACTGGTGACTCGCTGATCGCACCGGAGCACATCGCCCAGGAGCGTGGCTGGAAGGTCGGCGACACAGTCGAGGTCGCGGCGCCGACTGCCCCCGGGAAGACGGTCGACGTGACGGTTGCCGGCCTGTTTAGTGGGTCGAATGTGTTGCAGATGTTTGTGGTGTCGGATTCGGCGGCGGCGAAGGTGTCGTCGATAAGCAATACGCGCTTGTTGATGGTGGGCGTTGACAGTGACGGCTCCACTGATCTGGAGACGCTGCGTGCGCGGTTGGAAGATGAGGTGCGCGGCGACATTGTGGTGCAGGTGCGCTCCGCGGAGGAGATGAGTGGCGAGGTCACTGCATTGATCGATCAGATGCTGTTCATCCTGTACGCGCTGTTGTCGCTGGCGGTGGTGGTGGCGGTGCTTGGCATTGTGAATACGCTGACGCTGTCGGTCATTGAGCGCAGGCAGGAGATTGGTATGTTGCGTGCGGTGGGCTCGCAACGCAGGCAGATCCGCACGATGATCCTGCTGGAGTCGGTGCAGATGACGGTTTACGGCGCGGCGCTCGGTGTGCTGCTGGGGCTTGGGCTTGGCTGGGCGTTCCTGACGGTGCTTGAGAGCCAAGGCTTGACGACGATTGCCGTACCCACCGGGCTCATCGCCACCGTCCTGGCTGCCTCGGTAGTGGTGGGGCTGCTTGCCGCCGTTTGGCCGGGCCAGCGTGCTGCGAAGACACCGCCACTGGATGCGATTGCGGAGTAGGGCTTAGCGGGTGGCGAACGACGCCACCTGCGCACCGATTCCGGCCGCGAGCACCGCGAACGCCGCGGTGCTTATCCCGTACTCGGCGGCGAGGCGGAACTTGCCGTCTTTAATCAACGCCCCGAGTTGGCGGGCCAACAGTGACAGTGTTGAAAGTGCGCCGGCAAACCCAACGCCAACGGCGGTTTGCCACATCGAGGGCAGGAAGATTGCCACGCCGATGATGCCGGAGGCGGCGATGTTGGCAATGAAGGTTGCCATCAACAGGTTGTGCACGACGGCCATGATCGCCCAACGCACAAACCCGCCGAGCATGCCGCCGAAAAAGACACCGAGGACGGCGCCGAGCATCCACGTTGCATCAGACATGGTGCTTCACCCGTGACGCATCTCCGGCCATCCACGCCAATGTGGCAGAGACAAGCCCGAGCGTGATGATGAACGCCGCCCACAGCACCGACGAGTGGGATGAGGCCAATGCCACTGCGGAAAGGGTGCTGAACCCGCCGAGGAAACCCACGCCCCAAAACGGCCCCGGCGCGAAGTAGCCCATGGCGTAGCAGGCGGTGAGGTTCACTGCGAAGGTGACGGCTAGGGCGAGCGCTTCCGGGGTGGCGGGGTTGACCCAAATGAGCAAAATGAAGCGTGCAAGCGCCCCGCAGCCAGCACCGAGGGCAACGATGAGGCCGGTTTTCAGGGATGTTATCTGCACGTCTGTCCAGTGTAACCGTTAAGCGCCAAAGGCTCGAAGGCCCCAGCGCAGACCGAACCAGGCAGCCAGGATGCCGATCACGGCGGTAGACAGGCCGTAGCGCAGGGCCTCGCTGTGCTTTTTCGCCTTGATGAGCTCGCCGAGTTCTTTGGCAAAGGTGGACCAGGTAGATAGCGCGCCGGCGAACCCGACGCCGAGGGCTAACTGCCAGGCCACCGGGGTGGTGACGGCGAAGCCTGCGACGGTGGAACCGACGACGTTGGCGGCGAAGGTGGCGGCGTGGGCGTTGTGGATGATGCGGGACAGTGCGTAGCGGGCGGTGCCGCCGAACAGTGCGCCGGCGAAGACGGCGGCGAGGGTGAGGGCGAGGCTAAGCGCGGCGATGTTAAGCATTGCGGCGGCTCCTGAGTGCGTCGCCGGCGAACCACGCGCCGATGGCGGTGGCGTAGCTCAGCGCAATGATGCCGAGGGCCTCGATGGCCTGCGATTGCATCGCGGCTACAGAGACGGCGGAGTAGGTGGTTAAGCCACCGAGGAAGCCCGTGCCCCACAGCGGGCCGGGCTTGAACAGGCCCATGGCGAAGCAGCCAGCGATGTTCACCGCGAAGGTCAGGGCCAGGGCAGCGGTGGAGCCGGGGGCGGCGCCGAGGATGACGAGGTGTCTGACCACTGCCCCCAACGCCGCGCCGAGGGCGATGGTGAAGGTGGTGGTGAGGGTGTCGTCGATACGCATGGGCGCGAGCCTAGTGCCAATCCATCTTCTGGCGTTCAACGAACGCCGCGACCTCCTCCGGCGACTTCTTCAGGTGCGGATCCCACGCGAGGTACTCGCGGGTCTCGCGCACCACAACGCCGGACAGCAGGAGCAGGCCGATCAGGTTCGGGATGGCCATGAGCCCGTTGGACAGGTCGGAGAAGGTCCACGCCAACTCCAGGGAAGCAACCGCGCCGACAAAGGACAAGGCGGTGAAGAACATGCGGTAGGGGATCGACGCCCACTCGCCGAACAGGGCGACGATGGCGCGCTCGCCGTAGTAGGACCAGCCCAGGATGGTGGAGAAGGCGAAGAAGATCAGGGCGACGGAGACGATGAGGCTGCCCCACTCGCCGGGAAGTGCCTGGCCGAAGGCGGAGGCGGTCATGATGGCGGCTTCCTCGCGGCCCATGTCCCAGGTGCCGGCGGTGACGATGACGAGGCCGGTGATGGTGACGACGATGATGGTGTCGATAAACGTCTGCGTCATGGAAACGAGAGCCTGGCGCGCCGGGTGCTGCGTCTTGGCTGCCGCGGCGGCGATGGCGGCGGAACCCATGCCGGATTCGTTGGAGAAAATACCGCGGGCGACACCGAACTGGATGGCCAGCATGATGCCGGAGCCGACGAAGCCGCCGGTGGCAGCGGTGCCGGTGAATGCGTCGGTGAAGATGGTGGCAATCGCGGCCGGTACGCGGTCTGCCATAAGTACCAGTGCGGTGATGCCGCCGCCGACGTAAATGACAATCATCAGCGGTACGAACGCTGCGGTGATCTTGCCGATGCCCTCAATGCCGCCCAGGACGGCAGCGCCAACGGCGAAGAAGATGATCACGCCGGCCACGTTGGCGCTGATGCCAAACGCGTCGTGCATGCCGGCGGCGATGGAGTTGCCCTGCGCGAGGTTGCCAATGCCGAAGGACGCGAAGATGGTGAACAGGGTAAACGCGGTGGCGAGGAATTTGCCGAAGCCGCCGCCGACACCAGTCTTCAGGTACTCGTGCGGGCCGCCCTGCTGCTTGCCCTTCTTGTCGGTGGTGCGGAAGCGCACACCCAGGTAGGCCTCGGAGTACTTCGACGCCATGCCGACGATGCCGGTGAGCCAGATCCAAAACAGTGCACCAGGGCCACCGATGGAGATCGCGGTGGCCACACCGACGATGTTGCCGGTGCCCACCGTCGCCGCCAGCGCGGTGGTCAGTGCCTGGTAGTTGGAGATGTCGCCCGCGCCCTCTTCAGCCTTATCGACGAACGCATGACGCGTCGCCCGACCCAGCGTGCGGAACTGGATACCGCGCAGCCGGACAGTGAGGAACAAACCAGTGCCCAGCAGCAGCGGAATGAGGACGAAAGGCCCCCAAACGATGGACGAGATAGTGCTCAAAATGTCGTTGAGGGTGGAAGCCATGCGGAAGAGTAAAGCATACGCATAGCAGAATAATATAAAACTGGCAGAGTTTAGATTCACAGACGATGATGGAGCTGTCCATACACACCCTCAGCCCGCAACAAAAGGAGCCCCCATGGCACACGAGCGCGCCGGCCAACCCGCCCGCGACGAGGACCTCATCGACATCGCCGAGCTGGTCACCGCCTACTACACCCGCGATATCGACCCCGACAATGTGGACCAACAAGTGGTGTTCGGCACCTCGGGTCACCGCGGGTCGTCGTTAGATAATGCATTCAACGAAGCGCATATCTTGGCGACGACGCAGGCGATCGTCGATTACCGCCGCGGCGAAGGCATCACCGGTCCGGTCTACATCGGCCGTGACCCCCACGCCCTGTCGGAGCCGGCGATGGTTTCCGCGCTCGAGGTGCTCATTGCCAACGAGGTACCAGTGCGTGTCGACGCCGCCGGGCGCTACACCCCAACCCCAGCCGTCTCTCACGCGATTTTGACCCACCCCGGCGGAAGCGCCGACGGCATCGTGGTTACCCCATCGCACAACCCACCGCGCGACGGCGGCTTTAAATACAACCCGCCAAGCGGCGGACCCGCACCGGCGGAAGCTACGGACTGGATTGCGCGCCGGGCCAACGAATACATTGCCGCAGGCCTGAGGGGCGTGAAGCGGGTATCGGTCAGTGGCGTGCTGGACGAGCGTGCGGAGAAGTTCGGCTACCTCGATCACTACGTCTCCGACCTGGACAGCGTGGTGGATATGGACGCCATCAAGGCATCTGGCCTGCACATCGGCGCAGACCCGATGGGTGGGGCGAGCGTGGACTACTGGGGAGCGATCGGGGAGCGCTACGGGCTGAACCTCGTGGTGGTCAACCCACGCGTGGACGCCACCTGGCGGTTCATGACCCTGGACACCGACGGCAAGATCCGCATGGACTGCTCCAGTGCAGACTCCATGGCATCGCTCGTGCATAACCGCGACAAGTACGACCTGGCCACCGGCAACGACGCCGACGCGGACCGCCACGGCATTGTCACCCCGGACGCCGGGCTGATGAACCCGAATCACTACCTCGCCGTGGCCATCGAGTACCTGTTTAGTCACCGCGACGGCTGGGCGAAGGACACGGCGGTGGGCAAGACCTTGGTGTCCTCGTCGATGATCGACCGCGTTGTCGCATCGCTCGGGCGTGACCTCGTCGAGGTCCCGGTTGGATTCAAGTGGTTCGTGCCAGGACTCGTCAGCGGCACCATCGGCTTCGGTGGCGAAGAATCCGCCGGTGCGTCCTTCCTGCGCAAAAACGGCAAGGTCTGGTCCACCGACAAGGACGGCCTGATCATGGACCTGCTCGCCGCCGAAATCACTGCGGTAACAGGCAAAACTCCGTCGCAGCGCTACGCCGAGCTCGAAACGCAGTACGGCTCGCCTGCATATGCGCGTATCGACGCCCCCGCAAACCGCGAAGAAAAAGCCACCCTGAAGGCCCTTTCGCCCGACCAAGTGCAGGCGAATGAACTGGCGGGTGAGGTTATCTCTGCAAAGCTAACGGAGGCCCCAGGAAACGGCGCGGCCATCGGCGGACTGAAGGTGACCACCGAAAACGCCTGGTTTGCCGCGCGCCCCTCCGGCACCGAAGACAAGTACAAGATCTACGCCGAATCGTTCCTCGGCGCGGAGCACGTGGCGCAGGTGCAGGAAGAAGCCAAAGCGCTCGTGTCACAGGTCTTGGGCAAATAGGGGAGTAGAATCAGCCGAGTGAGCACAACGACAGCCGCGCCTGCAACGCGCGACACAAAAACACTGGTCCTGGACGTGTTGTCCGCGTTAGCGCGGTTCTACATGGCCTACATTTGGATCTCTGCTGGGTGGGCAAAAATTGGTGTCCACCTGGATACCGCCAAAACCATCGAGGCCTACGAAATCTTCACCCCAGCCTGGTCCGACTTGCTGGCCCATATCATCGGGCCGCTCGAGCTCGCAGGTGGTTTGTTGCTGCTGCTGGGCATCAACCTGCGCTGGTCGGGCAAGGTGTCCATCTACGTGCTCGTGCTGTTCATCATCGGCATGCTGTCCGCTTGGCAGCGGGGACTCGTTATCGACTGTGGCTGTTTCGACCCGTCCGCAGCCGGCGAAGGGGAGACGAATCTGCTCGCTACGGTGTTCCGCGATGTCATCTACATCGCCATCACAGGCTTCATGATGTGGCGCCCGTTTAAGAAGTTTGCAATTTACCCCTAAACTTGACCGTTGTACGCAGTACCCGTCCACCGCGCCGTGATCGCGGCGCCAACAACAGGAGACACGTGTGACCACACGCAAAGTGCAAAACCCGAACCAGAGCGGTAGCAAGGCCTTCATCTGGGCCGTCGTCGCTGTTATCGCGATTGCTCTGCTTGTCATCGGCATCATTGTCTACAACGGCAAAGCAAACCGCAGCGCTGCAAAGCAGGCGGAGATGATCGACGTCACCGGTATCAACGTCGAGTGGAACCAAGAAGAAGACATCATCCGCATCACCGGCGAAAACAAGGATGCCAACAAGGCTGAACTTTTCGAAGACTTCTCCTGCTCCCACTGTGCAGACCTGCACGTTGCTACCGATGAGCAGATGCTGGAGAAGGTCCGCGCGGGTGAAATCAACGTGGACCTGCGCCCGATGACCGCACTCGATGGCGGCATGACGGGCCACTCCACCAAGGCACTGGCTGCCGAGCTGGCGCTGCTGGCCCACGGCGATTTCTCTTCCGCGTTCACCTTGCGCAACTTCCTGTTTGAGAACCAGCAGTCGGCGTACAACAAGTACGACGAGAACGGCTTCGCAGATCTGGCCGCAGACTACGGTGCAAGCGATGAGGCTGTGAAGGATATTCGCGACGGCAAGTTCATCGACACCGCGAAGCGTCTTGGCGACGACAACCGCAAGTACCAGGAAGACAAGACCGGTGAGGCATGGACCCCGCGCGTGCTTGTCGATGGCGAGGATGTGGAAAAGCTCGTCGATATTGAGGAACTCCGAGAGATCACGGGCAACCCGAACCTCGACGAGAAGGAGGACTCTCCGCGTGACTTCTGGCCGGAGGTCCTGGCCAGCCGCTAAACACAAAGACCAATATCGGCTTTTAGCCCCAAGCGGCCTGCATTTGCCCAGGTCGCATCCTGAAGCGGTGGCTAAAAGCCGATATCGCCTTTTGTGGGGGCTGGCGATTTGGCTGGGGGCGGGCTGGCCCGGTATATTGACCAAAGTTCCAAGGGGCTATGGCGCAGTTGGTAGCGCACCACACTGGCAGTGTGGGGGTCACGGGTTCGAATCCCGTTAGCTCCACTCCACAACTACATACCGTTTACACGCGGGGCTATGGCGCAGTTGGTAGCGCACCACACTGGCAGTGTGGGGGTCACGGGTTCGAATCCCGTTAGCTCCACCACGAAGGCTGTCCGACCGTTTGGTCGGGCAGCCTTTCTCGTATCGTGGGCCCATGGATACTTCAATCGGTCAGCTTGGGGTGGTGACCTCAGCAGGTGCCGTTTCGAGGGTGCTGTTGCCCGGGGATGCAGGGCAGTCGCGTATCGACGACACCGTCACCGCTGCCCTCGCCACCCAACAGATCGCCGAGTATTTCGCCGGGGAGCGCAGGGCGTTCGACGTGCCACTGAACCTGGATGGCGTGACCGAGTTCCGGGCTGAGGTGCTGCGGGCGCTCATGGAGGTCCCGTACGGTGAGACGACGACGTATGGGGAGTTGGCTCGGGCGGTGGGCCGCCCCAAAGCAGTGCGCGCAGTGGGAAGCGCCTGTGCGACGAATCCGCTTCCGATCCTGATCCCGTGCCACCGCGTGCTGCGCAGCGATGGCGCGCTTGGGGGCTACCGTGGCGGGACAGAAGCAAAACGTTTCCTACTGGCATTGGAGAGCATTGATGTCTGACACGTTTGTGAAGCACGGCAGCGCGCCAGGAGCGGCGGCAGCCGAGGCCGCGTACCTGCGCTGGCTGCGTGAGGGCTCGGCTGCCGTCGTGGAGGTGTTGGACCTTGACGAGGAGGCGAACACGCTGACCATCGAGCGGGTCGACAGTGCCCGCCCCACCAAAGACGCAGCGAGACAGGCGGGACGCGAGTTGGCGGCCATCCACGCGATGGGTGCGGATGCGTTTGGTGCGCCGGCAGACGGCTGGGAGGGGCCGAACTTCATTGGCACCCGCGAGCAGGCCTGTCGGCCAGAGAAACGGTGGGCGGTGTTCTATACCGAGCAGCGCGTCCTGCCGTTCGCGGAAAATGCGGTGCGTGCGGGCAACCTGAACCGGGAAGGACTGGAGACGGTGCGGCGCGTCTGCGACGCACTGGTGCGGGAAGACGGGGAGGCTCCCTTGGCGCGCATTCATGGCGACCTGTGGACGGGCAACCTGCTGTTTTCGCCGGAAGGCCCGCGTTTTATCGACCCGGCCGCGCACGGCGGGCACCCGTTGACCGACTTCGCGATGCTGGAGCTGTTCGGAGCGCCGTACCTCGACGCGATCGTCGGCGGCTACATCGACGCCGGAGGCGAGCTCGGACAGGATTGGCAGCGGCGCATCGCGATCCACCAGATGCACCCGCTTGCGGTGCACGCCTGGACACACGGTCCGTCGTACGGATCGGCGCTGGTGCGGGCGGCAGAAGAGTCCTTGCGGGTTGTTGGGTAGCACACTATCCTGCAATGTAAGACATGTAATACATCGAGAGGTGTCGCATGAACATCGAGGAACGCCTACAGGCGCTGTTAGCGAAACAAGCCGACGGCACCACGGTGTCGATGCGCCAACTAAATCAGAAGACGCGTGCTGTGATCGACCGTGTTTCGAAGGAGGGGGTCACGTTGACCGTGACCGACAGGGGAGTGCCAATCGCGGAAATTCGTCCGGTGAGCCAGAAAACCGGACTAGATCGACTCGAGGAGCTTGGGCTGCTTGCGCAGAAGGGAAAAGTCTTCGAAGAAGGGTGGAGGCCCGCAGCGTCTGCAGTATCGCTTGAAGAGTGGTTGGAAGAAGAGCGCGGGGAAGATCGCTTAGAACGGGTGATGGCGGATCTGCAGGCTCTCGACTTGGCGCGTACCGAAAAGGGCGAAGGGTGATGACTGGGGTGGAGCCGCTTGCATATGTCGATGCATCTGTACTGATTGCCTCCTCGGGCAGGGAGGCGCATAGCGAGTGGGCTTTGTCTGTGCTCTGGGGAAAGGCTTTGGTGAGCTCGGCCATCGTGCGTGTGGAGTTAGCTCGTTTTGCGCATCGAATGGGCTACGGCGCCGAAGATTTGAGCGAATTGGAATCTAGAGTCTCGTTCCTCAGTATCGATGATCGCGTCATTGAGGCGGCAGTTGCAGTGAGTGGAGAAGCGAAAGCCTTGGACGCCCTGCATGTTGGGACTTGGGCAAGGATGCAATCACTAGGGCTGAACTGCCCATTCATTACGGCGGACCGGAAACAAGCAGCAGCTGCACTATCGGTAGGGGCGACGGTGGTTCACCCCTATGGTGGAGATCTGCTCTAGCTGCGCCACCAGGTGTCGGCAGGGCCCGGCGGCATGTGGCGCTTGTGCTGGCCGATGCGCCACAGGTGCTCGAGGCGCTTCTGGGCGTCGGCGGGGATGGTCTTGCCTTCGAGGTAGTCGTCGATGTGCGCGTAGGTGATGCCAAGCGCTTCCTCGTCGGGAAGGGCTGGGCGGTCCTCCTCCAGATCGGCGGTGGGCACCTTCTCCCACAGGCGCGGATCGGCGTCGAGGTGCTTGAGCATTGTCGCACCCTGGCGCTTGTTCAAGCCTGCCAGTGGGATGAGGTCGGCCGCGCCATCGCCGTGCTTGGTGAAAAACCCGGTGACGTTCTCCGCTGCGTGATCGGAGCCGATGACCAGCAGGCCACGCTCACCAGCGATGGCGTACTGGGCGATCATGCGCATACGTGCCTTGACGTTGCCTTTGTTGAAGTCGCCGAGTCCCTCCACACCGAGCGCGCCTGCGACGGCTCCGGACAGCGCGGTGGTGGCCGGCTCAATGTCCACGGTTACCGTCTCGTCCGGAGCAATGAACCGCAGCGCCAGTTGCGCGTCGTCCTCGTCGGCCTGCACGCCGTGGGGGAGACGGACAGCGACAAACTCGGCAGCCGAGCCAGCCTCGCGTCGCTTCACTACCGCGAGCTGGGCCAACTTGCCGGCGAGGGTGGAGTCCTGCCCGCCGGAAATGCCAAGCACGTAGCCTTTTGCGCCGGTGCGGTCGAGGTAATCGGCCAAGAATTGCACGCGGCGGTCGATCTCTGCGGCAGGGTCGATAACGGGGGACACGCCGAGTGCGGCGATGATCTCGGATTGCATAGCGCTCATCGTATATGGGAGGGGGATACGTGAGGGTTTTGATTCAGCGCGGGTGATGTGTAACATTTATCCCCGTGTTGCGACCCGGCAGTTCGCCGTGCGTCGCTAATTGCAGGTAATCCGAGCAGAAAGGAGCGCCCGATGAAGGTCCGCAAGTCGCTTCGGTCGCTGAAGAACAAGCCGGGCGCCCAGGTTGTGCGCCGCAACGGCAAGGTTTACGTGATCAACAAGAAGGATCCGCGCTTCAAGGCCCGTCAGGGTTAATTGTCGCGAGCAGGCGCCCCGTCACCGTGTGGTGGCGGGGTTTTTGCGTTCCCAAAAACAGGCGAAGTTCTAGGGCGGGATGAATCTATTTCGAGGAAATTACACCCGTGAAACAACAAAACTGTGTGTTGCGGATGAGCGTGCGGACTACATGTAGGTAATTCTGGGCACCTATCCTGGGAATATCACCCATGTAACTACTACATGTAGTAGCAGTTGCCCTTCTCAGCCCCAAGGTATAGTGTCTCTTGGTGTTGCCCCGCGGAGACGGGGACAGAAGAAAATCTCCCCAAAGAACCCGCAGAGAAGGGACCACAAGCGATGTCGATCACCGTTTACAGCAAGCCGGCGTGCATGCAGTGCAAGGCAACCGAGAAGGCGCTGAAGAAGGCCGGCCTTGAGTACACCACCGTCGACATTTCTGTGGACGAAGAGGCCCGCGATTACGTGATGGCCCTCGGCTATGTTCAGGCTCCGGTGGTTGAGGCTAACGGTGAGCACTGGTCCGGCTTCCGCCCGGAGCGCATCAAGGGTCTGCTCGCAGCGGCTTAAGCGTCGCGCGCATACCGGCGCCATGAGGCGCACAACTGGCAGTAGCCTTCTGAAATCTGCACAAGAAAGGTAGTGGCCATGCTGGTCGTCTACTTCTCCTCCGCCACTGAGAACACGAAGCGGTTTGTGGAGAAGCTCGGCCTTCCTGCGAAGCGGATCCCCCTGCGCAGAACCGATCCGGAACTCGTCGTCGACGAGCCATACATCCTCATCTGTCCCACTTACGGAGGTGGGGTGAGCGTGAGTGGTGGTAATTCCAGGCCGGTGCCGGCGCAAGTGATCCGCTTCATGAACAATGAGGGCAATCGCACCTTGATGCGGGGTGTGATCGCCGCCGGAAACTCTAACTTTGGTGCGGATTACTGCCTTGCTGGGCCGGTGATCGCTGACAAGTGTAAGGTCCCGTACTTATACAGGTTTGAGCTCATGGGCTCGGCCGAAGATGTCGCGCATGTGCGCAACCAACTGATTGAAAACGCTGAACGATTGGGTTTGCGTGGGGGACCGGAGGTCGTCGATACGCAAGCGCACGTGCAGCAGGCTCCGGATGAGTCGGAGCGATTGGCAAAACTGCGCGAAAAATACGCCGGTAAATACAAAAGAACTACGAACTGAAAGGCCTCGAAGTGTCTACTCTGCCCCTCGGTAAGAATGTCCCGGAGCCGGCTCATGAAAAGGACCAGCTGGATTACCACGCGTTGAACGCGCTGCTGAATCTTTATGACGAGAACGGTCAGATTCAGTTTGATAAAGACCGTGAGGCTGCGAACCAGTTCTTCCTGCAGCACGTGAACCAGAACACGGTCTACTTCCACGATCTGGAAGAGAAGATCGATTACCTGGTTACGAACAAGTACTACGAGCCGGACACGATTGAGAAGTACGCGTGGGAGTTTATTAAGGACACGTTCAAGCGCGCCTACTCTTACAAGTTCCGCTTCAAGTCGTTCCTCGGTGCGTACAAGTACTACACGTCGTACACGCTGAAGACGTTCGATGGTCGTCGTTACCTGGAGCGTTTCGAGGATCGCGTGGCTATGACGGCGCTGTTCCTCGCCGATGGCAACCAGGATCTTGCATTCGCGCTTGTCGACGAAATCATGACCGGCCGTTTCCAGCCCGCCACCCCAACCTTCCTCAACGCAGGTAAGGCACAGCGCGGCGAACTTGTGTCCTGCTTCCTGCTGCGTATCGAGGACAACATGGAATCCATCGGCCGCGCCATCAACTCCTCGCTGCAGCTGTCCAAGCGTGGCGGCGGTGTGGCGCTGCTGCTGTCGAACATTCGCGAGTCCGGTGCGCCGATTAAACACATTGAGAACCAGTCTTCCGGCGTCATCCCTGTGATGAAGCTTCTGGAGGACGCATTCTCCTACGCCAACCAGCTCGGTGCCCGCCAGGGTGCAGGTGCTGTGTATCTGAACGCGCACCACCCGGACATCATGCGGTTCTTGGACACCAAGCGTGAGAACGCCGACGAGAAGATCCGCATTAAGACGCTGTCGTTGGGCGTTGTCATTCCGGACATCACCTTCGAGCTGGCTAAGCGTAACGACGATATGTACCTGTTCTCCCCGTACGACGTCGAACGTGTCTACGGCGTGCCGTTCGCAGACATTTCTGTGACGGAGAAGTACGAAGAGATGGTCGAGGACCCACGCATCCGCAAGTCCAAGATCAACGCCCGTAACTTTTTCCAGACCCTGGCAGAGATCCAGTTCGAGTCCGGCTACCCGTACATCATGTACGAAGACACCGCGAACCGTGCGAACCCGGTGAAGACCGGCCGCATCAACATGTCCAACCTGTGCTCGGAGATCCTGCAGGTGAACTCCCCGTCGATCCTGAACGAGGACCTGACCTACCAGGAGATCGGCCACGATATTTCCTGCAACCTGGGCTCCCTGAACATCGCAATGGCGATGGACTCCGAGGACTTCGGCCGCACTGTCGAAACGGCAATCCGTGCGCTGACAGCCGTGGCAGACAAGACCTCCATCGAGTCGGTGCCGCCGGTGCGCGACGGCAACGAGTCCTCCCACGCCATTGGTCTGGGGCAGATGAACCTGCACGGATACCTCGGCCGCGAGCACATTGAGTACGGCTCCGAGGAAGGCCTGGACTTCACCAACGCCTACTTTGCTGCGGTGATGTACGAGTGCATCCGCGCATCCCACAAGATTGCGGTGGAGAAGGGCAGCGCGTTTAAGGACTTTGACAAGTCTGAGTACGCAACGGGTGAGTTCTTCGACCGTTACGATCCGGCTGATTTCGCGCCGAAGACCGACAAGGTCAAGGCACTGTTTGAAAAGTCCAACATTGCTGTGCCGACGGCGGAGCAGTGGGCGCAGCTCAAGGCCGACGTGGCCCGCGACGGCATTTACAACCGTTACCTGCAGGCCGTGCCGCCGACCGGTTCGATTTCTTACATCAACAACTCGACCTCGTCGATCCACCCGATCGCATCGAAGATCGAGATCCGTAAGGAAGGCAAGATCGGCCGCGTCTACTACCCAGCGCCGCACATGGACAACGAGAACATCGAGTACTTCAAGGACGCGTACGAGATCGGCTACGAAAAGATCATCGACACGTACGCGGTTGCCACGAAGTACGTGGATCAGGGCCTGTCCCTGACCCTGTTCTTCAAGGACACGGTGACCACCCGTGACATCAACCGTGCGCAGATCTACGCATGGCGCAAGGGCATTAAGACCCTCTACTACATCCGTCTGCGTCAGATGGCGTTGGAAGGCACCGAGGTCGACGGTTGCGTCTCCTGCATGCTCTAAGCACGTAGGGAGGGGCTCGGGGGTTGGGGTTCCCGCCTGTAGGAGGCGGGAACCCCGGGGGTTAAATTTCCATGAACTCGTTGACACCGCGCAGGAGTCGTCGAGAAGCATCTTCTGCACGATCCGGATCGTTGTTGGCGATCGCGTCAGCGAGCTCGATGTGAATCTTCATGGTGTTCATCTCCGGATCGTCCGGCATGATGCCGTACTCGGAGCGCCCCTTCATCACATCCATGATCGGCTGGGTCAACTGGACAAACATTTCGTTGCGTGACGCGGTAAGCAGCAACGAGTGGAAGCGGGCGTCGGCCTCTTGGAACTCCTCAGAGTTACCGGCGACCTGACCGGCGAGCTCCACGATGCGCTCGGCGAGGGCGCACAGCTCGCGTGCTTCCGCAGGGGTGGCATTCGTCGCGGCGAGGCGCGCGGCGGACGGCTCGATTGCGTCGCGAA
The DNA here is from genome assembly GCF_001810365.1 of Corynebacterium sp. HMSC055D05. Lineage (NCBI taxonomy): Bacteria > Bacillati > Actinomycetota > Actinomycetes > Mycobacteriales > Corynebacteriaceae > Corynebacterium > Corynebacterium sp. HMSC055D05. The sequence continues at coordinate 19,153 of NZ_KV801046.1, forward strand.
GTTCGCGCAGGGAAGTGATTTGGGCGTGCCGTTGTTCGTCGCTACGCAAACGCCAAGAAATGATTTGGTGGTCGAACACATTCCACTCGGACTGGGGGAGCACCTTCAAGCCCACGCGGCGTGACGACGACACCAACCCCAACTGCTCAAGCGCACGCATCGCCTCGCGCGCGACCGTGCGAGAGATACCGAAACGCTCGGACAGATCATGAAGGGTGAACGTGTTGCCTTCCGGCTGGACACCCGAGACGATCTCTTCCCCTAACACATCCAGGATGGACGAGAGTAGGGGTTGCGTGGGTGAGCGCTTGTCGCTCGAAGTCACAGTGCCCTCCTTCAGGCAGCTAATTGTGTGTAATTCGTCAGTATTTTAGGCCATTGAGACGCTCATTCAATGCAATTTCAAGCCCGATTTCTCTTATGGGGGTCTCGGGTAGGATGGTCGCCATGACTGACGAATACGCGAGTTACCTTGAGTCTCACACCAAACCGGTGAAGGCGATTAACTGGAACAATGTGCCCGACGACAAGGATCTCGAGGTTTGGGATCGCTTGACGGGCAATTTCTGGCTGCCGGAGAAGATTCCGGTGTCCAATGACATTCCGAGCTGGAACACGCTGACTGAGGATGAAAAGGCCGCGACCATGCGTGTGTTCACCGGCCTGACGCTCCTGGACACAATCCAGGGCACGGTTGGTGCGGTGTCGTTGCTTCCGGATGCGACTTCGATGCACGAAGAGGCAGTGTTGACCAACATTGCCTTCATGGAGTCGGTGCACGCGAAGTCCTACTCCAACATTTTTATGACGCTTGCGGATACCCCTTCTATTAATGAGGCATTCCGTTGGTCTGAGGAAAACGAGTACCTGCAGCGCAAGGCGAAGATCATCCTGTCCTACTACGAGGGCGATGATCCGCTGAAGCGCAAGGTTGCATCCGTAATGCTGGAGTCGTTCCTGTTCTACTCGGGCTTCTACCTGCCGCTGAACTGGTCCGTGCACTCGAAGCTGACGAACACGGCCGACATTATTCGCCTGATCATCCGCGACGAGGCTGTGCACGGCTACTACATCGGTTACAAGTACCAGCTCGGTGTGCGCAAGGAGTCTGCAGAGCGTCAGGAAGAGCTCAAGGACTACGCCTTTGACCTGCTGTACGACCTGTATGAGAACGAGAACCAGTACACTGAGGATATTTACGATCCACTCGGCTGGACTGAGGACGTGAAGCGCTTCCTGCGTTACAACGCAAACAAGGCGCTGAACAACCTTGGCTACGAGGGACTGTTCCCAACCGATGAGACGAAGGTCTCCCCGGCCATTTTGGCTTCGTTGTCGCCAAATGCCGACGAGAACCACGACTTCTTCTCCGGCTCCGGCTCCTCCTATGTCATCGGACGTGCGGAGGATACCCAGGACGACGACTGGGACTTCTAGGCGCACTTTGCTTGTCGACGACGCCTCGCCAACCGGCGGGGCGTTTTCGCGTTCTGTGACAACGCTGCGGGTCAACTGCAGGGGGTTTACCCCGCAAGGGGGTCAGTATTCGGAGAGGCTGGAAAAACAGTGTGCAGAACGTTATGCTGATCCGGTATCACTCGTGGCAGCTGTGCGTGATTCGAGGCAATTCGGGTCAAGTGCAGTTGTCGAAATCAGGAGGATTCAATGACCCCTGGGGCCCCTAGGCTGGACAATCACGTCCCGCCGACACGCCCCGAGCCGACGGGCCATGCCCGCAAGGGTTCGCAATTTTATAAGCAACTCATCACGACCGACCACAAAGACCTCGGCATCATGTACATCATCATGTCGTTCGTGTGGTTCTTCGTGGCTGGCCTGATGGCCCTGCTGATTCGTCTGGAGCTCTTCAGCCCAGGCCTGCAGTTCCTGTCCAACGAGCAGTTCAACCAGCTGTTCACCATGCACGGCACCGTGATGCTTCTGGCATTCGGTACCCCAATCGTTTGGGGTTTTGCTAACTACGTTCTGCCGCTGCAGATCGGCGCCCCTGATGTGGCCTTCCCGCGTCTGAACGCATTCGGCTTCTGGGTCACCACCGTTGGTGTTATCGCCATGCTGGCCGGCTTCGTTACCCCGGGTGGCGCTGCTGACTTCGGCTGGACGATGTACATGCCGCTGGCTGACGCAACGCACACGCCGTCCGTTTCCGCCAACCTCTGGATTGTCGGTGTAGGCGCTACCGGTGTGGGCACCATTGCTTCCGCCGTGAACATGCTCACCACTGTGCTGACCATGCGTGCGCCGGGTATGACCATGTTCCGTATGCCGGTGTTCACCTGGACGGTGTTTGTTACCTCGATCATCGCGCTGATGATCTTCCCGCTGCTGACCGCAGCTGCAATGGGTGTGCTCTTCGACCGTCTCATCGGCGGCCACATCTACGACACCGCTAACGGCGGCACGATCCTGTGGCAGCACCTGTTCTGGTTCTTCGGCCACCCTGAGGTGTACGTCCTCGCACTGCCGTTCTTCGGCCTGGTGTCCGAGATCGTCCCGGTGTTCTCCCGTAAGCCGATCTTCGGCTACATCGGCCTGGTCTTCGCAACCCTGGCTATTGCAGGTCTGTCCATGGCTGTGTGGGCACACCACATGTTCGCCACCGGCGCTGTCCTGCTTCCGTTCTTCTCGTTCATGACCTTCCTGATTTCGGTTCCGACCGGTGTGAAGTTCTTCAACTGGCTCGGCACCATGTGGAACGGTCACCTGACGTTCGAGACCCCGATGCTGTGGGCAACGGGCTTCCTGTTCACCTTCCTCTTCGGTGGTCTGACCGGCATTATGCTGGCTGCTCCGCCGTTGGACTTCCAGCTGCACGACTCCTACTTCGTGGTTGCGCACTTCCACTACACCCTGTTTGGTACCGTGGTGTTCGCTTCCACCGCTGGCGTGTACTTCTGGTTCCCGAAGATGACCGGCCGCATGCTGGACGAGAAGCTGGGCAAGATTCACTTCTGGCTCGTTGTTATCGGCTTCAACCTGACCTTCATGGTTCAGCACTGGCTGGGCAACATGGGTATGCCGCGTCGTTACGCTGACTACCTCGACACCGATGGCTTCACCCTCCTGAACCAGGTGTCCACTGTTGGCTCCTTCATCCTGGGTATCGGCTTCCTGCCGTTCATCTGGAACGTGTTCAAGTCCTGGCGCTACGGCGAGATCGTCACCGTCGACGATCCGTGGGGCTACGGCAACTCCCTCGAGTGGGCAACGTCCTGCCCGCCGCCGCGCCATAACTTCACCTCCCTGCCGCGTATCCGCTCCGAGCGTCCTGCGTTCGAGCTGCACTACCCGCACATGGTGGAGACCCTGCGTCGTGAGGCCCACACTGGCCACCGCGAGGCATAACACCCCAGCCAAGTAGCAACGGACTACTGGCCTCCTGAACTCAGCCCCCGCTTCGGCGGGGGCTTTGTTGTGTCGACTACCCTGAACCACGATGAACGCCGCCACAACCGAAATCACAAGCGCATACGAGCTGCTGCGGGAACGCGTCGCAGATGACTACCGCCAACGCAGCGAGGATCCAAACGACCCATCGACAGTGCAGGCGATGCAACTCGCCATCAATCTGCCCAAGCAGGATCCGCCCAGCCGCAACGCGGTGCTTGTTTGCGCCGCCCGCGCCGTCGTCGCCGTATGCCTCGACTCTCGTGCGGGCATCGATGGCTTCTGGCGCGACGGGGTAGAGCAGTGGTATTCACACCGCATCCGTAAGGTTGCCCGGAGGGCACGGAACAAGGCTTGGGATGACGTGCAGGCGTTACCTGGGGTGACAGTGGGATCGGTACGCGCGTTTGTTCCGTCTGCTGTAGGGGATGTGCCACATGCGATAGCCAAGTTGCAGATCAAGGGCACAGAACTCGAGGAGGGCGAAGACCTGCCGCTCGTCGAGGGTGCTCCGTTGATCGCAGTGGACAGTTCGCTTGCGATGTCCGCGGGCAAGGCGGCCGCACAGGTAGGACACGCCTCAATGTTGCTTGCTGCGGCGCAGGACCTCGAGTGGGTGCTGGACTGGGCCGAGCAGGGGTTCCCGCTAAACGTGCGTGAAGTGTCTGCTGATCAGTTCCGTGAGTACTGCGATCGGCCAGGTGCGGTCGCGGTGCGAGACGCGGGCTACACGGAGGTCGCGCCCGGTTCCACCACCGTGGTGGCTATCCCTTAGCCACCAACCTCTTCAACGCGCCGCGAACGACCTCGGGGTCGGTGGTATCCCAGAAGGCGGGGAGGCTGCGGCGGATAAACGAGCCGTAGCGCTTCGTCACTAAGCGATTGTCCAGCACTGCCACGACCCCGCGGTCATTGACGGAGCGCAGCAAGCGGCCGGCACCTTGCGCCATGAGCAGCGCCGCGTGGGTGGCGGAGACCTCCATGAAGCCCGACCGGCCGGCGGCATCGGCGGCGTTCGCTCGGGCCTGCAACAGGGGATCGTCGGGGCGGGGGAAGGGGATGCGATCGATGATGACCAGCGAGCACGAGCTCCCTGGAACGTCGACGCCCTGCCACAACGTCAGTGTGCCGAACAGACATGAGTTCTCTGACTTGGCAAAACTATCCACCAGTACACCGGTGGAGTCCTCGCCCTGCAACAAGATGTCGAAGGGGAGGCGGGCCCGCATGGCTTCGGCGGCCTGTTCGGCGGCTCGTCGAGAAGAAAACAGTGCCAGGGTGCGGCCACCGGCGGCGGTGATAAGGTCCGCGATCTCATCGAGCGTTTCCTTCGCAAGCCCATCGCGGCCCGGGGTGGGCAGGTGCTTCGCGGTGTAGAGGATGCCCGACTTGGCGGGGTCGAACGGGGTGCCAGCGTCGAGCGAGTCCCAGGTGCCCTTCGGCAAGCCCCAGGCGCTGGCCATGGCGTTGAAGTTGCCGCCGACCGTCAACGTGGCAGAGGTAAGCACCACGGTGCGCTCCCCGAAAAGCCGTTCGTGGAGCAGCCCCGCGACCGACAGGGGCGCGACGGAGACGGAATCGCCGTGGCGGTCGGAGCGGGTGAGCCACACAACGTCGGTGTGCTTGGCCGGATCCGGCTCGTCGAACACACCGAGGATGCGCACGATCGCGTCGTGGAGATCCTCCAAGTGGTTGGTCAGGTTGCCACGCTCCGCAAACTTCTCCGGATCGTTCTGGGCCTCACCCTCGGGCGGTTCGCCGATGGCCTGGCGGGTCTTCCACAACGCGTCGCGCAGAGCGACAAAACCACCACGTGCCGGGTCGGAAATGGTTTCCCACCGGCCGGGGGCTTCGAGGTCGATGGCGGCGGTGAAGTCGTCGATAACGTCCTCGAGTGTTTCGCGTTTCGCGCCAAGCTTGTCGGCACGCCGAGCTGCCATGGCGAGTGCGCGTGCGGAAATCTCCGCGGTAGCGACCGAGGTGATGCGTCCGTCGAGTTCGTGGGCCTCGTCGATAATCACAGCATCGTGCTGGGGGAGCACGTCCACATCGGCGAGGGCATCGATAGCCAGTAGTGCGTGGTTGGTGACCACGATGTCCACGTCCTTGGTGCGCTCCCGGGCGATCTCCGCGAAGCAGTCCTGGCCGTGCGGACAACGCGTCGCCCCCAAGCACTCACGGGAGGTCACCGAAACTTGGCGCCACGCCTGATCTGGCACACCAGGAACCAGATCGTCGCGGTCACCGGTCGGGGTGTCCTGTGCCCACTCGGCGACGCGCTTGACGTGTTTGCCCAGCCAGGTCAGATCCTCTTCCTCGATGAGGGTGTCGCTGGGGTCCTCCGCAAGCACCTTGTGCAAACAGACGTAGTTGTTACGGCCCTTTTGGATGGCAAAGGTTGGTCGCTGGGGCAGGAGAGGCTCAAGCGCGTCGGCAAGGCGCGGCAGGTCACGGTCGACCAGTTGGCGCTGCAGCGCGATCGTCGCAGTGGAGACCACAACGGTTGTGTCGTGCATCTGTGCATAACGGAGCGCAGGAACCAGGTACGCCAGGGACTTACCCGTACCAGTGCCTGCCTGAACGGCAAGGTGACGTTCGGAATCCAACGCACGAGTGACCGCGTCGGCCATCTTGACCTGGCCAGGCCGGCGCGAGCCGCCGAGCGACTCGACGGCAGCCGAAAGCAACTCACCTGTGCTGTGCGAAAGCGGTTCGTCTGCCACGGCCTACTCGGTGGGCTCCGGAAACCCGATAAAACGGGTCGGGATGGCAACCTCGCCGCGCGACAGAGCGAGGCCCTCCCAGGGCAGGGTGGTGCGTGCTTCGGCGTGCAGCTTTCGGCTGTCCTCGATGCTTGGCTGGTTGTCCAGGACCTCACCGTCGCGGATCATCGGCACGGTCAGCTCGCGGTAGTCCAGGTTCGGCTTGCGGGGGATTTCGGCGCCCATCGGGTGGATAATCTCGCCCACCGCAACGCCGGAGGAGCGGTACGCGCGAAGCGCAGACTTGCCGCCGCCGTAGGTGACCTTGCCGGAAGAACGCTTGGCCACGGGGTGGCCTTCGACCTCGACGAGCTTGTAGACCAGGCCAGCCGTAGGCGCGCCGGAGCCTGTCACCACAGAGGTGCCGACGCCGAAGCCATCGACTGGGTCGCCGCGCAGACCTGCGATGGCGAACTCATCCAAGTCGGAGGAGACGATGATCTTGGTGTTGAACGCACCTGCCTCGTCGAGTTGCTTGCGCACGCGGCGTGAGACGATGCCGAGATCACCAGAATCGATACGCACCGCGCCGAGTTCGGTGCCAGCAACCTCGAGCGCGTTGTCCACGCCCTTGGTGATGTCAAAGGTATCCACCAGCAGCGTGGTGTCCTTACCTAGGGACTTAATCTGGCCGGCAAAGGCGGCCTTTTCATCGGGCTGGCCGTTCTCGTCGACATGCAGCAGCGTCCACGAGTGGGCGGCAGTACCGGACGCCGGGATGCCGTGGCGTAGCGACGCCTCCATGTTGGAAGTTGCGTCAAAACCCGCGATGTAGGTCGCACGTGCAGCCGAAACGGCAGCCTCTTCGTGGGTACGGCGCGAACCCATCTCGATAATCGGCCGGCCGTCTGCCGCGGAGACCATACGCGACGCGGCGGAGGCAATCGCGGAGTCGGCATTCAGGATGGACAGGATGACAGTTTCCAAGATGACGCACTCGGCGAACGTGCCGCGCACCGTCATGATTGGGGAGTACGGGAAGTACAGATCGCCCTCCCGGTAGCCGTCCACCTGGCCGGAGAAGCGGAAGTTGCGGAGATATTCGCGTGCTGCATCGGAAAGGAAATCGGCGGTTGCGATCTGCTCTTCGGTGAAGCGGAAGCGGGTAATTGCGTCGAGGGCACGCGCGGTACCTGCGACGACGCCGTAGCGGCGCTCGTTGGGCATGCGGCGGCCAAAGACTTCGAAAACACACTCGCGTTCGGCTGTGCCATCTTGGATGGCGGCGTCGAGCATGGTGAGCTCGTACATGTCGGTTAAAAACGCGGTAGAGGGCAGCGGTTGGTTCATGGTGTGCAAGCGTACCCTCCCGTCCCCTCCCGTCCGACGGGGTAAGGTGGTTCACATGTTTGCTTCAGCTCGCAACGCTGCCGAACCGGCGCATATGAGTTCGCCGATGGCTACCCCGGAGCTCGACGAGGCCGTCGATGTCGAGGTGGCCACGAGCGAGAACCTGCCATGGTTGTGCATTGTGTGGGACGACCCGGTGAACCTGATGAGTTATGTCACCTATGTGTTCCAGACGGTGCTGGGCTACGACCGCAAGCGCGCCCAGGAGCTGATGATGCAGGTCCACACTGAGGGCAAGGCTGTGGTCTCTTCTGGCGAGAAGGACAAGGTAGAAACCGACGTGAAGAAACTGCATACCGCCGGTCTGTGGGCGACGATGCAGCAGGCAGGGTAGGGGAGACGAATGCAGCCTTGGCGTAAGAAGAAGGGGTTGATGCGTTCAACCCCGAAGTACACGACCACGTTTGATCCGATGGAGCGTGAGGTCATTGGGGATCTCACGGCGACGGTGTCGGAGGCGTTGATTGCACGTGCGCAGTCGGCTCCGAAGGATGAGTTCGCGGAGATGATGGGGGTTTCCACCGGGCACACGGAGGCGCCACAGGATCCGAAGTTGGCTCGTTTGTTGCCCGACTTTGAGCGTGAGGGCGACGAGGAGTTCGAGGGCGACAACGGTTTGTTGCGCAGCTTGCATGAAAACGACATCATTCGTGCGAAGTTGATCAATCTGCAGGTGGTCAACGAGGCGCTCGGCCCCACTGGTGGCGTTGAGGTCACCATCGAGGAAGAAGACGCGCACAAGTTCATCGCTGCGGTCAACGACATGCGCCTCTACATTTCCGCTGACACTTCGGGTGGCGAGGGCGCTCAGCAGGAGCGCGCGATGCTCGTGGAGTGGCTCGCGTACTGTCAGGATTCTTTGCTCGACGCATTGATGGGCTAGCTCGAGCGCATGCGTATCGACGACCCCTTGGCCCGCATCGGCCACATCTCACTCGCGGACACTGGCGTGACCGCGATCCTCGCACCGCACGAGGCGGGCATGGTTGCCGCCGTCGACGTGCGCGGCGGTGGCCCTGGTACTCGTGAGACTGACTTGCTCGAGCCGCACAATACGGTTGAGCGCGTCCACGCGATCATGCTGTGCGGTGGGTCTGCGTTTGGGCTTGCTGCCGCCGATGGAGCGATGGCCGAGCTGGAACGCCGCGGTTGGGGCTTTCCGGTGTTCGGCGAAGACATGCCGGGCCCCCGGGTGCCGATCGTGCCTGCGGCGGTGATCTTCGACCTTGTCGTCGGCGACCCGGCACACCGCCCCACTGCGGCCGATGGTGCAGCCGCGATCACCGCCACCTTCGACGGTGGTGCAGGAGCGACCGGCAGTGTCGGTGCTGGCTGTGGCGCAACCGCTGGCGTGCTGCGGGGTGGGTTTGGCCAGGCCACGGTGAGCACGATGAGCACGGACGGCTACACGGTTGAGGCGTATGTGGTTGCCAATCCGGTTGGGATGGTCGTCGATAAGCACACCGGGCTCCTCTACGGCGATGGCGCGAAACCCGCGGTGGACCTGGAGCGGTTTAACGCGCTTGAGCGCCCCACACCGAAACTGAACACCACGATCGGTGTGATTGCCACGAATGCGCCGCTCACAAAGCCACAACTCAAGCGCGTGGCAATGACCGGACACGACGGCATCGCGCGAGCCATTCGCCCCGCGCACTCGCCACTCGACGGCGACACGTTGTTCGCAGTGTCCACCGCTCAACCTGGTGCGCAGCCGGTCAGCGATGTTGAAGCTTTCGGACGCATCGGAGAAGCCGGCGCCCAAGCAGTGCAGGCTGCAATCGTGGACGCTGTAGTAAACGCAACCGGTGACTTTGGTATCACCGCCTGGCGCGACATCGCACGCGCCTAGCGCAGGCAGCTAAGCTGCACCACGATGAACAATAACAACCACCACACCCCTGAAGGCTGGGGCTACGGACGCACCGAACAGCCCGGCTACGGCAAGCCGTTCCAGCGTCCGTTCTCCCACCCAGAGACCCAACCGCCCGCGTTCGGCGGCATGCCTGCGCCGGGTGTGCCACACAACCCCTATGCCAACCAGCGTCAGCCGTACGGCCAGCCGGGCATGGGGTTGCAGGGACAGGGTTACCCGGCGAGCAGGTCGCTCAAACGCAGGCAGCAGCGCAAATCCGGGCTGCGCTTTGCAGGTGGCTTCCTGGCCCTGATTTGGGCTGTGTTTATTCTCCAGCTCTTCTTCCCGTGGCTGCAGGGCTTTGGCATACACCCGCTGGACATCAACGGTCTGCCGATGATTTTCACCTCGCCGCTGCTGCACGCGAATCTGGAACACATCATTTCCAACTCGCTGCCGGGTGCGCTGTTTGCCTACCTCATCGGTTACTCCGGCAAGCGCGTGTTTTGGGAGGTGACAACGTTCGTTCTGCTCATCGGCGGACTCGGCACCTGGGTGTTCGGCGGTATTGGCACGAACCACATTGGTGCATCCGGCCTGGTGTATGGCTGGTTGGCGTACCTGTTGGTGCGTGGCTTTTTCAACCGCTCGATTGGTCAGATTCTTACCGGCTTAATCCTCGGCTTCTTCTACTCCGGTTTGATTTGGGGTGTGCTGCCGGGCACTGAGGGTGTCAGTTGGCAGGCGCACCTCTTCGGCGCGATCGGTGGCATTGTCGCCGGCATGATCATCACGTCTGACGATCCGCCGGAGCTCGCCGCGAAAAAGCATGCGAAGAAGCAGGCGAAGGCTGCGGAAAAGCAGGCGCGCAGGTGAGTAACCAGGTAAGCAACCAGGTAAGTAACAACGCGCCGATTGGGTTGTTCGACTCCGGTGTCGGCGGGCTGACCGTGGCGCGTGCGGTGATGGATCAGTTGCCGGGCGAATCCTTGATTTATATCGGCGATACCGCCAATAGCCCGTACGGTCCGCAGCCGATCGCGGATGTGCGCGCTCATTCGCAGCGCATTGCTGACGATCTGGTGGAACGTGGCTGCAAGATGCTTGTCATTGCGTGTAACACCGCCACCGCCGCGTTTCTCCATGATGCCCGCGAGCGCTACAACATCCCTGTCCTCGAAGTGATCCAGCCTGCAGTACGCCGTGCGATGGCGACCACCCGAAACAACAAGATCGGCGTCATTGGCACCGAAGGCACCGTCACCTCTGGTGCGTACCAGGACTTCTTCGCGGTCAACCCGAATGTGGATGTCACCGCTGTTGCCTGCCCTGATTTCGTCCCCCTCGTGGAGCAGGGCGTGACCTCCGGCAAGCATGTGCTCGAGGTCGCCCGCGGCTATGTGGAGCCGCTGCGCGAAGCAGGCGTGGACACGCTTGTGCTCGGCTGTACGCACTATCCGCTGCTTTCCGGCGTGATCCAGCTTGCCGTTGGCGATGATGTCACGCTCGTGTCCTCAGCGGAGGAAACCTCGAAGGATGTGTTGCGCGTGCTCACGGAGAGCGATTTGCTTAGCGACGACACCACCGCCCCAATCCGCATCTTCGAATCCACCGGAGATCCTGGCACATTCGATGAGCTCGCCCGCCGATTCCTCGGCCCTCAGGTGCATGCGGTGGGCAACAGACTGTAAAACTCGCCGTGCGCTTCGGCGATCCAGTGTGAAATTAGGGCGCATTCATGGCACAGTGTTTCCATGAAGTTGACCATCCTTGGGTGCTCCGGAAGCCTTGCCGCGCCGGGGAACCCCGCCTCCTCCTACGTCATTTCGGTGCCGGGTGAAACCGATGTGGTGATGGACTTTGGTCCGGGGGCGCTCGCCGCGATGCAGGAACGGTTCGATCCTGCTGCGGCCCACGTGATCTTCAGCCACCTGCACGCTGATCATTGCTCGGATTTCCCGTCGCTGTTGGTGTGGCGCCGATACCACCCGGAGGCACCGGCGAAGCAGCGCCACCGCCTTATCGGGCCTTCATACGCGGTTGAGCACTTTGGCCGCATGAGTGCCGATGGTCCGGATGATGTCGACGATTGCACCGACACGTTCGAGTTCACCACCTGGCGCACCCGCGAGCCGGAGACGTTGAGTGGTCTGACGGTCACGCCGTTTGAAGTGATCCACCCGGCCCAGGAGTCGCATGCGCTGCGCGTGGAGGACGCTGACGGCAAGGTGCTGACGTTCTCGGGAGACTCGAGCTACACGCCGTCGCTTATCGACGCCGCCCGTGGCGCCGACCTGTTCCTCTGCGAAGCAGCCTGGGGTGCGTCGTCGGAAGGCAAAGCCGAAGGCATGCACATGTCTGGCAAGGAGGCGGGACGCCTCGCCCGCGAAGCCGGGGTGAAGACGCTGGTGCTGGTGCACATTCAACCGTGGACTGACCCGCACAGTGTGCTTGAGGCAGCCCGTACTGAGTTTGATGGCGAGATTCTGCTGGGGCAGGCCGGCGCCGTCTACGAGGTGTAAGGGTCGGGCCTTACTGCGTTACCCCTTTTAAGGGGTGGAAGGTGACCTAGGGGGTCGGGTGCGCTAAATTGGCCACCACAACGACCGGTTCCGCTAGGCTACATCTTGAGTAGTCAGTCCAGGGCCGGTTTTCAAAATCTTGGGGGTAGGGGATCGTGGGTTAAGCGACAAAATGTGTGTCTGCTATCGG
>NZ_KV801047.1:0-15454 GCF_001810365.1 Corynebacterium sp. HMSC055D05
CGCGGATTGCCCCTACCAACTACACGGAAACGGCGCAAACCGCGGTCGCAAACAGCGCTACCGGATACTCACCACACCGCTACCATTTCCTCCTTTCTAAACACTCTTGCTATCGACATCGATCGTGAGTACATTGTGAGTACATCGCTTTAAGGAGTTTGAAATGGCAGTTAAAGACCGGCGCTTGAACTTGCGTACATCCGCACACCAAGAGGAGTTTTTCCGCAGGGCCGCTGAGGTGACAAACACTTCGGTGTCACAGTTTGTGCTCGACAGTGCCGTGGAGCGCGCATTGATGGTACTTGCTGATCAGCGACTTTTTGTGTTGGGGGAAGAAGGTTTCTCTCGTGTTGAGGAACTTCTCGACCAGCCGGCCGACTTCTCTAAGCTTGGCAAACTTTTCGCTGAGGAGACTCCATTTGGCAAGGAGTTTCAATTTGGCGACTGACGGTGTGCTTCAGCCGCCTCGGAAACTTGTTAAGGCGGATGATCGTTCGAGTTTTCATTGTGGTGAGGTTTCGCTCGATGTGTGGTTTCGCCGCTACGCCATGCAGAATCAACGGGCACACAACTGTGTTGTTTACGTTTCCAAGTGGAATGACCGCGTCGCTGGGTACTATGCGGTCTGTACGGGTGGGATGGTTGCTGGAGCCGCGCCAGAAGCGTTTGCCAAGGGGCGTCCCGATCCGATCCCAGTGTTAATTCTCGCGCGGTTGGCGGTAGATGTGAATGCGCAGGGGAAAGGAGTTGGGAAAGCGCTGCTGAGAGACGCTCTAGCGCGGTGCTTCACTGTGGCTGGAGAAATTGGAGCCGCGGCAGTGGTTGTACACACGTTGGATGAACACGCGAAACGGTTCTACATGCAGTACGCAGAATTTCAGGAGATGCCGGAGCAACCGTTACATCTCTTGCTACCGATTAGAGGCATCAAACAGTTTATGACCCAGCCCGCAACCGCCTAAAACACCAACTGGTCCAGGAAGCGTTGCGCGCGTTCGGACTTCGGGGCGGCGAAGAACTCCTCGGGTGGGGCGATCTCGACGATGCGGCCGGCGTCCATAAACGCGATGTGGTCGGCAACGGCGCGGGCGAACGCCATTTCGTGGGTGACCACGATCATGGTCATGCCGTCCCGGGCGAGGCCAACCACCACGTCGAGAACTTCGCGGACGATTTCGGGGTCGAGGGAGGCGGTGATTTCGTCGAGAAGCAATGCCTTCGGCTGCATCATCAGCGCACGCACGATGGCCACGCGCTGCTTCTGACCACCGGAAAGTTCGCGCGGGCGAGCGTCAGCCTTGGCGGCAAGCCCCACGCGTTCGAGCAGCGCCACCGCCCGCGAGCGGGCCTCATCCTTGTCCGCGCCCTTGACCACCTTCGGAGCGAGCAACAGGTTCTCCATCACGGTCAGGTGCGGGAACAGGTCGTAGGACTGGAACACCATGCCAACGTCGGAGCGGACGTCCTTGAGTTTGGTGGCACTCGACGTGACGTCTCGGCCGTTGACCAGAATCTGGCCGGAATCCACCGACTCCAACCCGTTGACGGTGCGCAGGAGTGTGGACTTGCCGCAGCCGGACGGGCCGATAATGGCGAGGACTTCGCCGGGGTTGACGGACAGGGTGACGTCGTTAAGCGCCTTGTGCCCGTTGGGGTACGTCTTGGAGACATGCTCGAGCGAGATAAGCGACATCTAGCTCCACCTTTCTTCCAGCTTGCGCGCGGCGAGCGAGATGGGAAAACAGACGAGAAAATACAGCAGGAACACCACGCCGTAGATCCACAGGGCGGCGGACGGGTATTCGAAACGGTTGGCATCGATGATTTGCTGCGCCACCTTGAGCACCTCCACCACGCCAATCAGCGCGACGAGCGAGGTGGTCATGATCATGCGGTTGGTCAGGTTGATCGTCGCGGGAATTAGACCGCGCAGCGCCTGCGGCAGCACAACGTGACGATAAAGCGCGCGCCCCTCAATGCCCAGCGCCGCCGCAGAGAGGTACTGGTGGCGCGGCACCGACTCGATGGCGGCGCGCACCAGATCGCCGAGTTCAGCCGTGCCCCACAGCGTGAACACGATCACCGCCGCCACCCGCGCATCCAGGTTCAGTCCCCACGCGCGCGTGGCGTCGAAGTACACCAGAAACAGCAGCACCAACTGTGGCATGATGCGCACAAACTGCAGGTAGGTCTGGGTGATCACGCGAACAATTTTGCTTGGCGACGACATCACCACCCCCAACAGCGTCCCCAACACAATCGACAAACCCATCGACGCAAGCGCGATCTGGATGGACACGCCAAGGCCCATCAGGAGGCGTTGGAAGTTGTTGCCGTCGGCGAGGACTTGCAGATCAGAAAACATTCGCACGCACCTTCTTCTCCAGTTGTCCCGCGATGAGCGAAACCGGCAGCAAAATGATCAGGTAGAACGTGACCAAAAGCAGCAACGCCTCGCGCGTTTCGTAGGTCTGGCCGATCTGCTCCTTGGCGGTGTAGACCAAATCCGGCAGTGCCACGATGCTGACCACCGAGGTCTCCTTGATCAGGAAGATGATGTTCGCCGTAATCGCCGGCAGCGCAAGCGCCGTGGCCTGCGGCGCGACAACGTGACGCAGCGCCTGCATCCGCGACATACCCAGGCTTAAACTGGACTGCAACTGAATCGGGGCGACCCCCTCCAGGCCAGCGCGGATCGCCTCCGCCATGTACGAGCCACCCAGGAAGGCCAAGCCCACCACGGCGCAGGTCTCGCTCTCCAGCACGACGCCCATCTTGGGCAGGCCGAAGTACAGGAAGAACAATTGCACCAGCAGGGGAGTGTTGCGCGAGAGCTCGATGTACACCCGCGCGATCTGGCTCAGCACGGGCACCTTGAAAAACCGCACCCCGGCCACCAGCGCGCCAACGATAAAGGCGAGCACAATGCCTTTGGCGGCAACCCTCACCGTGAGGACTGCCGCCGAAGCATAAACCGGGATGTTCTCGGTAATGACCGAAACGTCCATGAGTTAGAGCTGGCCGCCCTCAACGACCAGGTCGTCCGCGGAAACCGCGTCGCCGTACACCGGCTTCAGGGTCTTCTCGTATGCGTTGTGGAAGAAGTTCTCCTTGCCGAGATCGACGAGTTCGTTGTTCATCCATTCGCGCAGGTCGTCGTTACCCTTCGCCACCGCGCCCGCGATGGTGTCCGTCTCACCCAGCGTCGGGATCGTCGCGGAGAAACCATCGGTCTTACCAGCCCATGCGAGAGCCTCCGTGTTGTCGGTGACCCAGGCGTCGCCGCGGCCGTCGAGAAGCGCGTTCGTCGCCTCGGTGTACTGCTCAAACTTGGTCAGGTTGATCTCCGGGTGGTTCTTCTCCAGGTACGCCTCCGCGGTCGTACCCTTAACGACGATCACGTTCTTGCCCTCAAGGCCCTCCACGCTATCGATCGGCGCATTGTCCGGGGTAACCGCACCCAACGACACCTTCATGTACGGGTTGGCGTAATCCACCTTCTCCTGGCGCTCCGGGGTCACCGTGAAGTTAGCCAGGATGATGTCGACCTTGTTCGTGTCCAGGAACTCCACACGCGAGGCAGCCTCCACCGGCACATACTCGACGTTTACGCCCAGGTCCTCGCCCAAACGATTGCCGTACTCGATGTCGTAACCGGCGAACTCGCCGTTCGAATCCACGTAGCCGAACGGGGACTTGTCCGAGAACACGCCGATCTTTACCGAGCCGTCCTCTTGGATCGTGGCCACATCGCGGAAGCCCGCGGCCGGCTCCGCGCCGTTCGTTGCGTCGGTGTCGCCGGACTCCGCGGAGCAGGCGGTCAGGGTAACGGCGGCGAGAAGAGCGGCGGCGCTGGCTGCGAGGCCCTTGCGGGTGTTGCGGGACGGGAAGAGTGACATGACAGTGAACTTTCTTTTGTAAAACTACGGCGGCGGATACCGCTTGGTTCAGTAAAAGTACACCAGTCTGTCTAGTTTTGTGAACTGGGGTGTTCGCTTTGTATTCATGCGGCGCGTTTCGGCTGCTAGAAGTCGTTACCAGGAATTCGTTGGTGCGGGGTTGAAGTGGCACGAACGACATCCCGGTAACGACATTTGCGAGGGAGGTACGGTGCAGCCGATTGGTCGGCATCGCTGCATGGCAGTCGAGTTTGGTCTGTACGCAGAGGCGCTAGTGGGTCATAATCGAAGCCGAAGGCTCGAATTGAGGAAGGAGGCGCAAATGGATCAGTTTTATACCTATGAACGCTTTGCACAATGGGTGCAATGTGAACTTGCTGCCGAGAATGATTCCTCTTTTGTGGTGCGTGTGCTGAAGCGTGTTGTGTCAGAGATCCGGGATATTAAAGATCACAAGGAGTTCATAGCGGCGCACCGTGAACCGGATACGACTGGAGATGCAGATTGGGATCGTGTCATTCGAGCTGCTGCTGAGATGACGTACTCCGAACGCTTCCCTGGGGAGAGCCCTGGATGGTCTGCTGAGATTTCCGAACCTCCTGAGGCCTGGTTCTACCCGACGAGTCGTCCTTCTCGGTTCGTTTTCAACCTTGAACGGACTCCGATCTCCTTCCGTAAAAGAAGTATCTGCTTGGGTGAGGGAAATCTACGAACGGCGAAGGACCACGATCGCCCGTGGATCTGACGCGAGATTAGCTCTTGCACGCGCTTGCAGAGCTCGAGAAACAGTTAGGAAATCAGGGAGCGAAGGCGACGCTCCGCGTTATCGGAGGCGCTGCAATTGCTCTGAGGTACGACGCGACTAGGGCAACGGCAGATATCGATTCTGTTTTTGGGAACTACCGGCAAGTTCGAAATGCGGTTGAAGAAACAGCCGTAAAACTCGGGTTACCTACAGACTGGGTGAACTCACAGGTGCACGATCTCGGGTTACCTTTTTCGGCCGATCACAGTCCGGATCTCCTAGTTATTGGTCCGAATCTCACTGTCGAGATTGCGTCAGCAGAGTTTCTGTTGTTTACCAAGGTGGTTTCGACTCGCCAGGCGGAGCAGGACCTCGATGATGCTGTTCAGAAGACTGAAATGGTAGCGGTGTGGTGAGTATTTGGTAGCGGCTGAGTGAGCATCCGGTAGCGGAGGCTCACCCGGGCTCGGCACCGTCGGCGAGCCGGTGAAGAATTCAGGGATGGCCGCGTTGTCAGGGGCGGGTTTGGTACCGGCGTCCTGAAGGCTCGGTACTGCCGCGTTCCAATTAGTTGGTACGTGGACAGCCGAACTGAGCCGACTGCACGGCCCCGGCTGTTAGGCATTAGTCGTTCGAGCAGCCCACTGAGGCGGCGCCGTTGCGCATGGTGATGACTTCTATGCGGATTCGGTGGCCATTATGCTGCAGACGGCTCACCGGCAGCGTTACTCGCAACTGCCTGCCTGCAACGGTTCAATGTGTCTTCGGCGCTTAGAACGCTCGGACCCCGGGCTGCCCAGAATGCCCACCACTGTTGTCGGCCTGGTGTCGAGACAGCGGTGCAGTCCGCGAGCAGGATCCAGACGTCTACTTCTTATAACAGGTCACGCTGACACAACATCACCGAAACAGGGTGCTTCCAGCATCAACTGTGAAAGAGATCTGCAGTACCGAGTACGTGGAGCACCGGTACCAACTACGCGGAATCGTGGTACCAACTACTCCGAATCGACAGGTATCAAGGATGAACTTGGGCCGCTCCTGAAGCGAGATGAAATGCAACCCGGCTTCGTTAGTGCCGATGAGTTGGGGCGGTCGGGGAGGCTTCCGCAGCATAGCTCCAATTTCAAATGCGGACTTCATCTGGAACGTCCCGCACCCTAATGAAGCGGATACAGGAACCATCATCACCCCATGCAATTTGAGCTGCTACCGGATGCTTCACTGAAGCGCTACCGGATAGTCACGACACTGCTACCAAATAGCCGGTCGCAACAGATGCGGTTGTTCTCGCGAAACACCTGGGGTTACGCAATGCTCAAGACATTGAGCAAGCGGTGAAACAGTTCGGCAGCGTTGATGGGCCAGTCGAACTATTCGTTGAAGTCATTGCAGCGGAGCTCTAGAAAAGGGGATATTTCTCGAGATAGGTGATATTTGACGCCGCGTTTCGGCTGCTAGAAGTCTTTACCTGGAACCCGTTAGTACGGGGTTAGGGTCGCACTAACGGGCTCCAGGTAACGACCTTTACGCGGGGAGGGGCGAGGAAGGCCGCCGGAAAAGCGCGCGGCCCGCACCACGGCCCGCACCGCCGACCCGCTCCCCCTACCGCGGCTCGACGGGATTGCATTGCCTTAGATGCCGAGAACAACGAGACGGGTCTACACCGAGCCCGATTGACAGCGATCCCCGAGAAATTCGTAGAACGGGGACTAGAAAGGTGCAGATCGAACCACTAGGCTCAGGTAAAAGTCCTGAGAAGTGGTTCGTCCCCTATGTCCGTAAGTGAGGAGGTGCGAGGTGAGGGTTACGTTGGAGCAAGCTGCCGAGAACTTCCACGCAGATTTAGAAGACATGAGACGTGTGGTCAAGAGCGGACGCGCAGTGTTGGATGAGCACGGAACCATTAACCTCATGCTCGCGCAAGCGTTGTCGCGATTCGTCTCCGAGGAGTTCACTAGGCTTTTCGGCGCTGAGCAATCGTTTGTTGCCTGGGATCTCGTTTATGTCGAGCCGACCTATTTCAACCTCGTGGATCAATTCCGGCCGGCTGAGACAGGACTACTGGACACCCGGGAAATGGGGCTTGCGCCAGGGGGACGCCGGTATGTGCAAGCATCCTCGCGAGACGAACTGATCGATGCGGGGATCTATGGGCTGTGTAATCAAACATCCCGTGTAGGTGTCCTCATCAGGGAAACAGATTGCACTGAGCAACAAGCTCTCGCTGATGCTTACATGCTTGGGGATGCTCGGCTGCAACAGGCGGTCCGAGCGTATGTGGTAGAGCACTCGACACTCGCAGCGTAGCCACTATGGACCACGTTCGTCTGTTGCTCCTCAAGGTTGCGTCTGCGCTTGATGGGGAAGACTGGTTGCTCGTTGGCGGGGCGATGACCCACCTGCACTGCGCGTTGAATGAGGTTGGCTACGCCAGGCCAACAGAAGATGTCGACATAGTCGTGGATCCGGTTAACCATTCGACTCTGGGCAGTGTGGCACAAAAATTGGAGGAAAGCGGATACGAGCCAGTCTTGCCACTAACTAGAGAAGGGTTCCTCCATCAGTTTCTCGGTGGCCAGGGATTTCGTGTTGATGTGATGGGGAAGGACAGTGAAAATACGCCCGACCGATGGCGCGGGTACAACGTCGTAAAGTGCCCCGGGTCCAAATCAGCACTCGGCATCCTTTCAGATGGGACGCTCAAGGATGTTCTGGAGGTACCGGTTAGTGACGAGCGGGCGGTCCGCCTGCCAAACGTTTGGTCTGCCATCTCAATAAAGGGCCACGCCCTTCGGCTCGCCGACGGAAACCGTGAACGTCACGTTCAAGATGCGCTCGCACTACTGGCGTGCGCTAATAGGACAGAAGTAAAACGAGAGCTGACAAAATCTGAGCGACTTGCGGTAAACAACATTCTCTCGAGTTCCTACATGTCCAACGTCGAGAATTGGCTGCCCTTGGACCAGGAACATTGGAGCGAGGCTCTTCAAGAGATCAGACGGTTGCGTCCCCGGGGGCCTATATCAGTACCTGAGCTGATTCAGCCGCGTTTACCGCCCGAGAAGCGATGAGTCGGGATCGGACCCCGACTTCCGCGGAAGGGGCGAAGCTCACCCCTACCGCGGCTCGACGGGGTTGCCTTGCCAGACGGTGTTGGCGGGCACCTCGTCGCCACGCATGACCAGCGAGCCGGGGCCCACGGTGGCGCCGGCGCCGATGACGGAGCCCGGCAGGGAGACGGAGTGGGCGCCGAGAGTGGCCGACGCCTCGATGGTGACGGTGTCCAACGACATCACGCGGTCCTGGAACAGGTGCGTTTGCACGACGGTGCCTGGGCCTACGGTGGCGCCGGCGCCGACGGAGCACAGGTCGGTTTCGGGGAACCAGTAGGACTCGACCCACGCCCCGGGCCCAATTTTCACGCCCAGGGCCCGTAGCGCGAGATTCATTTCGCCGGAGCCGGTGGCCCAGTTGAAGAACCAAGGCGCAGCGATGACTTCGATGAACTGGTCTTGCAGTTCGTTAAACCACACGAACCACGAGTACAGCGGGTGTTCGCCGGCGCGGTGTTTGCCCACGAGGACCCACTTCGCCACCACGGCGGAGGCCACCGCGACCACGCCGACGCCCATCCAGGTAAGCCCGCCGAGCAGGTACGTCCACCAGCCGACGCGCTCAAGCAACGTCACCACGCAAGCCGCGAAGAGGGCTGCCAGCACCGCCTGAGTCATGGGGGCTAAAAGGCGCATCGTCTCCACGACACCACGCCTGCGCACCAAACCCTTCGTCGGTTCGTACGTCGCTTCACCTGCGGCTTCGACCTCCACGCGGCGCATGCGCTCGGGCGGGGATCCCCACCAGTTCGAGTGCGCCTTGGACTTCTTCGGGCTTGCGGACAGCACGGCCACCAGGGAGTGTTTGGCCAGTTTGCGGCCCGGGGCGACCATGCCGGAGTTGCCCACGAACGACCGCTTACCCACGACGGCGTGGTCGGTCCGGATCCAACCTCCGCCGATTTCGTAGCCGCCGGCGAGGGTGTCGTCGGCAAGAAATGCGCCTTCGCGGACTTCGGTGAGTTTCGGCACCATGACCGCGGTGGACACTTCTGCGTGCTCGCCGATGTCGGCACCGAGCAGGCGCAGCCAGACGGGGGTGGCGGCGCCGGCGTAGATGGGGAAGTAGCGGGTACGGGCGTCGTCCATGAGGCGGGTGACGGTCCATAGGCTCCAGCCGCGAAGCGACCGGACGGGGAACACGCCGGGTTGGACACCAAGTTGCGCGAGGCGCACGCCGGCCCAGGTCAGGGTGAGTCCGAGGCCGATGTAGACCACGCCACCGACGGGCGCGAAGACCAGCAGGCCCCACACGGAGCGGGTGTCAACCAATCGCGCAAGGCCGAGCGTCGCCGCCGCACCACCGAGCACCGCCAGCGCGGGCAGCACCGACAACGCCAGGGAGGTCAGTCCGTACGCAAGCGCCCACATGGGGCGGCGCGGCGGGCGTTCGTTGGGGAAGCGGTGCTTGGAGCGCCCCTTCTTGCGGGCGGGCGAGCCGGCCCAGCGGGCGTGCTTCTTCACCGGTTTGTCGCCGGTGACGGTGGAGCCCGCCTCCACGTGGGCGCCCTCGCGGATTTCGGTGCCGGGCATCAGTGTGGAGCGCGCGCCCACGCGGGCGTCGGGGCCGATGACCACGGTGCCGACGTGCAGTTCGTCGCCGTCGAGCCAGGTTCCGCCGAGGTCCACGCCAGGCTCAATGGCGGCGCCCTCGCCGATAGTGGCCAGGCCGGTCACCGGCGCGAACGCGTGCATGTCCACGTCCTTGCCCACCGTGTTGCCAAGCAGTCGGGCGGTGACCTTGGCGGCGTTCGCGCTCGCGATGTTCATCGCGCCGGAGGCCGCCAGCCACCGCTCAGCGGTCCACAGCCGCAAATGCACAGCGCCGCCGCGCGGGTACACCCCAGGCTCGATCCGACCCCGGATCGCCCGCGCCCCGAGCGCTCCGATCGGGATGCGCCCCAGCGGCGTGCACAGCACCGCAAACGCCAACGCGAGCCAGGTCCACGACAGCGTGGTCAGGCCCAGCACATTTGCGACGATCGCCACCCACGTCACCGCCGCCGACGCCTTCAGCGTCATCACCGGCACCATGAGCAGCGTCTGCGCCAGCCGGGTCGCGCCCGAGACTGGAGCCACAGAACGTTCGCGGGTGGAGGTTTTGGCGGTGTGGGTGAGGTCGTCGATAAGCGATGCAAGCGTTTCCAACCTCGGGTGGTCGTAGAGGTCGCGCACCGCGATGGTGGGCACGCGCTCGCGCAGACGCGCGATGAGCGAGGCCGCAGCTAGCGACGACCCACCTAACTCAAAGAAATCCGCATCCTTGCCCGGCACGTCCAGGCCGAGCACCGCCACCCATGCTTCAGCGACCCACTGCTCGGTCGGCGTCATGCCGACCGCATCCACGCTGGCGGGCAGCGGCCACGGCAGGGCTTTCTTGTCCACCTTGCCGGAGGTGCGGATCGGTAGTTCGTCCATCACGTGGATGCGCGGCACGAGCGCGGCCGGCATGACCTCGGCGAGGCGCTCGCGCATCTGCTGCACGTCCAACGAAACGCCGTCGTCGGGGGAGACATAGCCGACGAGCACCTTGTCGCCTGCGGGCAGCGTTTGTACGGCGACGGCGGAGTTATACACGCCGTCGAGCGCGGCCACGTTGGCCTCCACTTCGCCGAGCTCGATGCGGCGCCCGCCGATTTTCACCTGGTCGTCGGCGCGGCCGATAAACGCCAGGCCATCCTCGGTGAGTCGCACGTGGTCGCCGGTGCGGTACGCGCGCTCCCAATCACCCATGGGGGCGTACTTCTCCGCGTCTTTCTCCGGGTCGAGGTAGCGCGCGAGGCCCACGCCGCCGATGATCAACTCACCTGCTTCTCCCTCGCCGTCGCTTGCGATGGCGAGGTCCCAACCGTCCAGCGGCCAACCGATAGTCACGGGCTTGCCGGGGAAGAGCCGGGTTGCGCTGGCCACCACGGTCGCCTCGGTGGGGCCGTAGGTGTTCCACATCTCGCGGCCGTCGGCAAGGCGGTCAGTCAGTTCCTGGGAGCAGGCCTCGCCGCCCACAATGAGCAGGCGAATGTTGTCCAGGGCCTCCTTCGGCCACAGTCCGGCGAGCGTGGGCACGGTGGAGACGACCGTGATGTCGCGACGGATCAGCCACGGGCCCAAATCCTGACCCGAGCGCACCAGCGCGCGCGGGGCCGGCACCAAACACGCCCCGTGGCGCCAGGCCAGCCACATCTCCTCGCACGACGCGTCGAACGCCACCGACAGGCCCGCAAGCACGCGGTCGTCGGGCCCGAGCGGTTCGTCCTGGCAGAACAGGCGCGCCTCCGCATCCACGAACGCGGCGGCCGAGCGGTGGGTCACCGCTACGCCCTTTGGTTTGCCGGTGGAGCCCGAGGTGAAGATGATCCAGCAGTCGTCGTCGGGGGTGACTGTTGCAAGCGCGCCAAGCTCGCCGCCCAACACACCACCACCAACCGGCGCCTTCACCAACCGCAGGCCCTCGTCGGTCCAGATGGCGTCCACGTCCGCTTCGGTGAACACGGTTTCGGCGCGCTCGTCCGGGTCGTCCGCGTCGACGGGGACGTAGGCGCAGCCGGCGCGCATCGTCGACAAGATAGCGAGGTATAACTCGCGGGTGCCGGACGTCATCCGGATGCCAACGCGGCCCCGGTACGGCACACCCTGGGTGCGCATGGCGGTGGCGCGTTGGTCGATTTCTTCGACGAGTTCGGCGTACGTGATTACTTCGCCGTCGTCGATGGCCGCCGCGCCGGGGTGGGCTTCGGCGGAGGCGAAAAGGACATCAATAAGTGTCCGCTCCGGCGGGGCGAGGTGGCTGTGCAGGAGCGGATTGGGAAGGGGCTCGGCTTGAACCATGCGGATTAGGTTAGACCTATCCGGGGCGCATCGCTCGACTACACGGCGACTACACGGCTATTCCGTCTCGAGCGCTTGCGACAGCTTCTTCAGGTTCTTCAGCTGCTTCTGGGACGACGCTTCGAGTGCGCGCTCCTCGGCTGCAACCACGTCGTCGCCAAGTTTGGCCAGCGCCTTCGTGCCCTTCTTTGTCGCGGCGACGATCTGGCGGCGACGGTCTTTCGGGTCGCGGTCGCGGGTGACCCAGCCGAGTTTCTCCAGCGAGTCGATGAGCCGCACCATGTCGGAGGCGTCGATGATCAGCAGCTCGGACAGTTGGCGCTGCGACATTGGAGCGACGTCCACACAGGACAGCACCCAGTACTCGCGCATGGTGGTGTCGTGCTTGGCCAGGGTGCGTTCGACTTCGTCCTTGGTGTGCCTGCGCACGCGTTCGATCTGGAAGTGGGGAGACTTCAGCAGAGCGGAGGGCAGTTCAGGAAGCGTCGACATACCCCCACCATACTTCCCTGCAGCGTCCCAATGGTTGGGACGGCCTAATTTTCGTGCGGCAAACCTTGTTCGACCCAGGCGGTGGTGCCGCCCGCGACGTTGTAAATGCCGTCCCAGCCGAGGGCTTGCTCGAGGTATTCGCCGGCCTGTGCGCTGCGGCCGCCGCCCTTGCAGATCAGGTAGATGTCCTGATCCGGGTCGATTTCGCTGTAGCGTGCCACGAACTCGGACAGCGGAATGTTCTTGGCGCCGGTTGCGCGGACGGCGGCGTATTCGTCGGCCTCACGCACGTCGATAAGCTGTGCGTCTGCGGGGACTTCAGTAACTTGGACGTTTTCCATGGCTCGTATGATAGCGGCCGTGACGTCCACTCCTCGCTGGGTTTATCATGTGCGCCGCATTGTCGCGCTGCTCATCGTTGTGTTCGTCGTGCGCATATTGCTTTTCGACGACACCACGCCTTCCCCCGAAACCCCCACCACGGAAGAGACGTCGTCGGAGGCGTCGGTTCGTCGAGAAGCAGCTGCGCAGATTCCAGCGGGACGGCCGGTGGAGATGGTTGTGCCGGTGTTGGGGATGCGCGCCGGGTTTGAGGCCGAGGATTGCCGGGTGGTCGATGGCGCGATCGATCCGAAGAGCCTGGATAAGGCGTGTGCGCTGACGGGGGAGGGGTACCCGTACGCGCTGCCTGGCACGGATGCGAAGGATCTTGTGGTCATCGCGGGTCACACGGGTGCGGGGGTGAGCGCGGTGTTTAACAAGCTTTACGACGGCACCACCGAGCACCACAACGTTGCCGTCGGCGACTACCTCTACGTGCGCACCGAAACCTCCGGGCAGGACTGGCTGGTCTACCGCGCGACCGATCTGCACGATCCTGACAAGAAGTCGCTTGCCTCCAACCCGGAGATCTGGGGTGACGGGCCGATGCCTGGCCGGCTGCTGACCATCAGTTGTGTGCAGCCGTCGAACCTGCTGGCCAACTCGGTGCGCAATGCGGTGGTGGGGTGGCAGCTCGAGGGCACCGCCACTGACGACGAGGTGGAAACCGTCTTCCAGCCACGTTGATTTCTGGTGCGTTGTCGCGCCCGTTTGTCAAATTGTGACAAAAGTTTCTCGTGTGACTGGTGTAAAAACTGTCAAGACACTGTAGACTTCAAGTTGAACTTTAGACTTTCTCAACTTCAGGAGACCACAATGAACCGCCTTCTCGCCGCAGCCGCCGCTGGCGCTCTCGCCCTGGCCGCCCTGCCGATGACAAACGCCAACGCGCAGGACCTGCCCAAGGAAACCAAGGACGCGCGCGGCGAAACCTACTTCCTCAACGAGGAAGGCACCCACTACGTGCCTGACGCGCAGGAGGCGCTCAAGCCGTTCGCGCAGCTCGACTCTGCACAGCAGGAGAAGGCAGTTGCAATTGTCGACGCCGCCGTGGCCGGCCTTATCGACACCGGCGTCATCCGCGACGCCCAGACTTCTGTGCAGGCACCGGCACCCGCTCCCGCTCCGGAGCTCTCTGAAGAGGAGAAGGCTGAGGCGCAGTCTGGCGGCGAGGCCACCCAGGCCCCGGCTGAGAAGCCGCTTGGCGCCGACAACGTCGACCCGGCCAACCCGGACCCGGTTGCCAACGGCTTGGTCAAGTTCCCGCCAGTGGCCACCCTGGACGGCGTGACCTACTTCCTGAACAAAAACGGCCACACCTTCGTCGCCGATGTCCTGCGCGTGAACTCGGATGTCACGCCGGAGGAGATTGCGTTGAGTGATGGGCTCGTCGCAAAGTTTGCTGGCGAAATCGCGCGCCAGGGTATCGAGGCCGCTCGCGCTGCCGGCGACCTGAACGTCGACGTCGCCCCGGCTGCCCCGTACGCCGCCGAGCGTGGCGGCGCTGAAACCGTTGACGCGGCCGCCGCTGACACTGCCGCGACCGCCCAGCGCGGCCTCGCCGCCGAGACCGGCTCCAACACCCTCGTGCGCGCACTGTTCGCGCTGCTGCTCGCATCTGTGCTGGGTACCGGCGTATACGCCTTCGCGCGCCGTCGTCTTATCTAGGACACCCGACTTGATTTACGGCTGAGAATGATGTTCCCTTAGTTCGTGAATTATAGACATCTGATCGCCACCGCCTGTGCATCCGCTGTGATCGCAGGCGGTGTCGTAGCTCCTGCAACCGCCCACGCTCACGTCGATATCGACCCACTGAGCCGTGAATGCAAGGAAGCCACTGCTGCTGCGAAGAGGGGCGCGCCGATCCCGCACATGGACCGCTTCGTGTTTAGCGACAACGAAAACGCCCTCGTCGAAAATACCCTGTACCTTTACGCGCCGGATCACCTGAAGCCGCACATCAACCGCGCCACCGCCGAATGGCGCAAGGCCACCAATGAACTCGTGCGTTTCGAGTACGTGGACAAACCCGGCTACAAAGTCGTCACCGTCCAGGAGGCTAACCTCGGCGGCTCCGTAGGTCGCGTCACCGGCAACGTGCACGACATGAAGGTGCTCATCAATCCGGCGACGATCCGTGGAGGACACGAACCGAGCATCACCATGACCCTCGCCCACGAGATCGGCCACGCCATGGGCCTTGCCCACTCGTGCGACGGTGCGCTGATGAAGGTGGGCAACAACCGCGGCAAGTCCGCGACTACCCCGCAGGCCCTGGACGCACAGGTGCTCATCCAGCACAACAACCTTAAGCAGTACGGCGGCCGCCCGCCGAAGCCGAGCACGACTGCTGCGCCTGCACCTGCGCCGGTTGAGCCAACGACGTCTGAGCCCGCACCTGTGGTTCCTGAGCCGTCCACGCCTGAGCCGTCCACGCCTGAGGTCAGCACCGTCGTTACGACGGTCCCG
Source organism: Corynebacterium sp. HMSC055D05 (assembly GCF_001810365.1). Classification (NCBI taxonomy): domain Bacteria; kingdom Bacillati; phylum Actinomycetota; class Actinomycetes; order Mycobacteriales; family Corynebacteriaceae; genus Corynebacterium; species Corynebacterium sp. HMSC055D05. The sequence continues at coordinate 14,931 of NZ_KV801047.1, forward strand.
GCCACAACGACCAGCGAAGAGCCAACCACCGAGACGACGGTGATCGAAACTGTCGTGGTTGAGGAGCCCACCTCTGCGGAGCCGACCCCCGAGGAGACCACCCAGGTCGCTCCCGTCGAGGAACTCCCGAAGCCGACCACCCTGAAGGAAGCGTTGGATGCGGTGAAGGAAGCGGAGCGTAACTACATTGCCGCGGATGCTGCTGCTACCGCAGCGAAGGAAAAGGGTGAAGGTGTCGACGAAGCCGAGGCAGCTGCGGAGGCCGCCTGGCACGTCTTGCGGGCTGCCCAGAACAATCTTGAGGAGTTCAAGGCGCAGCACCCGGATGCCACGCTCGAGCCGGAGGAGCCAGTAACACCTCCGGCAACGCCTACGACCAAACCCGAACTCGAGCCGAAGCCAACAACCAAGGCTGAGGTGACGACGCAGCGTCCCACCCCGACCACGAAGCCAACCCCGACTACGAAGGCTTCGGTGACCGCGCCGTCCACGACGACCACGAAGGCGACCTCGACTAAGAAGGC
>NZ_KV801048.1:0-230 GCF_001810365.1 Corynebacterium sp. HMSC055D05
CCTGACGATCCACTCACGATCGCCAGGCGGTGCAATTTCGGACAAGACCAACTCGCCAAAGTCAACGATCTTGCCGAAGAAGACCACAACAAAGCCGACCAAGAAACAGGACGACCAGCCTTCTACGACAACGCTATCCCAACCGAATACAACCACTCGATACGAATCAGAAAAGGCCCCATGGAATAGCACAAAAAGTGTCCGACCGACGACACGCCGACCGGACACAC
>NZ_KV801049.1:0-232 GCF_001810365.1 Corynebacterium sp. HMSC055D05
GTTTTCCGCTGGTCGTCTAGCTCTGTGTTTGTGGAACCAGACGATGAGCTCCGTGTTGACCATGGTGTTCGTTATCACCTGGGGGTTTGTGAAGGCGGTTTCGAGACCGTCTAGCTGTATGTGCGGGGGTGCTAGACGATCAGGTGTAGCAACGAAAAGAGAGTGTGCCCTCATTGGGGCACACTCTTTGTAGTTTGGGTGTTTGGTTAGAGCATCATGTTGGCGAAGCCGA
>NZ_KV801050.1:0-895 GCF_001810365.1 Corynebacterium sp. HMSC055D05
GGTACTCGAGTGGCGAACGGGTGAGTAACACGTGGGTGATCTGCCCCGCACTTCGGGATAAGCCTGGGAAACTGGGTCTAATACCGGATAGGACCACTTCTTGGAGGTTGTGGTGGAAAGTTTTTTCGGTGTGGGATGAGCTCGCGGCCTATCAGCTTGTTGGTGGGGTAATGGCCTACCAAGGCGTCGACGGGTAGCCGGCCTGAGAGGGTGTACGGCCACATTGGGACTGAGATACGGCCCAGACTCCTACGGGAGGCAGCAGTGGGGAATATTGCACAATGGGCGCAAGCCTGATGCAGCGACGCCGCGTGGGGGATGACGGCCTTCGGGTTGTAAACTCCTTTCGCTAGGGACGAAGCGCAAGTGACGGTACCTAGAGAAGAAGCACCGGCTAACTACGTGCCAGCAGCCGCGGTAATACGTAGGGTGCGAGCGTTGTCCGGAATTACTGGGCGTAAAGAGCTCGTAGGTGGTTTGTCGCGTCGTTTGTGTAAGCCCGCAGCTTAACTGCGGGACTGCAGGCGATACGGGCATAACTTGAGTGCTGTAGGGGAGACTGGAATTCCTGGTGTAGCGGTGGAATGCGCAGATATCAGGAGGAACACCGATGGCGAAGGCAGGTCTCTGGGCAGTAACTGACGCTGAGGAGCGAAAGCATGGGGAGCGAACAGGATTAGATACCCTGGTAGTCCATGCCGTAAACGGTGGGCGCTAGGTGTGAGTCCCTTCCACGGGGTTCGTGCCGTAGCTAACGCATTAAGCGCCCCGCCTGGGGAGTACGGCCGCAAGGCTAAAACTCAAAGGAATTGACGGGGGCCCGCACAAGCGGCGGAGCATGTGGATTAATTCGATGCAACGCGAAGAACCTTACCTGGGCTTGACATACACCAGA
>NZ_KV801051.1:0-74612 GCF_001810365.1 Corynebacterium sp. HMSC055D05
CTCAAACAACACCAGCACACCCAACAACCACAACTTTCAAAGTCACGGCCGTCTAAGCGGCGGAACCAGAGACTACAACACAACGTAAACCAAAGTCAAACCCAAGTTCAACCAGCGTTTACCTTGAACACGTAACCTCATGAAATTAACTCGTTCCCTCTCGCCAGCCCCTCAAGGCCGCTCGAAGCAACGGATGAAGATATAACCACGAACTCACAAACAACACAAACACCCAGGCAGATGGCGGTTTCTGCCTGGGTGGTGTCGTCGATAAGCAGTTGCTTATGCGCGCTTAGCGCCTGCGAAGTTCTTCTTGCCTCGGCGCAGGACCAGCCATGTGCCGTGGAGGAAATCCTGGTCAGACGGCGCCCACGCCTCGTCTTCGACGCGCTCGTTGTTCACGTACACGCCACCTTCCTTGATGGAGCGGCGCGCTGCACCCTTCGACTCTGCAAGACCAGCACCGACGAGAAGCTCCACGATATCCGTGGTTTCGCCGGCTGGGATCTCAAAGACAGAGGTTTCAGAGACTGCCGATGCGAGGGTCTTCTCGTCGAGGTCAGTAAGTTCTGCGCGACCGAACAGAGCTTGCGATGCGAGTTCGACAGCCTCACGGGCTTCCTTGCCGTGGACCAGATCGGTCATCTCCTGCGCCAAGCGACGCTGGGCTTCACGCTTGAATGGGCGCTCCGCCACTTCGGTCTCCAGGCGGTTGAGCTCTTCCTGGTCAAGGAAGGTGAACCAACGCAGGTAACGGATGACATCGGCGTCCGCAGTGTTTACGAAGTACTGGTACCAGGTGTACGGACTGGTCATCTCGGGATCCAGCCACAGCGAGCCGCCACCAGTGGACTTGCCGAACTTCTTACCTTCGGAATCCGTCACCAGCGGAACAGTCAACGCGTGAACCTGCTCGCCGTCCATACGACGATTCAGGTCAACGCCCGCAACGAGGTTGCCCCACTGATCGCCGCCGCCAACCTGCAGCACGCAATTGTGGTTGCGGCGCAGCTGCACGTAGTCATTCGCCTGCAGCAGCATGTAGGAAAACTCGGTGTAAGAAATGCCGTCGTTCTCCAGACGACGCTTCACCGTGTCGCGGCCGAGCATCGTGGACAGCGAGAAGTGCTTGCCCACATCACGCAGGAACTCGATAACGCCAAGGTCTTTAATCCAGTCGTTGTTGTTGACCAGGCGTGCTGCATTGTCGCCATCAAAGTGCACGAAGCGCTTGAGCTGGCCGCTGATCCGGTCCGCCCAATCACGGACGGTGTCCGCGGAGTTCATAGAACGCTCCCCCACATCGCGGGGGTCACCGATCATGCCGGTAGCGCCACCAGCAAGCACGATCGGTGTGTGGCCTGCTTCTTGGAAGCGGCGCAGCATGAGCAGCGGAACGAGGTGGCCGGCGTGCAGCGAGGGACCAGTCGGGTCGAAGCCGCAGTACAGCACGATCGGCTGCTCGGTTTCCTTCCGCAGTGCGTCGAGGTCCGTGGACTGGTTGATCAGCCCGCGCCACTCAAGCTCATCAATGATGTTTTTGCTCATTGGGTTTTTCTCCGTCTTCTACTTTGCCGAGATGTATGGCTCTGCTTCGTCGATGAGCAGAACTGGGATGCCGTCGTCAATGCGATAGGCAATGCCGAGGCGTTCGTTGACCAGCAGCTCCCGCTCTTGGTCATACTCCAGCGTTCCCTTGTCTTTGGGACACGCGAGGACGTTAAGAAGCTTCGGATCCAGACTCATGCTTTCGGATCGTACCCGCTGCCTCCGTGGTAGCTGTCGTCGAGTCCGGGCAACTCACCGAGCTCTTGACGCAGGAACTGCGCTTGTGAATCCATGGCGCGCAGATTGTCGTCCAAAATCCCCTGCTGCACCCGCTCAGCAGCGCGAGTGAGCGTGGTTAAAGAGTCCACAACCACGCTCACCGCAGACTTGTCTCGGTACTGAGGGGCATCAAGGTACGTATCGACGACCTCCGGGTAGTACACATTGACTACATTCCACATCGTCTGCCGGTGCTTAGGCGTCGGCTCGAGGTGTTCCCACTCGGACAATACGAACTTGGAGGCTTTTTCAAACGCTCGCGCCTGCATCATCACCTGACGTGGTGGCTTCGCCGATTCCAACCGATCAGTCGTTTGCCGCAGCGCATTCTCGAGAACTTGCGACGTGGGCAGGGTTGGTGCTGCTGGAAGTTCCTTGGTTTTCCGGGACGGCGCAAGAGCCGCGCCGGCGCCATACGCGGCCGCCGCGGCGACCGGCCAGAACAGTCCGATACCTACCGCAATATGAACCACAACCACGAGGGTAGCCAGCACCAACCCAAGCTGGTTCTTGGGTGAGGCGAAATACCGGGCTGCTTTTCCCGCAGACGAATTATTGGAATCCACGAATCTCCTTAAAGGCAGCAGCCAGGTCGCCACCAAGCGCGTCAAACACCTCACCACCGGTGAGATCTGCAAGTGCTTGCATCTCTATCGCATTAGCATCGCCGTACAAGATAACGAACACAGGCACGTTACGCAGCTGTTCTGGCAATGCTTCATACTGCCTCTTGAATTCGACATAGTCTGGGGCAACGGTGCTTTCACCATCACTCAGCAAAACTATCGACGGAATACCTCCGTTCGGGTCCGTATTCCTCAATGCCTTCAGCAAGGTTTCATACACCGCGGTTCCGCCCTCAGCCTGGAGACCATCGACGAAGTCAGATAGTTTTTCAGCAGACTTCGGATCTTCCCGGGAGAAGCGAACTGTCAACGGTTCGTGTGGTGCGAAATCAAAGGCTTGCAACGTGACGGTTTCCCGGTCGCGTAGGGAGACGTCACCGGTGAGTGTTGAAGCGGAGCCGTCGATAAGCGAGTGCATGATGCTTTTCAGCGACGCCAACCGCTGCCCTTCCATCGACCCGGAAGTATCTAGCACAAACGTTGTTCGTCCTGGTTTGCGGTAGGAGTTGTCGTACGCATAAAGCAGCTCATCGACGACTCCCTCGTTGGCTGGGAACGGCAGCTCGATGACGTGTTGGTTGGCTATCTCCACCGGCACGTTATCCACGCCGGTCACAGGCCTGCGATAGGTCTGAGCGATGTCCTCTTGGTGTTCCAGGAGCCAGCGCGACAGCTCTTCTACCCGACCCCGCGCGTCTGCATGCGCAGGGTTAGCCAGTGCCGATAACGGGTAATCTGCGGAAATCACGCCATCGGCGGGGACAACAACCTCAATAGGCACACCTTGGGCCTTTAGCTGGTGAAGTGTTGCTTCGTAGTTGATGATGCCATCGCCTCGGGACGAATCATTGACAAACGTCTCAGCCAGCCACCCGGAAGAACCGGAAACCATAGATTGCGCTTCGAACATTTCCTTGAGCTGTGGCCCAACGCGCTCCAAGTCAGTAGGGGAAATCGCATCGCCGGTGTCTGCGAGCGCAGTCGCCACCGAGACGAGTGCGGAGAATCCCGAGTTCGAGGCTTGCGGGTTGGTCATCCCGAACGTGAACTTGCCGCTTGCGGCAGCGTCGGCAAACTCGGCCCAGGTGGGCTGCTTGGTGTCCCAGCCGAGACGCTTTGCGCTGTCCTCCCATACACCGAACGCGACGGGGCTTGTGGCAATCTTTGTCTCACCGTCCAACTTGTCGGAGGCGCCGATCAGGTTGACGTAGCGGTTCGTAGCAAACCATGTGGCATCCACTTCCCCATCGAAACCTCCCTGTTTGAGCGTTTGGGAGTTTTCTAAAGTTCCGCCGGGGAACTGCATGTCGATAGTGAAGCCGAGCTCCTCTGCTGCACGATCAACCAATTCTTCGAGGTCTTTGAGCTCGGTTGCAGCGACAATGGTCAGATCGGCATTACCGCTGGGCCCTGCGCCGGATGTATCAGGAGTATTGGAAGTGCCTTCTTCGAAAGTGCTACACGCGACGAGCACCAGAGACATGAACGCAGCAAGCGCCGCGACGAGGCGATTCATTATTCCTCCTCCTTCACCGGTGCGGGTGCTCCGCCATAGCGTTGACCGACACCGTCGATGAGTTGTTCAAGCCTGTCGTAGGAGGGTGGGTCGATGGAATTGACGTAATCCGCAGGCGCATCGAGCCCTCGATCCTCCATCTCTTGGGCCAGGTTGCCTGAGGTCGCGGGCCGGAATCCGTGGTACGCGGCCAGCCTTTGTAGCTCGGGGTCGTTGGTGAGCAGACGACCGAGTTCTCTACCGCCCTCGCTCACCCCGACGATGCCGTGGTTAGCCAGCACTGTCGGACTGAGTTGCAGCAGCACCATATCGTCGCGGATTCGGGAATTATCTCGCATCTGCTCACCAATGAACTGTGCTTCGTACACCATCACCATCGGTACCGCTCCCATGCCTTGGCTGAGGTAGTCCGCAAAAGGGCCAGAGGATGAGGCTTCGCTGTATCCCTGAGCGGTGAAGAAGGGCGCGATCTCGTCGACAAGAAAACCAACGTCATTGGCGCGATCGGGTTCTCGCTGTGCTACCTCCCACGCCAACAGCGACAGATACATCGCGGCGGAGTTTGAGGTGCGGATATCTGTCGAGCGGACCTGTACATTGCGTGGCGACGGAAACGCGTCCCCGAGGTCGCGCCATCGTTTTCCGGAGCGGGCCAAGTCCATGTACTTGTTCACGTCCAGTGTGTAAGCGCCGTTCTGCTCAGCCACGACTCCCTCAGCTACCAGTAGATCCGCAATCGGCTTCCAGCTCGCTACCGCCATCGGGGAGAAAAACGGGAAATCCACCGAGTAGCCACTGCCCTGTTCGCGCACCTTTTGCGTGGCAGGCCCGGAAGACGGGAAAACGAAATCTTGTGCGGCAATATCCGTGGTGGTAGCTATCTGGCGGGACCCCGCTGTTGTCACGCTGACGCTGTAGCCCAACGCTGCAAGTCTGTCCTTGACCTGGGGATCTTCAAAGAAAGCCCGCTTTTCAGAGCCGATCACTCCGTGGAGTTGCTGCACGTCTCCATGAGACTGGCGATTTGATTCAGCGCCACTGTCTTTTTCGTCGCCATCACTGCCAAAGGGAAGAAGCCCCCGGCCTAACGCAACTGCGGCGATGACCACTGCAATAAAAATGAGGCCAAGCACCACGGAGACTGACCGTCCCCGGGGCTTGGCTTCATAGGTATTTGGCGCATCCATATCCCAATGCTAAAGGGAAACTCTGAACTGCGCTCTGCGAACGTGTATTTACTTCTTCCGAACTGGCTGCTCTGCCCACTGACGCGCAGCCTTGTTCGCTTCGCGGACACGCCCCCGCTGCTCCACCACACGCGGTTTCGCAGTACCGCCGCGGGTATCGCGGGATGCGACCGCCCCATCGACAGTAAGTACCTCGCGCACTTCGGGGAGCAGACGCTTATCGACGCCCGCTAGCTCCTCATCCGTCAGATCCACGAGATCGACACCACGGGATTCTGCGATGCGAACGCAGGCTCCCGAAGCCTCGTGTGCTTCGCGGAATGGAACGCCCTGGCGCACCATCCATTCGGCAAGGTCGGTGGCCAATGTGAACCCTGCTGGAGCCAGTTCGCGCATGCGGTCTTCGTGGAACGTCAACGTGGAAACCAGTCCAGTGAACGCCGGCAGGAGGATGGAGAGCTGCGTGACCGAGTCGACCAACGGCTCCTTGTCTTCCTGAAGGTCACGGTTGTACGCCAGCGGCATGGCCTTCAGCGTGGCGAGCAAACCGGAAAGGTTACCGATCAAGCGACCAGCCTTGCCACGGGCAAGTTCCGGAACGTCCGGGTTCTTCTTCTGCGGCATGATCGACGAGCCGGTCGACCACGCGTCATGCAGCGTGACGTAGCCGAACTCTGGCGTGGACCACGCGATGATCTCTTCGGCGAAACGAGAGATATCAATCGCAATCTGTGCCAGGACGTACGCGGATTCTGCAGCAAAGTCGCGCGAGGAGGTGCCGTCGAGCGAGTTGTCGGTTGCCGAATCGAAACCAAGCTCCTCTGCGATCGCCTCTGGGTCGAGGTGCAGCGACGAACCAGCCAGCGCTCCGGAACCGTACGGCGAGACTGCCAGTCGCTTGTCGGCATCCTTGATCCGGTCCAGGTCACGCAGCAGCGGCTGGGCATGCGCCAACAGCGAGTGCGCAAGCAGGATCGGCTGTGCTGCCTGGAAGTGGGTCTTGCCAGGCATGATCGCGTCTGGGTGGGCTTCCGCCTGTGCGACGATCGCGTCGATCAGATCGCTGACATCGAGTGCGACACCCCGCAGGGCATCGCGCAGCCACATCCGGAACATGGCCGCAACCTGGTCGTTGCGGGAACGTCCAGCACGCAGGCGACCACCGATCTCGGGCCCGACACGGTCGATGAGTCCACGCTCCATCGCACCATGGACATCCTCATCGGTCGGCAGCGGACCGAACGAGCCGTCGGCTACGTCGCGGCCAAGTTGGTCTAGGCCGTCGAGCATGACGGCGAGGTCGTCGTCGCTAAGCAAACCTGCCTTGTTCAGCACCTTCGCGTGTGCCTTGGATGCGAGCACATCGTATGGCGCAAGCACCCAGTCAATATGGGTAGACACGGACAGGGCGAACATGGCTTCCGACGGGCCGCCGGAAAAACGACCGCCCCAGAGCGCACCTTCGTTTGTCTTGTGCTGCTCCATTTACTTGCCGGCCTCGCGGTCGCGCTTGTTCGCGATCTGGGAGGACAGACCGTGCAAACGCACGAAGCCCTTGGCCAGGGTCTGGTCGAAGGTATCGCCGGTGTCGTAGGTAGCCAGGTTGAAGTCGTACAGCGAGTGGTTGGAACGACGGCCGTTGACCGTGATCTGGCCAGCGTGCAGGACCATGCGGATATCGCCGGTGACGTGCTCCTGGGTGGACTCGATGAACGCATCCAGGGAGCGCTTCAGCGGGCCGAACCAGAGGCCGTCGTACACCTCCTCGGACCAGCGTGCATCGATAAGACGCTTGTAGCGAGCCAGCTCGCGCTCAACGGTGACGTCCTCAAGAGCCTTGTGAGCGGTGATCAGCGCGACGGCGCCCGGCGCTTCGTAGACCTCGCGGGACTTGATGCCAACCAGACGATCCTCAACCATGTCGAGACGGCCAACACCCTGGGCACCTGCGCGACGGTTCATCTCTTCGATTGCTTCGAGGACCGTGACCTTACGGCCGTCGATGGCCACCGGCTTGCCGGACTCGAAGGAGATGATGACCTCGTCGGGAGCATTGCCGAGCGCCGGGTCCTCGGTGTAGGCGTAGAGGTCCTTTGTCGGCGGGTTCCACAGATCCTCAAGGAAGCCGGTCTCAACTGCGCGGCCCCACACGTTCTGGTCGATGGAGAACGGCGACGCGGCAGACTGCTCAATCGGCAAGTTCTTGCCCTCTGCGTACTCGATGGCCTTATCGCGGGTCCAGGCATAGTCACGAGCCGGAGCGATGATCTCCAGGTCCGGATCCTGGTTCAGGAATCCGACCTCGAAACGAACCTGGTCGTTGCCCTTGCCGGTGCAGCCGTGGGCGACGTGGGTGCCGCCGTACTTGTGACCAGCCTCAACGAGATGCTTGACAATCAGCGGGCGCGAAATCGCGGAAACCAGCGGGTACTCGCCCTGGTACATACCGTTTGCCTTGATGGTGGGCAGGCAATACTCCTCGGCGAACTCATCCTTGGCGTCCACAACAATGGACTCCACTGCACCGCAGTCCAATGCGCGCTGGCGCACTGATTCCATGTCCTCGCCGCCCTGTCCAAGGTCGAGGGAGACCGCGATCACTTCACCGCCGGTCATTTCAGCCAGGTATGGGATAGCAACGGACGTGTCCAAACCGCCTGAATATGCAAGAACAACGCGATTAGTCATGGTAGAACGATTCTCCTTCAAAAGATTTCATGAATAGTATGAGGTTACCTGCAGGGTAAAACTTTTTAGTCGCTGCCCCGGGCGTGTCCGCCGAAGAGTTCCACGGCAAGTTCTACGCCGGTGAGCGGTTCGCGTGCAAGAACAAAAATTGTGTCGTCGCCAGCAATGCAGCCGACAACCTGGTCGAGGCCTACGCGGTCAATGTAGCTGGCCAGGTACTGCGCCGCACCTGGGGGCGTGCGCAGCAGTGCAAGTTGACCCGAGCCATCCGCGGATACGACCAACTCGTCGATCATGCGGCGGAGCTTCTCACGGGGGCCAGTCTGCGCGTTTTCAAAACCATCGGCATCGCCGTTGATCGTGTAGTAGGCACGGCCGCCGCCAGATGGGCGGATCTTCTTCGCACCAAGTTCATCCAAGTCCCTCGACAGGGTCGCCTGCGTAATGTCGATGCCTTCTGCGAGCAGCAGCTCTGACAGCTGAATCTGCGAGGAAACACGAGTCTGCTCAAGCAACTCGAGGATCCGTGCTTGGCGTGCGGTACGGGATACAGGTTGGGACATTATTGGTGCTCCAGAAGCCAGGTCAGCAACGCTTTCTGCGCATGTAAACGGTTTTCAGCCTCGTCGAAGACGCGCGACTGCGGGCCATCAATGACCTCCGCGGCGACCTCGTTCCCGCGGTACGCGGGAAGGCAATGCAAGAATATTGCATCGTTTGCCGCGCGCGCCATCAGGTCCGCATCAACCTGGTAGGGCAAGAACGGTGTGCGACGATCCTTGCCGTCTTCTTCCATGCCCATCGAGATCCAGGTGTCGGTGATCACCACGTTTGCGTCTTCAGCAGCTGCAACATCATCAGTCACGGTGACTCGGGCGCCGGTTTCTGCGGCGCGCTTCTTGGCGCGCTCGACAAACTCGGCACGCGGCTGGAATTCCTTGGGCGCGATAACAGTGATGTCCATCCCCGCTGTAGCGAAACCGATCAGGTACGAGTTAGCCATGTTGTTGTCACCGTCGCCGAGGTACACCGCTTTCAGCCCCTTCAAACCAGCGGCACCTTCCTCGGGGCAGAACTCCTCGATGATGGTTTGCAGGTCCGCCAGGATCTGGCATGGGTGCAGGTCATCGGTAAGTGCATTGACCACAGGAACGGTGGCTGCCTCAGCCATGTCCACGAGGTTCTGGTGATCGTAGGTGCGCCACACAATTGCCTGTACGTAGCGGGACAGTACGGCACCGGTGTCCTGGAAAGATTCGCCCTTGCCCATCTGTGCGTGCCCAGTCTCAGTCACGATCGCCTGGCCGCCAAGTTGCGCAATACCGGCGTCGAATGAGAACCGCGTACGCGTCGAGGTCTTGTCAAACAGGACTGCCACTGAAAGCGGCCCTTCCAACGGCCTGTGCGACAGCGGAGCCTTTTTCAGCTCCGCTGCGAGTGCAAGGACTTCAGCCTGTTCTGCTGGGGTGAGATCGTCGTCTGCGAGAAAATGACGAGCCATTGGTCTAGTTCCTTTCTGCGGCTTGTACGATTGCGGCTGCGAGACGCTCAACCGCCTGCTGGATCTCGTTGTCGCTAATTACCAGGGGTGGGGTGAGTCGGATGACGGTGTCGGACGGCGCGTTCAGAATGACGCCGTGTTTGAGCCCATGCTTGACGACGAGCTTCGCAACCGGTTGCTCCAGCACAACGCCCAGCATGAGTCCCCGGCCGCGCACTTCCGCGACGCCGGGAACGTCCGTGGTTTCGTCGATAAGCACTGCTGCTTTGCGACGAACATTGGCCAGGAACCCATCGTCAATAGTGTCCAGCACCGCGTTGGCCGCAGCGCAGGCGACAGGGTTGCCACCGAAGGTTGTGCCGTGGCTGCCCGGAGTGAACAGTGTCGCGGCTTTACCGCGGGCTATCGTCGCGCCGATGGGCAGTCCCCCGCCGAGACCTTTGGCCATGGTGATGACATCCGGCACGACCTCTGCGTCTTCGAAGGCGAAGAAGGTGCCGGTGCGGCCGACTCCGGTTTGGACCTCGTCGGTGATGAAGAGAATGCCGTGCTCGTCGCAAAGCGAGCGCACCGCCTGCAAGAAGCCTTCGGGCGCCGGGATGACGCCGGTTTCGCCCTGAATCGGCTCCAAGATGATGGCGGCAGTATCGGTAGGGTTCTGCTCAACCAGAGCCGTCAGCGCATCAATGTCGCCATACGGGTAGAACTCCACGCCGGCGGGCAATGGCGCGAACGGGGCCTGCTTCTCTGGCTGTCCGGTCAGCGCGAGCGAGCCCATGGTGCGGCCGTGGAAACCATGCTCGGCTGCGAGGATGCGCCCCCGACCAGTGAGACGGGCAAGCTTAAACGCGGCCTCGTTGGCCTCTGCGCCGGAGTTGCTGAAAAACACACGGGCGGTCTCGTCGCCGACGCGTGCGCGCAGCTTCTCCGCTACTTCAACCACCGGATGGGAACCAAACAGGTTAGATACGTGGCCGAGAGTGGCCACCTGCTGCGACACCGCCTGCACGATGGCTGGGTTGGCATGTCCCAACGCGTTCACGGCGATGCCTGCGAGCATGTCGATGTACGTTTTCCCGTCGGCATCGGTGACGGTAGCGCCATCGCCAGAGACGAGTTCAACCGGCGGGGCTGGGTACGTGTCTAGCAGTGACTCCGACCAGCGTGTAGCGAAGTTGCTCATGCCTCATCCTTCCTAAAGATTGTGCCGTCTGGGTAGTGGGTGCGGTCGTAATCGTCTGGAAGCACCATCGTGCCCACACCACCCATGGTCAGTAGTTCGAGAAGCACTGAGTGGGCCACACGACCATCAATAACGTGTGCCGCTTTCACCCCGCCCTGGACCGCGGTCAGGCAAGCTTCCATCTTCGGGATCATCCCGGTGTCTAGGCCCGGCAGCATCTTCTCAAGCTCGGCCGCCTCGATCTTGGACAAAAGCGAATCGCGGTTGGGCCAATCGGTGTAAAGGCCCTCCACGTTGGTGAGAACTACGAGGCGTTCCGCGCCGATCGCAGCTGCCAGCGCGCCTGCGGCTTCGTCAGCGTTGATGTTGTAGACCTCGCCGTTTTCGCCCGGAGCGATGCCAGAGACGACCGGGATACGGCCGGCGTCGATGATGTCCATCACCGCTGCCGGATTCACGTCGGTGATGGTGCCGACCAGCCCGATATCGACGAGCTCGCCTTCCACTTCGACCTGACGGCGCTTGGCCGTAAACAAGCCGGCATCCTCGCCCGAGGTGCCTACGGCGTACGGTCCGTGCGAGTTAATCTTGCCCAGAAGATCTCGGCCCACCTGCCCAAACAGCACCATGCGCACGACATCCAGGATTTCCGGCGTGGTGACGCGGAACCCGCCGACGAACTCGCCGCCGTCGAGGCCCAAACGCTTGAGCATCGCGCTGATCTGCGGCCCGCCGCCATGTACGACCACGGGCTTCGCGCCCACAGTGCGCAGAAACACCATGTCTGCGGCGAACGCCGCCTTGAGGTCTTCATCAATCATGGCGTTACCGCCGTACTTCACCACCACAATCTTGTCGCGGTAGTGCTGCAGCCACGGCAGTGCTTCGGCAAGGACGGTGGCGCGCTGTTCACTCGTTAGATTAGGCATCAACTCACCCACCTCCTAGCTCGAGTACGCGGAATTGATCTCGACGTAGGCGTGCGAGAGGTCGGTTGTGCGCACGGTTGCGCTGCCCGCTCTCCCGGTGCCCAGGTCCACAACAACGTCGATGTCGGCTCCGCTCAAGTCAACGTCGCGGGCGCCCGGTGCGCCGGTCGACTGCTCGCAAACGGTCTGACCGTTGAAGGTTACGGAGATGTTCTCCGCATCCATCTCGGCATCGGCCATACCTACGGCTGCCAGCACGCGGCCCCAGTTCGGATCGGAGCCGAACATCGCAGTCTTGACCAGGCTGTCACGGCCGATCGCGCGCGCTGCGTTGAGCGCTTGTGCATCGTCGAGCGCTCCTTGGACGGTGATCGCGACACGCTTGGTCACGCCTTCCGCATCCGACTGCATCATCGCCGCTAGCTTCGCGCACGCTTCGTGCACTGCGGCGTTGAGTTCTGCTTGCGTTGGGGCCACGCCACTGGCACCGCTTGCCATTGCGACGACCGTGTCGTTGGTGGAAGTCGAGCCATCAATATCCAACGTGTTGAACGTCGTGGCACAGGCTTGCTCGAGCGCAGCCTGCAACGTGGCGCTGTCAGCCTTTGCGTCGGTGGTGATGCAGACAAGCATCGTCGCCAGCGACGGCGCCATCATGCCGGCGCCCTTTCCCATCGCCCCCACAGTCCAGCCGTCGCCCTTGACGACGGCTTCTTTCGCCACCGTATCTGTCGTCCGAATCGCGTCCGCAGCACCCGCTCCATCATCGCCGAGTTGCTTGACGACGACACCGATACCGGCTTCCACCTTGTCCATCGGAAGTGTGTCGCCGATCAGCCCCGTCGAGCAGACCGCAACGTGGGCTGGGTCGACCCCGATGCCTTCTGCGGTAAGACGCTGCATGGCCTTTGCGTCTTCGTATCCTTGTGCGCCGGTACACGCGTTCGCGTTTCCCGAGTTCACAATCAGAGCCTTAATGGTGCCGCCAGCTGCAGTCTCACGGCTCACTTTCACTGGCGCTGCAAACACTTTGTTCCGAGTAAATACGGCTGCACCAGCGAACTCCGGGCCTTCGTTGACAACCAATGCGAGATCACGGTTGCCAGACGCCTTGATCCCGGCGCTGATACCTGCAGCGCTAAAGCCCTTCGGGGCGGTTACTCCGGTGGTGGTCATGAATTGTTCGTTTTTCCTTTCAACAGGGGTGGAGAGTCGTTGTGAAGTGGCGGTTACGGAGCCACCGCAGCTCGCGATAGTCCTGCCCCTTCGTCCCACCCGAGTGCAAGGTTCATGCATTGCACAGCGGCACCACCAGTGCCCTTGGTCAGGTTGTCGATGGCACTCGTCGCCACCAACTTGCCGGCGTGCTCGTCCACTGCAACCTGCACGGCACACATGTTCGCGCCCACGACATGCTGGGTCTGCGGCTGCGAGCCTGCCGGAAGCAGCCTGACAAACTGTTCTCCCTGGTACGCCTGTTCGTACGCGCTTTTTACCGCCTCTGCTGTAACGCCCTGCGCCAATGGTGCGGTCACTGTGGTGAGAATCCCGCGCGGCAGCGGTGCCAGTACCGGGGTAAAGCTCACGGCAACGCTGGTGCCAGCAACCGACTCAAGGTTTTGTTGGATCTCTGGTGTGTGCCGGTGCGTCCCGCCGACGCCATAGGCTTTCAAGGAGCCCATCGTTTCCGCGCCAAGCAGATCGACATTGGCCTTCTTGCCGGCACCGGATACACCGGTAATAGCAACGATGGTCAGATCAGGCTCCACGAGCCCCGCTTCGAGTGCCGGCCAGGCCGCAAGCGTTGCCCCAGTGGGGAAACACCCCGGGACAGCGACACGGTTTGCCCCCTGCAGGGCGGCCCGCTGACCCGGCAGTTCGGGAAGCCCGTAAGGCCAAGATCCTGCATGCTCAGAGCCGTAGAAACGCGTCCATTGCTGCGCATCGCGCAACCGGAAATCTGCAGCGCAGTCGATCACGACGACGTCCTCGCCGAGCGCCTGTCCGATCTCGGCGGAGTGGCCGTGCGGCAAGCCGAGGAACACAACATCGTGGCCAGCGAGCACATCGATTGTTGTCGGCTCAATGACCCGATCTGCAAGTTCCGGCAGATGCTGCATAAGATCGCCGACCTGCTGGCCAGCGGTTGATGCTCCGGTTAGCGCACCAATCTCTAACGTTCCCGCCAGGTAGGCGGGGTGCCCGAGCAGCAGACGGAGAATCTCACCGCCTGCGTACCCGGTGGCTCCGGCGACCGCAACCTTGATCACACTTTCTGACATAGCGGACAGTGTATCAGTTATGCAGTGCGCCGTAAGTTATTCACGGATTAATATTTACCCGCGCATTTCTGCGCCGAAGCGCTCCTTAGCCAACTCGGCTGCCTTGAGGCGAGCCTCCGAGCCTTCCTCTTCCTTCAGCGTGCGATCGGGCGCACGGAAGGCCAGGCCGAATGCGAGAGACTTCTTGCCCTCGCCGAGGGATTCCGAACGGTAGACGTCGAAAAGCGTTACGTCCTCGACAAGCTCACCTGCGCCCTCAACGAGAGTGCGACGGACGTCTTCAGCCGGAACTTCCTCATCGACGACGAGCGCGATGTCCTGGTGCAACAGCGGGAACGACGACAGGCGCGGCGCCGGAAGACGCTCCTCCAGCGGGATCGCAGTCAGGTCGAGCTCCATCGCGCACGTGCGCGCTGGCAGGTTTAGCTTCTCCAGAATCTGCGGGTGCAGCTCGCCAGCATGGCCAACGACGATACGGTCGCCAGCAGCATCGCGGACAGAGAGTTCCGCACAGCGCCCCGGGTGCCACGGCAGAACCTCGGCAGCGACGATGTCGAGTTCAACACCGCATGCGCGGGCGACGATCTGCGCAGACTGGATCGCGTCCGACCACTCATAGGCGCGCCCATTGCCCCACGGCCCCTCGAGCTCAACGTTGCCGAGCGCCACCGTTGCGGCATGCAGATTCTGCTTTGGCAGCGACTGAATAAGTTCTGCGACAACGTCGTCTGCTGGACGCTGGGTAACGGCCGGCAACGGCGAAACATCCGCGCGCTTCTCAGAGGTCTGTGCAACCGAGTAGAGCGCAATATCGCCACGGCCGCGGGCAACATTGCGGCCTGCTGCCTCGAGCATCGACGGCAGAAGCGTCGTGCCCAAGATGCCGTAGTCAGCATCCAACGGGTTCTGCACCTTCACCGTGTTGCGGCGCGGATCGTCTGCGTCGAGCCCCCACACGTCGAACGTGTCGTTGGCAATAAACGGCGTCGGGATGATCTCCGCGTAGCCGGAGTACGCCAGCGCGTGCGTGACCGCGCGACGGCGACGCTGCAGCGGGCTCAAGCCGCGACCACCACGCGGTGTTGGCAGGATCGACGGGATATCGTCGAGTCCCTCAAGGCGCACGACCTCTTCGACAAGTTCCACCGGAACGGTGATATCGGTACGCCATGTCGGCGGCGTGACCTGAAGGTTCTCACCCTCGCCTGCGATAGTGCAGCCGACCTCCTCAAGACGGCGCACAACCGTATCGCGGGAGTAGTCCACACCGATGAGCTCCGACGGGCGCGAGGCACGCATGGCAATCGGCTCACGCGGTTTAACGTCACCGACAAGCGTACGGCCAGCCTCGATCGAGCCGCCAGCGATCTCGACGAGGAGCGCACAAGCGGCATCCAGAGCGACCTCGACGATGGCGGGGTCAACGCCGCGCTCAAATCGACGAGAGGCCTCCGAGCTCAGCTTCAGGCGACGTGCAGTACGAGCAACAGTCAGCGGATCCCAGGTTGCAGCCTCGAAGTGGACGTTCACGGTGTCGTCGGAAATCTCCGACGTCGTGCCACCCATAACGCCGGCGAGGGACTGGATGCCGTTGTCGTCGCTGATCACCACATCGTCTGCGGTCAGCGTCCGCTCAACGTGGTCGAGCGTTTCAAACTTCTGACCGACCTCAGCAGTGTGCACCCGTAAGCCGCCGGAGATCTTGTCGGCGTCGAATGCGTGCATCGGCTGACCAAGCAACAGCATGACGTAGTTAGTCACGTCAGTCGCCGCGTTTACAGAGCGAACACCGCTGAGCATGAGTTCACGCTGCATCCAGAACGGTGCCTGCGCCTTCGGGTCGATGCCCTTCACGGTGCGCAGACCGAAACGCTGCGCCTTCGTCGAGGCCTCAACCTCGACGGGGATGCTCTCGCCTGCCGGCTCCGGAACAACAGACATATTAACGCCTGCGATCGACGGATCCTGCGCGACATCCTTAAACGCCAGGTCGAAGGCGGATGCGATCTCACGGGTCAGGCCGCGCGCAGACAGTGCGTAGCCACGGTCCGGGGTGACGTTGACCTCGAACACGGTGTCGCCGGAGCCGAGGATCTCGCGAGCGTCATCGCCCGGGGTCGCTGCCCCCGCCTCCAGTGTGATGATGCCTTCGCTCTTTGTAGCCAGGCCAAGTTCTGCTGCGGATGCCATCATGCCGTTCGAAATGTGGTCGTAGGTTTTGCGCGCGGAGATAGCAAAGCCACCTGGCAATACCGCACCCGGAAGCGACACGATGACTAGGTCGCCTTCCTTGAAGTTTCGCGCGCCACAGATGATGCCCTGCAGTTCACCTGTGCCGTTGGCCTGTCCGACATCAACCTGGCAGTAGCGGATGGGCTTCTTAAACCCGGTCAGTTCCTCGATCTCGGCTACTCGGCCAATGACGAGCGGGCCGGTCACCTCAGGCAGCGGCTCGTAGCCCTCGGTCTCAAAACCGACGCGGACAAAACCGGCGTCCAATTCCTCGTCGGTGGGATTGAAGCCCTGGTTGCCTGCCTGATTAAGCAGGCGGGTGATCCAATTCTTGGAAATAAGCATTCTTGGTTCTCCTTTTACGCCTGCACGCCGAACGGAATAGTGAAACGGACATCGCCTTCGACCATGTCGCGCATATCCGACAGGCCATTGCGGAACTGCAGCGTGCGCTCAAGGCCCATGCCGAACGCAAAACCGGTGTACTCCTCCGGGTCGATGCCAACAGCACGCAGCACGTTCGGGTTGACCATGCCGCAGCCGCCCCACTCAATCCAGCCAGCGCCGCCCTTCTTGTTCGGGAACCAAACGTCCACCTCGGCAGACGGTTCGGTAAACGGGAAGTAGTTCGTACGCATACGGGTCTTGGTTTCCGGGCCGAACAGCACCTTAGCCAGGTGGTCGAGCGTGCCGCGCAGGTGCGCCATCGTCAGTCCCTTGTCCACAGCGAGACCCTCCACCTGGTGGAACACAGGGGTGTGGGTGGCATCGAGTTCGTCCGTACGGAACACACGGCCCGGGCACGCAATGTAGATCGGCACATCGCGCTCAAGCATCGTTCGCACCTGCACCGGCGAGGTGTGTGTACGCATGACCTGCTTGGAGCCTTCTTCGCCAATGTAGAAGGTGTCCTGCAGTGTGCGGGCCGGATGGTCCGGAATGAAGTTCAGCGCGTCGAAGTTGAAGTACTCCGCTTCAACCTCGGGGCCTTCGGCCACTTCCCAACCCATGCCGATGAAGATGTCGGCGATGTGCTCCGACAGTGTGGTGATCGGGTGCATCGCGCCGGCGTGAGCGCGTGCGGTAGGCAACGTAACGTCAACCTTTTCCTCACGCAGCTGCTTCTCGCGGTGCTCTGCTTCGCGGACCTGGCGCAGCTGGGCATAGACCTTTTCGGCGCGGCCACGCGCCATGTTCACAAAGCGACCAGCGTTCTTACGCTGATCCTTCGGAATGGACCCCAGCGACTTGCGCGCCTGCATGATTGGGGCCTTCTCCCCCAGGTGCGCGCGATGTGCCTCTTCGAGTGCTGCGAGATCCGCAGCTGCTTCGAAAGCAGCAACCGCGTCGTCTGCTGCCTTGTTCAGGGCTTCCTCGGTCAGTTCAATATCCGGAAGTTGTGTTGCGTTGTCGGCCACGCTTACGCTCACCCGCGCCTTTCCACAAGTGCTCTGCAGCTCAGGGCGTCTGCAGCGATGTCGGTTCAAAAGCGTCCACCACTTTACCCGTGGAGCCGACACATGAATGCGCTAGGGGGACATGCGATAGGTGTCGGTATCGTGATTACCTTTCGTCTGCGTCGAGCGCCTTGGAGGATTCCCAGAGGCACATGGATGCAGCGGTAGCGAGATTCAGCGATTCCGCGCTGCCCTTAATCGGGATGGAGATCCGGTGATCAGCATTGGTGAGAAGCTCATCGCTAAGCCCGTGGGCCTCGTTGCCAAACAGCCACGCTGTTGGGCGTGCAAGCACCTCGTCCGCTTGCGCGAGGGATGTCTCCCCCGACGCCGAGGTTGCCACCGTAGCTAATCCTGCAGAATGCAGCTGCCCAATTACCCGGTGGACATCACGGTCACGTGCCACTGGTACGTGGAACAACGATCCTGCGGTGGAACGCACCACTTTCGGCGACTCTGGATCGACGGTGTCCCCAGCGAAGATGACTGCATCCGCACCCAGCGCATCTACTAGGCGGATGATCGTGCCTGCGTTGCCCGGGTCGTTGGTCTCCACACACACTGCGACTAGACGGGGCCGGCCCTTGAGGATCGACGGCACCGTCCACAGCACCGGCCTACACACCGCGAAAATACCCGTGTTGGTCACCGCGTCGGCGAGGTGCTGAGCAGCTTTGTCGTTGATGGCATGCGTGTAGACATCCATGTAGCCAGCGGCGCGAACGATTTCCTCGAAACGCTCAGCCGCTGCTTCGGTGACAAACAAGTCTGTTGCTGCACCCGTAGCCACCGCCGCTTCCACGGCGTTCTCCCCTTCCGCGAGAAAAGCTTTTGCTTTGCGACGACCCGCCGCGCGTTTCAGCTTCGCAGCGTTGACCACACGCGGGGTGCGCTCAGTAAACGGCTGCTCAAAATCCAATGCCATGGCCGATTACCTTACCGCGAACAAAAACCGCCCCGTCCCACCTGGTGTGGTGGGACGGGGCGGTGTGTCGTCGAAAAGCGAAAGCGCTTACGCAGCGTTCTTCGGAGCGTTGACGTCCTCCGGCAGAGCGTTCTTTGCAACCTCGCACAGGGCGGAGAATGCAGCGAAGTCGCTGACAGCGAGCTCGGCGAGGATCTTGCGGTCGACCTCAACCTCAGCCAGCTTCAGGCCGTGGATGAGGCGGTTGTAGGTGATGCCGTTCATGCGGGCACCAGCGTTGATGCGCTGGATCCACAGCTTGCGGAACTCACCCTTGCGCTTACGACGGTCGCGGTAAGCGTAGGTCTGGGAGTGCAGCCACTGTTCCTTAGCCTTGCGGTAGAGGCGGGAACG
This sequence comes from Corynebacterium sp. HMSC055D05, assembly GCF_001810365.1. NCBI lineage: Bacteria > Bacillati > Actinomycetota > Actinomycetes > Mycobacteriales > Corynebacteriaceae > Corynebacterium > Corynebacterium sp. HMSC055D05. The sequence goes on from NZ_KV801051.1 coordinate 18,747, forward strand.
CTGGCCACGGTAGCCCTTCGCGGACTTGAGGATTGCGCGGCGCTTCTTCTTAGCATTGACTGAACGCTTCACACGTGCCATGAGTCAAACTTCCTTTTCTTATCTCGTAATCGGTTGATTGATCGGGCAGTGCTTAGGACATGCCGAGGAGGCGCTTTGCGCGCTTGACGTCAGCCTTAGCGACGTCGGTGGTGCCGGAGAGCTTGCGGCGACGCTTCGAGGAGAGCTTCTCGTTCAGGTGGCGCTTACCAGCCTGCTCGCGGCGCAGCTTGCCCTTGCCGTTGACCTTGATGCGCTTTGCGGTGCCCTTGTGGGTCTTCTGCTTCATGGTGAAAGCCCTTCAGAGTGTCGGTTATTTCAAAACTTACTTTTTGCCCTTGCGAGCCGGTCCGAAGACCATCGTCATGTTGCGGCCGTCCTGCTTCGGGCGGGACTCGACCACACCCAACTCGCCGATATCCTCAGCGAGACGCTCCAGCAGGCGGTAGCCCAGCTCAGGGCGGGACTGCTCGCGGCCGCGGAACATGATGGTGACCTTGACCTTGTTGCCCTTCTCCAGGAAGCGCTCAACATTGCCCTTCTTGGTCTGGTAGTCGTGCTCATCGATCTTGGGACGGAACTTCTGTTCCTTGACCACGGTCTGCTGCTGGTTCTTACGGGCCTCGCGGGCCTTCTGATCCTGCTCGTACTTGAACTTGCCGTAGTCCATGATCTTGGCCACAGGCGGCTTAGCGTTCGGCGCCACCTCAACCAAGTCGAGATCCGCTTCGTACGCCAGCTTGCGGGCATCATCCGTACGGACAATGCCGACCTGCTCGCCGGACGGGCCGACAAGGCGAACTTCGGGGACGCGGATTCGATCGTTAATCCGAGCTTCAGCGCTGATGAGAACTCCTAGAGACTTCGAGAAACAATGTCGTTGCCGCTCTGGGTCACATTCGGGGTGATCTCACGCGAAAAACCCGCTCACCGGAAACGGTGGCGGGAGATCGTCCAGGTATGCCAACATGTGGCACACCGTTTGACCCGTATCCAACTGTGCTTTACAGCAAGCGGCTTGGGGTGGGATTCACTCCTCTTGTGGCCCGCGTGCCCGTCAAATGGTCACGCTGGGCGGTGCGGAGTGAATAGTACACGCATCACACGCGTGTACCAAATCGACCTTCCCTACCCTTTTGCCAACACATTCTCGAGGAACTGGCCGGTAAAGGATCCGTCGACCTTGGCCACCTCTTCCGGGGTGCCCTGCGCGACTACGGTGCCACCGCCTGAGCCACCTTCCGGGCCCATGTCGATGATCCAGTCGGCGGACTTGATCACATCCAGGTTGTGCTCAATGACCAGTACGGTATTGCCCTTCTCTACCAGACCATTGAGCACCAGCATGAGTTTACGGATGTCTTCGAAGTGCAGGCCGGTCGTCGGCTCGTCGAGAATATAGATCGTGCGACCATTGGAGCGCTTCTGCAGCTCCGCGGCGAGTTTCACGCGCTGTGCCTCACCGCCGGACAGCGTGGTTGCGCTCTGCCCGAGTCGGACGTAGCCGAGACCGACATCTACCAGCGTTTGCAGGTAGCGGTGGATCGAGGTGATCGGCTCGAAGAACTCGGTTGCCTCGGAGATCGGCATGTCGAGCACCTCGGCGATGTTCTTGCCCTTGTAGCGCACTTCGAGCGTCTCGCGGTTGTAACGTGCACCCTGGCACACTTCGCACGGGACGTAAACGTCCGGCAGGAAGTTCATCTCGATCTTGATCGTGCCGTCGCCACGACAAGCCTCACAGCGGCCGCCCTTGACGTTGAAGGAGAATCGCCCGGTCTTGTAACCTCGAACCTTCGCCTCCTGAGTCTCGGCGAACAGGTTACGAATTTTGTCAAACACGCCCGTGTATGTCGCGGGGTTCGACCGCGGCGTGCGCCCAATCGGGCTCTGGTCCACCTGCACGAGTTTGTCCAGGTGCTCCAGGCCTTCGACCTTCTTCACGCGCCCGGGCACTTGGCGCGCACCGTTCAGTTGGTTTTGCAGGGTTTTCGCCAGAATTTGGTTCACCAGCGTCGACTTGCCCGAGCCCGATACACCCGTGACAGCCACAAGTACGCCCAGCGGGATACTCACATCGACGTTGTCTAGGTTGTTCTCGCGGGCACCAACAACCTTGAGCATGCGCTGCGTATCGACGACACGTCGCTGCTCCGGAACCTCAATCTTCTTACGTCCCGCCAGGTAATCACCAGTGAGCGAGTCCTTCGCCTTCAGGATGCCCGCCGGGTCTCCCTGGTAGACCACCTCACCGCCATACTCGCCAGCCTTGGGTCCGATATCGACGAGCCAGTCAGCCTCACGGATCGTGTCCTCGTCGTGCTCGACTACAACGAGCGTGTTTCCGAGGTCGCGCAACTTCTTCAGCGTTGCGATCAGGCGCTGGTTGTCACGCTGGTGCAGGCCGATGGATGGCTCGTCAAGCACGTACAGGACGCCAGCCAAACCGGAGCCGATTTGCGTCGCCAAGCGAATGCGCTGTGCTTCACCACCGGACAGCGTGCCGGCAGAGCGCGCGAGCGTCAGATAGTTCAGGCCGACGTCGAGCAGGAAATGCAAGCGCGCCTGGATCTCTCGCAGCACTGCGCCAGCAATCATTTCCTCGCGGTAGCCCAACACCAGGTTGTCCAGGTACTCGGACGCATCCTCGATGGACAATTCCGTCAGCCCTGCGATGGACTTCTCCCCGTGCGTCGTTGATGCGAGACGCACTGCGAGGATCTCCGGCTTCAGGCGGGCACCCTTACAGGTCGGGCACGGCACCTCGCGGGTGAACGCAAGGAGGCGCTCTTTTTGCGTATCCGATTCGGCCTGTTCAAGCTTGCGCTCGATGTAGCCCACAATGCCCTCGTAGGCGGCGGTGTAGGAACGTTGACGGCCGAAGCGGTTCTTGTACCGGACGTTGATCTTGGTCGACGAGCCGTGAATCAGGTGTTTTTGCTGCGTCTTGGTCAGCGAGCTCAGCGGTGCGTTCGCATCAAAACCTTCTTCCTTCGCCAGCGCTTCGATGAGTTTGGTGAAGTACTTCTTGTTCGGGCTCGAGTTCCACGGCTGGAACGCGTCAACCGCAGGCGCATCTGGGTCGGGAATGATCAGGTCAACATCAATCTCTTTGCGCACGCCAAGGCCGTCGCAGGCCGGGCAAGCGCCGAATGGCGAGTTGAACGAGAACGCGCGCGGCTCGTACTCCTCCACGTTGAGCTTGTGCCCGTTCGGGCAGGCCATCTTCTCGGAGAAGATCTGTACGCGCTCCGGGTCGTCAGCGTCGAGATCCACAAAGTCGAAGCCCACGAGGCCGTCCGCCAGCTTCAGCGCTGTCTCCACGGAGTCAGTGAGACGCTGCTTTTGGCTCGCCTTGACCATCAAGCGGTCCACCACAACGTCGATGTTGTGCTTGATCTGCTTTTCCAACTTCGGCGGGTCGGTGAGTTGGTAGGTCTCCCCGTCCACGTTCACACGCGCATAACCCTGGGCGGCGAGGTCTGCAAACAGGTCCTGGAACTCACCCTTACGCTTGCGCACGATCGGCGCAAGCACCTGGAATTTCGTGCGCTCTTCGTACTCCAGGATCCGGTCAACGATCTGCTGTGGGGTCTGTCGCTCAATCACAGCGTCACATTCCGGACAGTGGGCGGTACCCGCACGCGAGTACAGCAAACGCAGGTAGTCGTAGATCTCAGTAATCGTGCCTACCGTCGAGCGCGGGTTGCGGTTGGTTGACTTCTGGTCAATGGACACCGCTGGGCTTAACCCATCGATGTAGTCGACGTCGGGCTTGTCCATCTGCCCCAGGAACATGCGGGCATAGGACGACAGCGACTCAACGTAGCGGCGCTGGCCTTCGGCGAAGATGGTATCGAAGGCCAGCGAGGACTTGCCCGAGCCCGACAGTCCGGTGAACACCGCCATTTTGTCGCGGGGCAACTCGACATCTACGCCCTTGAGGTTGTGTTCCCGAGCACCACGCACAATAAGTTTGTCGGCCACGTCTTCGCCTTTCGTCGATTCGTACTCCCAAGAAACTACCAACGTCGCGCGCTATACAAACATTCCTTACTACTGTGGCGGGCATGAGTACTTCGCTGAAGCTGCACCAGGTTTCCGTATCCGCCATGGACAACAACTGCTACCTTCTCTCTTCCGGGGAGCAAGGTTTGCTTATCGACGCCGCCGATGAGCCCGAAACCCTCTTCGCCATGGCCCGCGACGCCGGCGTGGAAATTACCGCGGTTCTCACAACACACCGCCACCACGACCACACCCGCGCTCTGGAAGCAGTGCTGGAGGCAACCGGCGCCACACACTACGCACCGTTTTTGGATGCCCCGGCACTTCCCGTCGCCCCCGATGTGGAACTGCGCGACGGTGACACCATCGAGTTCGCCGGCCATCGCATTCCTGTGGGTATCTTGCGCGGGCACACTCCCGGCGGCGCGTTTATCGCGGTAGACATCGACGGCACCCCGAACCTTTTCGTGGGCGACTCCCTATTCCCGGGGGGCTTGGGCAAAACCCAGTCCGAGGGTGATTTCGTGCGACTCTTCAACGATGTGAAACAGAAGCTTTTCGACGCCTTCCCCGACGACGCAATCGTTCGCCCTGGCCACGGAAAACCCACCACGCTGGGCGCAGAACGGCCGCACCTTGACGAGTGGTGGGAGCGTCGCTGGTAAGTGGCGTTGTGCAATAGGACACAGCTGGCCTGGCGCAAAATCGCTACACTCGGTGGGAGCACAATCAGCTACAAAACGTAAGGATTTGGGTACATATATGATTCGCAAAATCGCACGCCCAATGCTGGCATCGGTCTACGTGATCGACGGCGTTGAGACGTTGTTGAACCCGGCAGCCCACAAGGACTCCGCAAATACTGTCCTGAAGAAGCTGCGCACCGCTGTTCCAGCCGAGTACCGCGGCTTCGTTCCGGAGGATCCGGAATCCGCTGCAAAGATTGTCGGCGGCGTTAAGGCTGGCGCTGGTTCCCTGTTCGCAATCGGCAAGTTCCCGCGTCTGTCCGCTACCCTGCTGGCTGCAACCGCGATCCCGACGGTGATTGGCCGCCACGCATTCTGGGAGGCCGACAGCGAGGAAGAGAAGGCTCGTCGTCGCAGCGGCGCCCTGACCGACCTTGGTCTTGCTGGTGGCGTGCTGCTGGCAACTGTTGATACGGCTGGCAAGCCGAACATGAAGTGGCGTGCGCAGAACGCCGCTTCCGTTGCGCAGAAGAACATCAAGCAGGCGCTGCCAACCAAGTCTGAGACCGAGAAGGCCTTTGACAAGGCTGGTGACTGGTTCTCTGACCGCACCGACCAGGTTGCCGATTACATCGACGACAACAAGGGCGACTGGAAGAAGGCCGCTTCCAAGGCCGGCGATACCGCTAGCGACTGGTTCGACGACGCTAAGAAGCAGGCTTCGAGCTTCCTTTCCGACGCTGGTGACTGGCTCGATGACGCTGCAGACAAGGCAGAGGGCAAGGTCGATGACCTGAAGCCGTCGAAGATCCAGCAGTTCAAGGCGAAGCGCAAGGTCAACAGCGTTGTTGGTGACCTGCAGGATCAGCTCAACGATCTGCAGCCGTCTACTCTGGACAAGTTCAAGGCGAAGCGCAAGGTCAACAAAGCAACCGCGAAGGCTCAGGACAAGGCGCAGGGTGCCATCGACAAGCTGGAGAAGGCTTGGGACAAGCTCGATGCTGATCCGTCCTGGATCACCAAGCTGAAGTGGAAGCGTAAGGCCAAGAAGGCTGAGAAGCGCGCGAAGAAGCTGGTGAAGAAGGCTCAGAAGAAGCTCAGCTAAGCACTGAACTTAGTTGAACGTTACGGCCCCGAGGCGTTGGGAATATTTCCCGCCTCGGGGTTGTTTGTTTTGAGGATGCAGGATTTACAGCACAATCTTTCACCTGACCCCGTCGCCGACGAGCAGTCTCACGCGGATACGTTGTTCGCACACCTCGACGCCGAGGTGGCTCGTGCCCGTGCGAGGCTCGAAGAGGTTCAGCGTGATGTTGACCCGGACAACCCGGATTCGGACGCTCTTGTGCGGCGAGAAACTGAGTACCACGGCCTCAATGCCAAATTGGACACGCTTGGCGTTGCTGAAGCCGGGCTTGTCTTTGGGCGCATTGACGTTGCAGACGATGAGCCCGAAAATCCAGTGCCGGGGCGTGAGGATTTGGACCGGCGCTACATTGGTCGACTCGGCATTGACGACCGCGAGGATAACTACCGCACGTTGTTGCTCGATTGGCGTGCCCCGCTCGCACGCCCCTTCTACCTTGCGACGACCGCCCACCCAGAGGGCGTGGAGACGCGCCGAAATATCCGCATGCGGGGGCGCAAGGTTACTGCGGTAGATGACGAGGTGCTGTCCGGCGACAACGCAGACACATCGGTGGCCGGGGTTGGCTCTGAGGCTGCGCTTCGCCGTGCGATGAATGAAGCGCGCACGGGTCATATGCGCTCAATCGTGGAGACGATCCAGCGCGAGCAGGACGAAATCATCCGCGATCCAACCCGCGGCGTGATGGTTGTACAGGGCGGTCCGGGTACGGGCAAGACTGCGGTTGCCCTGCACCGTATTGCCTATTTGATGTACACGTGGCGCGAGCAGCTCAGCCGCACCGGCGTGCTTATCGTGGGTCCGAACCCGGCGTTTTTGGAGTACATCTCCCGTGTGTTGCCGGAGCTCGGCGAGACTGGCGTAGTGCTTTCCACTGCTGATCAACTCGTCCCCGGGTTTACGCCTACGGGCAGCGATTCGATCGCGGCTCGGGAGGTGAAGGGGTCGGAGGAGATGGTGACGATTCTCAAGCGCGCCGTGCAAGCCTACGAAACTGTTCCCGACAAGCCGGTCGTGCTGACGATTGATTCAGTAGCCATTGAGGCCACGCCCGCCATGATCAAGGCCGCGCGCACTCGCGCACGTCGCTCCCGCCGGCCGCACAATCAGGCGCGTCCGTTCTTTGCAGAACACCTCACCCAATCGCTGGCGGAGGCTTTGGCCCAAAAGATTGGTGAAGATCCCCTCGGTGGTGCCAACCTGCTGTCTGCTGCAGACGTAGATCAGCTCCACGATGACCTCGCCGATGAGCCACAGGTGCTAGCGCTTATCGACGAGCACTTCCCCGAGCTCGACCCCACCGACCTACTCGGTGAGTTCCTCACCGATGAGGATGCGATTGCGCACGCTGCTTACGACTACGACGACTACACACGTGCGGCGCTGCTGCGCTCCCCGGAGGAGGACTTCTCCCCCGCCGATACTGCACTTGTGGACGAACTGGCGGTGCTGATCGGCACCGTCGATCCGGAAGAAGCCCGCCGCAAGGAAGAAGCCGAGTGGCGCGAACTCGTGGAGGAGGCCGAAGACGCGCTGGATATCCTTGCCTCGTCCGAGTCCACCGATAACGATGACGACCAGTTTGAGGCGGAGATTCTTTCTGCGGCTGACGTGATCGACGCAGAGACGCTCGCTGCTCGTCAGCGGGTCACTGATAATCGTTCTACCGCGCAGCGCGCCAGTGCGGATCAAACATGGGCCTATGGACACATCATCGTCGACGAGGCGCAGGAGTTATCCCCAATGGAATGGCGCATGGTGTTTCGCCGGTGCCCGGCAAGGTGGATGACCCTTGTCGGAGATACCGCGCAGACTTCCTCGCCAGCAGGCGTGGACGATTGGACCGCAGCACTCGAACGCTTTGTGGGTCAGCGCTTCCGTCTCCACGAGCTGACGGTGAACTACCGCACGCCGAAGGAAATCTCAGATTATGCGGCGGAAGTTCTGACACAAATTGATCCGGAGGCGACTGCACCGACGGCAATCCGATCCACCGGCATTCCGGTTGATTTTCTTCCGGCAGGTGCGGAGGTCGCCGACAAGCGGGATGGGTTGCATGCGGTGATCGATGTGCACAACGTCGACGAGATGAAAGGCCTCGAATTCGACCACGTCACCGTGGTGGAGCCACAAAAAATCGTAGAGGCCTCGCCACAAGGGTGGCAAGACCTCTACGTCGCTGTCACCCGCGCCACGCAGACGCTGACGGTGATCGGGAACTAAGCGAGAAACCGCTTAGTTCACGGTGTGGACGATCATGACGTCGCAGTTGGACTGACGCGCGACATCAGCCGGCACCGAACCGAGCAGACGGCCGGTCAGCGAGTTGATGCCACGGTTACCGACGATGAGCAGGTCAGCGTTGTTGTCGTTGACGATCGCCATGAGCGCCTCAACCGGGGTACCCGGACGGGTCGCGGTCTGGACGTCGGGTGCACCGAAGGAACGTGCGTGCTCAGCGGCACCCTCAAGGTTCTCTAGAGCCTTCTGGTCACCGAGGATGGTCACGGAGTCCTGGCGCAGGGCCTTGGCAGCCTCATCCTCGTTCTCGTAGTAGGCGGTGCCGATAACGAGGGTGGAGCCGAATGCAGCAGCCAACTTAGCGGCACGCTCTACGGCCAGGAGGGACGACTTGGACCCGTCGGAGCCAACAACAATGGTCTTGTACGGGGAATCGGCCATGTGGAAATCACCTTTCAAGATTACGGCGCGGATATCGGGGACATTCTACCCACGAAGGATTTAATTGTGTCCCTCAGACCGGGTATCGACGAGCATGACATCCACCGGCGCCTTCTTCGCCACGTTGCCCGGGATATTGCCGAAGATCCGGCCCGCCATGGAACGCATGCCCTTGTTACCTACAACGAGCAGATCAACGTCATATTCCTGCACCGATTCCACCAGCACGGTCGCGGGTTGGCCGCCTGAGGAGACCAGGTTGATTTCCTTCGCCTGCTCCTCTTCAGCAATCTTCTTTGCCTCAGCCAAAATGTTGCGCGCGTTCGTCTCCGTCACGATGTCGACACGGCTGAGCTCCGCGTTGGTGGAGTTCAGCATCGACCCAGACGCCGTGTAGTGCGCGCAGATAATCGTGAGTTTCGCGTCGTACACGCGTGCAAGGCTTGCGGCGGCACGCACGGCGACCATGGAAGTCGGTGAACCGTCAGTACCGACGGCGATAGAAGTGTAGGTGTGCATGAGGATTCTGTCCTTTCGCTAATTTCCTGTGTCTTTAATACCACGCAGTTCGCGTTTGAGGTCAGCGATCTCATCCCTGAGGCGTCCCGCCAGCTCAAACTTCAGTTCCCGAGCGGCGTCGCGCATCTGGACGGTGAGGTCGTCGATAAGCTTTTGCACCTCGTCAGAGGCCATGTTCGCCACATCTGGCTTCTCCGCGACAGCGGTGTCTGAACTCAGCGACGCTGGCGCGTCCGCATCCGCGTTCTCGTAGACCTGATCCAAAATGTCGGCGATAGCCTTGCGCAGTGGCTGCGGGTCGATGCCGTGTTCCTTGTTATATGCGATTTGTTTTTCGCGGCGACGCTCGGTCTCGTCGATTGCTTCCTGCATCGATTCGGTGATCTGGTCCGCGTACATGATGACCTCGCCGGAGACGTTTCGGGCTGCACGACCGATCGTCTGGATGAGCGACTTCGTCGACCGCAGGAAACCTTCCTTATCGGCGTCGAGGATGGCGACGAGCGAAACTTCAGGCAGGTCGAGGCCCTCACGCAGGAGGTTAATGCCGACCAAGACGTCGAACTCGCCAAGGCGCAGCTGGCGTAGCAGTTCGACACGCTGCAGGGTATCAATGTCCGAGTGCAGGTAGCGGACCTTGATGCCGTTATCCAGCAGGTAATCGGTGAGATCCTCGGCCATGCGCTTTGTCAGTGTGGTCACAAGCACGCGTTCGTTTTTGTCCGTGCGGCCGCGGATTTCGTCGATAAGGTCATCGATCTGTCCCTTCGTCGGCTTCACGGTGACCTTCGGGTCTACCAGGCCAGTCGGGCGGATGACCTGCTCGACGAACTCGCCTTGCGCTGCCTCAAGCTCGTAGTCGCCCGGGGTCGCGGACATGTAGACCGTCTGGCCGACGCGCGCTTCGAACTCATCAAACGTCAGCGGGCGGTTATCCACCGCGGACGGCAAACGGAACCCGAACTCCACCAGGTTGCGCTTTCGCGACATATCACCCTCGAACATGCCACCGATCTGTGGGACGGTGACGTGCGACTCGTCGATAATGGTGAGGAAGTCTTCCGGGAAGTAGTCGATCAGTGTCGCCGGCGCAGAGCCCGCGGGGCGACCATCCATGTGGCGCGAGTAGTTCTCAATGCCGGAGCAGAACCCGACCTGCTGGATCATCTCCAGGTCATACTCAGTGCGCATACGCAGGCGCTGAGCCTCCAACAACTTTCCTTTGTTCTCCAACTCCTCGAGGCGGTCTGCAAGCTCTTCTTTAATCGCCTCGATCGCCTTTTCCATGCGCTCGTCAGTGGCCACATAGTGCGTTGCCGGGAAGATCCGGACCTCGTCTTCCTGGCTGAGCACATCGCCCGTCAACGGGTGGATGTAGTAAAGCGAATCCACTTCGTCGCCAAAGAACTCCACACGCACCGCGACTTCTTCGTAGGCCGGAATAATGTCCACGGTGTCGCCTTTGACGCGGAAGGTACCGCGCTTGAAGTCGATGTCGTTGCGTTCATATTGGACGTCGACAAGCAGGCGGAGGAAGCGATCACGTTCCACCTCTTCCCCGACGCGCAGGACAACGGAGCGATCCAGGTACGACTGCGGGGTACCCAAGCCATAGATGCAGGACACCGAGGACACCACGACGACGTCGCGGCGCGACAACAATGCGGAGGTTGCGGAGTGACGGAGGCGCTCGACGTCGTCGTTAATCGACGAATCCTTTTCAATGTAGGTATCCGTCTGCGCGATGTAGGCCTCCGGTTGGTAGTAGTCGTAGTACGACACGAAGTACTCCACCGCATTGTTCGGCAGCAGTTGGCGAAGCTCGTTGGCCAACTGCGCAGCCAACGTCTTGTTCGGCGCCATCACAAGGGTGGGGCGCTGTTGCTTTTCGATCAGCCATGCCGCAGTTGCGGACTTACCGGTACCGGTCGCACCCAGTAGCACGACATCGCGCTCGCCGCGGTTGAGGCGTTCATCCAACTCGGCAATGGCGCGCGGCTGGTCGCCAGAGGGTTGGAACTCTGACACCACCTCGAATGGTTTTTCGCGCCGCTCAATCTCACCGACAGGGCGAAACTCGGACTGCGCGAGGACTGGATGTTCAGCAGCAAAAGCCATGCTCGCCAGTGTATCGACGAAACCAAAAACTGGATCTATAAGTAAATCTGCTTGCAGGCAATCACTAAAGACAATACCTTTGTACTTATAGATTTAACAGCGCACTACCAGCGCACGTCGGAAAGTACAGGTGAAGCGTTCTATGCAGATGACTCGAAGACAGATGCTGCGGGCGACCGTGCTGGGTGGAGCGACCCTTGCCTTGGCGTCGTGTACCACCGCCCCCGTCGAGGAGATAAACACCTCTGGTCCACCTCGTCGCGGCGGCAGGCTCCGGGTGGGGCTCGTCGGAGGTTCTTCCACCGACACCGTAGATGCGCACATTCCAACGAGTGCTTCTGACGGCACGCGTTTGATCAACATGTACGACTCGCTCGTACGCTACGACACCAACTACGACCTGCAGTACCGCCTCGCCACGGCTATTGAGCCAAACGACGACGCGACGGTGTGGACCATCACGCTGCGCGATGGTGTGCAGTTCTCAGACGGTCGACCGGTGCGCCCTGAGGACGTCATATTCTCCTACGACCGTATTCGCGATCCCGACAACCCGAAGTCCGGTGCTGCATCGATCAACCACATCGAATCGATGGAGGTCACCGGACCGAATGAGTTGCGCATCTACCTCAATGCCCCGGACGCGACGCTCATTGACAGTCTTGCCGAGTATCAAATGGGCATCGTGCCGGAGGACTACGATCCCAAGAACCCGATCGGCAGCGGCCCTTTCAAGCTTGAGCACTTCTCCCCCGGCCAGTCGACGAAGATGGTGCGCAACGAGAACTTCTGGGGAGAGACTCCCTACCTAGACAGCGTTGTCATCATCGACTTCCAGGAGGAGGACGCCATGCTCAACGCATTGCTGTCTTCCCAGGTTGACGCAATCGGCAGCCTGAACCACTCGCTTGCACGTGTGATCGATGCAGACCCGCGCTTGGACACCCTCATTTCGCAGACCGGCATGTGGTTGCCGCTGACGATGCGCGTGGACGTTGCACCGTTTGATGATGTCCGCGTGCGCCGCGCCATGCGCCTTGCCGCGGACCGCCCGCAATTGGTGGACCAGGTCTACTCCGGCGAAGGTCAAGTGGGCAACGACATGTTCAGCCCGTACGACCCCGCCTACCCGGAGGACATTCCCCAGCGTGGGCAGAATATCGAGGAGGCCAAGCGTCTTCTCGCGGAGGCGGGCTACCCGGACGGTATCGATGTCACCCTCAACGCCGCTGAAATCCAGACCGGCGCGTTACGTAGCGCCCAGGTATACGCAGAGCAGGTCCGTCCTGCTGGCATCAACGTAACTATTAACCAGGTTGATTCCTCGACATTCTTCGCCGACGGCAACTACCTGGAGTACCCGTTCGCGTTGTCGTTCTACTACACGCGAAACTTCCTCCAGCAGGTCAACCAGTGTGCAACGGCGGATTCACCGTTTAACGAGACCCACTGGGTGGACCCGGAGTTCACTGCGTTGGCCAACGAGGCCCGAACGATTGTCGACGACGAAAAACGCAGCGAAATGATCCACGAGCTGCAGCAGCGTCTCTACGACGACGGCGGCTACATCATCTGGGGCTTTGCCAACCAGATTGACGCGTACCACAAATACGTGGTGGGGCTTCAAACCCACCCCGGCGGTATGCCGCTGGGCCAGGCCATGTTCGAGCGAGTTTGGATTGCGGAGGCATAAGCACACATGGGCAAGTTCATTCTTCGCAGGCTCGGGGTGAGTGTCTTCATCCTGTTCGCTGTATCCGTCATCATTTTCTGCGCGACGTTGCTTCTGCCTGGCTCGCCGGCCACGGCAATTTTGGGCCAGCAGGCAACGCCGGAACGTATCGCGGCGCTCGAGGCAGAAATGAATCTCGACCAACCTCCGCTCACCCGCTACTTGCTGTGGCTGGGAGGCATTTTCACCGGTGACTTGGGCACATCGACGTCCACCGGTGGCCCAGTTTCTGAACTGCTTGGCGAGCCACTGGTGAATTCGCTGGTACTCATGCTGCTCGCCGCGGCAATTTCGATCCCTGTCGGCGTGCTCCTGGGTGTGTATGCGGCGTGGTGGCGCGGTTACAAGCGCGATTCGGCGATCACCTGGGTGACGTTGATTCTCGCTGCGCTGCCGGAGTTCGTCATCGGTATCGCACTGGTCACGTTGTTCGCTACCTCGGTGTTCCAAATTTTGCCGGCAGTGACCATGTCACCTCCGGGCAGTCGTGTGTGGGAGTTCCCAATGCAGCTGGTGTTGCCAACCTTGACTCTCGCGTTCGTCGTCACGCCTTATGTGGCGCGTATGACTCGCGCAACGATGATCGAGGCACTGGAATCGGGCTACGTCGAGATGGCGCGACTGAAAGGCGTGCCCGAGCGTCGCGTGGTGTTCCGTCATGCGCTGCCCCACGCGGTCGGGCCCATTGCACAGGTCGTCGCAATCCAGCTCGCGTGGCTGGCTGGCGGCATTGTGGTCGTCGAGTATCTGTTCCGCTACCCCGGCCTCGGCGTCGCGCTCATCGATGCGGTGAACTACCGCGACGTACAAGTTGTTCAGGCTGTCTCACTGCTGATCGCCGCGGTATATGTCGTGGTCAACCTACTGGCGGATCTTGTCAGCATTGCGGCTAACCCGAAGTTGAGGAGTAACTGATGTCTGCACCAGTACACCCCCAAGAACCAGGGAAAACCCCGAAACCCGTGGTCGACGATTCTGAACTGAAAACGTCGGTGTCCAAGCCGGAACCATTGCTGTCCCGAATTTGGGCACAGTCCGAAGGCAAGGTCGGACTCGTCTTGACGGGGCTTGTCATCGCGTTGGCGGTCGTCGGGTATTTCTTCGCCGAGCAGATCACCGGTCGCAGCACAACGGAGTTCATCGGCCTGCCATTTACGGACATCGGAGTGTTTGGCACCGATAACCTTGGCCGTTCGGTGCTGTCTCGCTTCGTTGCCGGTGGCCTCATCCTGTTGGTGACCGCGTTTTTGGCCACGGTCCTCGGCATGGTTGTCGGCACCATCATCGGCATGATTGCGGGATACGCAGGTGGCAAAGTCGATTCGGTGCTGATGCGGCTCAACGACGTGATTTTGGCGTTCCCACAGCTAATTTTTGCCATGTTGGCCATCGTTATTTTTGGCCCCTCAGCAACCGTGCTCGTCCTGGTCATTGGTTTGACGCACGCGCCTCGCATTGCCCGTGTGGCACGTGCTGCGACGATGTCCGTGACAAACGAGGACTACATCCGCGCCGCCCAGATGTATTCGGTGCCGCACTGGAGAATTCTCATCCAGGAGATCGCGCCCAACATCACCGGCCCGCTGGCTGTGGAGGCGGGTCTGCGTCTGACCTACTCCATTGGTTCGATTGCCTCGCTGTCCTTCCTTGGCCTTGGCATCCAGCCGCCGGCTGCGGACTGGGGTTTGATGATCAACGAGAACCGCATCGCACTATCGCTGCAGCCGTGGGGCGTGCTTCTGCCGGTGGCTGCGGTTGCTGTGCTGACTATCGGCACCAACATGTTGGCCGACGCCACAGCGCGCGCCACCGCAACCACTGCTACACCGCCAAAGCGCGGCCGCAACCAGACCATCGACCCGGAACGGGTGCCGAAGCACGAGCCCATCCGCCACAACGGATAGCAGCAAAGGGGAATGACGAATGACTACCGCGATATCCGCGAACCAAGACGGCAACACCAAGTCGTCAGATGATTTTGTGCTCAGCGTGAGCGACCTTCGCCTGGGCACGTTGGAAGGCGCTGAGATCCTCCACGGTGTGGACTACACGCTGAAACGGGGCGAGATTGTCTGTCTAGTCGGCGAGTCCGGCTCGGGCAAAACTACTGCCGGTTTGGCTGCTATGGGTCATCTTCGCCCGGGACTGATGCTTTTCGACGGCACCGTGACCCTCCATTCCGCAAACGGAACCGACTATGACGTCCTCAACCTCAGCGAAGCTGATCTGCGGGAACTTCGCGGCAGCCGCATCGCGTATGTGCCGCAGGATCCGGCACTGAGTTTGAACCCGACGATGCGTATCGGTGAACAGATCCGTGAAGTGCTCGACGTGCACTCCTTCGATGGCGATGCTGGTGCTCGTGTCCGCGAAGTCATGCGCGACGTGGATTTGCCGGACACCGACGAATACTTGGCCCGTTGGCCGCACCAGCTCTCTGGTGGCCAACAGCAGCGCGTCGGTATCGCAATGGCGTTCGCCATGTACCCGGACGTGCTGATTCTCGACGAGCCTACGACCGGCCTCGACGTATCCACCCAAGCCCACGTGCTGGACACCGTGCGCGAGATGACGCACAAGAACGACATCGCTTCGTTGTACATCACGCACGATCTTGCAGTGGTGGCTGAGTTGGCGGACCGTGTCGTGGTTATGCTGCGCGGTGACATCGTCGAAGAAGGCCCTGCGCAGGCGGTGCTGTACAACCCACAGCACCCGTATACTCAAAAGCTTCTCGCCGCGATTCCAGATTTGCCGGGTCGAAAGAACATCACCGGCCACGGCATCGCCTCTGCCGTCCAGGTTGAGGAGCGCGATAGCGCTGCCCCGCTGCTGCAGGTGAACAATCTGGAGATGGCCTACGGCGACAACAAGGTCCTCCACGGCATTGATCTCACGCTCGAGGAGGGTGAGTCGATTCTTCTGCTCGGCGAGTCTGGCTCCGGCAAGACAACGTTGGCTCGATCAATCGCAGGTCTCAACCCTGGCTACACCGGAGAGGTGCGCCTGCGGGGCGAACTGCTTGAGCACGGCAGCCGCGAGCGCACCGTGGATCAGCGTCAGTACGTTCAATACATCTTCCAGTCGCCGTTTTCCTCGTTGAACCCGCGGCGCACGATCGGTGAGTCGCTGAGCGTGCCACTTGTCATGTCGGGCAAGTTGTCGCGGAAGGAGCACCGCAGGGTCGTCGAGGACGTCTTGGAAGCTGTCCAGCTCGACCGGAGTTTCTACGACCGTCGCCCGGGTGATCTGTCCGGTGGTGAGCGCCAACGCGCTGCGATTGGGCGTGCGCTCGTGAATGCTCCTGACGTGTTGGTGTGCGACGAGATCACGTCGGCTCTCGATGTGTCGGTCCAGGCATCGATCCTCGAGCTTCTTGCAGACCTTCGCGCAGAGCGCGGTCTATCGATGCTGTTTGTCACCCACAACATTGCGCTGGCACGTCACACCGCCACGCGTATTGCGGTGCTGAACAAGGGCGTTATCGTGGACGAAGGGCCAGTCGATGATGTTCTTGAGCGGCCAACGCACGAGTACACCAAGTCCTTGTTAGCAAATATCCCGGAACTTTAACTCTCTTTGAAGAAAGGCTTTTAAGTGCCCATTACTCCGCACCCGTTGACGCGCGATCTGAAAGCTTTGCCAGTTCCGGATCTTTCGTCCACGCTCGAGGCTTACATTCATGCGCTTGAGGCGGTTCTCGACGAGACCGAGCTTGCAGAAGCGAAGGCGATCGTCGCTGACTTCGCGCAGTCGCAAGCCCCGCGTCTCGACGAGGCACTGCGGCAGCGCGCAGCAACCCGTGAGGCCGAAGGCACGAACTGGCTTTCCGACGAGTGGTATTCGAGCTACCTGGCAACCCGTGGGCCACTGACACTGACGACGAACGTGGGTTTCCAGCTGGCGCTGCCATCTGAGGAGACTGGCTTGGACCGTGTGGTTGACGGCATCCGGCGAGCGTTGGTTGTTCACCTCCAAGCTGCGGGAGATGACTTGCCGGACTACGTGGACGCGCGCGGCAACCGCATTACCCAAGACCAGTGGTTTGTCTTTGGCGGAGGGCTGCGCCACCCGAGTGCCGGTGTGGATGAGATCATCGTCGCCACCGCAGGCACTGCCAACCGCGAGATCGGCGTGTTTGTCGATGGGCACCTTTACGCAGTACCCGTGACCGACGAGGCTGGCGAGCCGATTGCAGCTCCGAACCTGCGAAACGCGCTTGAGACGGTTCTGGACGCCCCGCGCAAGCAGAGCGTGGACTTCAACGCGGCATCGCTGCTCGGCTCCGAAACGCTTGCAGAAGTACTGCCGGACATGTTGGCACAGGGCGACAACGGCGATGTGTACAAACGTCTGCAGGAGTTCCTCTTCACCGTCGACCTGATCGACTACGGAGTAACCACACACGCTTCCGACGAGGAGCGGATCAACGAACTGACCTTCCTCCCCCGTGGTGCATGGACGTACAAGCCGCTGAGCTACCAGTTCAGCCTGACAGATCCCTGGAGTGCAGTGCACGTTGAGCACTCGTGCCAGGACGGCGGAACCCTCGTTACCGCGATCACGCGCATGCAAGAAGCGGAGATCGGTGTCGGCGCAGATTTCGTCGCAAAGCCGCAGGAACTGCGCTGGGATCTCGATAACGCGCTCACCACGCGCATCGAGAAGAGCGTTGCCGAGGTTGCGGGCGCGGCGGAGAAATTGCGTACCCGCATCGTGCACGTGCCGTTTGACCAGCCTGCGGACCTGCCGTTGAAGTTCAGCCGCGATGCTTCAGCGCAGTTAATGATGACTATCGCGCAGCAACTGACCTACGGCCGAGTACGCGCGGCATATGAGGCCGTTGACATGCGTGAGTTCCGTGCCGGACGCACGGAGTGCTTGCGCGCCGCCACACCCGAGGCTGCTGCTTTTGCGCGAGCGCTTGTGGAGGGTACGGCTGAACAGGCTGGCCTCGAGGACGCCATCAACGCGCATCGGGCATGGGTGAAGCGGTGCAAGTCTGGCAACGGCTTCGACCGACATATCCAGATGATGGCGACTATCGACGACACTCACGCATTCTTCAACGACACGCGTGTAACCGCTGCTCGTCGCGATTTCTTATCCACGACCTCGATCGGCGGCGCTGCTCAGATCGTTCGCTACTGCTTCGCACCGGCGTTGCCAGAAGGGTTCGGCATCGCGTATACCCCGCTGCACGACGATACGGAGTATTGCGTCTCCTGGAACGCAGCGACTGCCGAACAGCCGGAAGAGTTCCTGGCCAACCTGACAAAGGCCGGCGAGTTGCTCTGGCAGTTCTGCGCTACGTTGAGCACAAACGCTGAGTAGGGACAGTCAGACGGCGTACTTTCGCACTTCGGCAAGCCACTGGTCAAGTTCGCCTGCGTCCTCCCACATGGAGTAGAGCTCCGAGCCACCTGGTCGAAGAATCGAACGGGCGCGCCGTCTGATCCACTGCCGATCGTCGAATGTGAACGGCGAATCGACGCCGGCACCACTATGTCGCTCGGGGAGATGTCCGTTAAGCATGGCAGCAAGCGCGATGACGGATGCAGCCTCATCAGTTCCCAGCGACCCAAGCCCACAATCGAAACGGAATTGGGCAATGTCGAATGTGCCGTTGACCACTGCGTCAACCGCTTCGATTGCGGGGTCGTTATCAAACGGCCCTGTATCCCAAGTTCCCATACCGCGTCACGCTAAAAGGCGTAGGTAAATCAATGATTGCCATAGAGTGAATTTCCGCGGTATTTCCAGTGAGAAACTCACGCGTCAATCATCCGTACGACCTTTTCTACCTGTGCTGCAAGTGCCTCGAGCGGCCCGTTGTTATCCACAACGATGTCGGCTGCCGCCCGTCGGGTGTCGTCGTCAACCTGCTGCGCGATGCGCGCCCGCGCGCCCGCTTCAGTGAGCCCCCGCTTGTCGACGAGCCTGCGTACCCGCTCGTCCACATCAACATCGACGACGACCGTCATGTCCATGTCGTGGTGTAGGCCGAGATCCACAAGCAACGGCATGTCGTAAATCACCGCGCGAGCGCCTGCCTTCTCTGCCTCATCGAATCGCCGGTTGGATTCAGCGCGGATGGCCGGGTGCGTTAAAGCGTTCAATTTCTCCGTTTGCTCCGTCGAAGAGAAAGCGCGTTTCGCCAGCTCTGCGCGGTTTAAGGCGCCGGTGTCGTCGATAAGGTCCTCGCCAAAAACCTCCGCGACCTGTGCGAGCACCGGTGAGCCTGGTTCCATGATCTCTCGTGCGATCTGGTCGGCGTCCACTACTGGGAAGCCTTCGTCTGCCAGCATTCGTGCGACTGTGGATTTGCCGCTGCCGATTCCGCCCGTGAGTCCAACTTTCTTCATGCATGTGAAGATAGCAAAGCGCCCCGCCCACCATGACGGTGATGCGGGGCGCTGACGCTGATTGCTTAAAGGCAATCCCTAAGCACGAACTCGTCGTGGCTTAGTTGCCAGCAAGCTTGTCGCGCAGAGCAGCGAGCTGCTCGTCGGAAGCCAGCGAGCCGATGTTCTCCTCAGCCTGGTCAGCTGCCGGAGCTGCAGCTGCAGACTCAGAGGAGTAATTGGCCTGATCGCCAGCCTGCTCTGCAGCCTCGGCTGCAGCGGCGCGGTGACGCTCGATCTGGGCAGCGTGTGCCTGGTGGCGACGCTCTGCCTCGGCGTAACGAGCCTCCCACTGCTGGCGAGCCTCGTCGTAGCCTTCCATCCACTCGTTGGTCTCCGGGTCGAAGCCCTCCGGGAAGATGTAGTTGCCCTGCTCGTCGTAGGAGTCGGCCATGCCGTAGCGGGACGGATCGAACTCTTCGACGAAGTCCTCGTCAGCCTGCTTGAGCGACAGGGAGATACGACGACGGTCCAGGTCGATGTCGATGACCTTGACCATGACCTCTTCGTTGACGTTGACAACCTGGTCCGGAACCTCGACGTGGCGCTGAGCCAGCTCGGAGATGTGGACGAGGCCCTCGATGCCCTCTTCGACGCGGACGAACGCACCGAACGGAACCAGCTTGGTGACCTTGCCCGGGACGATCTGGCCCACAGCGTGGGTGCGGGCGAAGACACGCCACGGATCCTCCTGTGTCGCCTTCAGCGACAGGGAGACGCGCTCGCGGTCGAGATCGACGTCGAGCACCTCGACAGTGACCTCGTCGCCAACAGCGACAACCTCAGACGGGTGGTCGATGTGCTTCCAGGACAGCTCGGAGACGTGGACGAGGCCGTCAACGCCGCCGAGGTCAACGAATGCACCGAAGTTGACGATGGAGGACACAACGCCCTTGCGGACCTGGCCCTTCTGCAGCTGGTGCAGGAAGTCGGAGCGGACCGCGGACTGGGTCTCCTCCAGGTAAGCGCGGCGGGACAGGACCACGTTGTTGCGGTGCTTGTCCAGCTCGATGATCTTCGCCTCGAGCTCCTGGCCGATGTACGGATCCAGGTCGCGGACGCGACGCATCTCGACCAGCGATGCCGGCAGGAAGCCGCGCAGGCCGATGTCGAGGATGAGGCCGCCCTTGACGACCTCGATGACGGTACCGGTAACCGGCTGGTCGTTGGCCTGCAGCTCCTCGATGGTGCCCCAAGCACGCTCGTACTGAGCACGCTTCTTGGACAGCATCAGGCGGCCTTCCTTGTCCTCCTTGGTCAGGACAAGCGCGTCGATCTCATCGCCGACCTCGACCACGTCCTCCGGGTCAACGTCGTGCTTGATGGAGAGCTCGCGGGTGAGGATGATGCCCTCGGTCTTGTAGCCGATGTCGAGCAAGACCTCATCGTGGTCCACCTTGACCACGGTGCCGGTGACGATGTCACCGTCGTTGAAGTACTTGATGGTCTCGTCGACTGCGGCAAGGAATTCCTCAGGGCCACCGATGTCGTTGATGGCAACCTGGGGTGCGTTGGTAGTGCGCATAAGTAGTATGTGCTCCGAAAAAATAGGAGATCGTGATTGGACAGAAGCGTCTCTCTCAGCAGCGTAAGCGCCGAAACGCTCGCGAGTGCTGATCTCGCAGCGGGCTGGTCGCCACACCCTCCTATTACGATGGACGCCAAGCTCGCGCGTAGACACGCCCGCACGAGTCTAGACACTTTCCGCAGCTAGAGCAAATGATCTGGGCCCCCGGGCACTGCAACGCAGTTTACAAGCAAGGGACTACCATGACGTAAGTCCATAACTCTACAACTCAGAAAGTGTGTTCACCCTATGTGGAAACGCAGCCTTGCCGTCGCAGCATCGTTCGTCGGCATCGTCGTCGGAGCGGGTTTTGCCTCCGGCATGGAAGCACTCCAATACTTCGTCGCCTACGGCACCCAGGGCTTTTGGGGTGTAATCGTTGCTGGCGTGACCATGCTGCTAGCCGCCACCGCATTTGTCACATTCGGGTCGTATTTCCTCGCCGACGAACACAATGAAGTCTTCTACAAGGTGGCATCGAAGCCTGCCGCGTTCCTCATGGACTGGTCTGCGGTTATCTGCATGTTCTCCGTTGGCTTCGTCATGTTTGCTGGCGCAGGCTCGAACCTGAACCAAGCATTCGACTGGCAGATTTGGGTGGGCGCGGTACTCATGCTTGCACTGATGCTTATCGTCGGCCGATTCGACGTTGACCGCGTCGCCTCTGTCATCGCTTGGGCAACTCCCCTGCTGGTGATCTTTGTGCTCATCGGCGCGATCTATTCGTTCACCCAGATCAGCGTCGACTGGTCTGAGGTGGATAACTTTGCGCGCAACGAAGTAAACCGCGCTGACGGCACCCCGTACTGGTTCTTGGGTGCACTCAACCACACGGGACTAAACGCCCTATGCGGTGTCTCGATGGCGATCGTGATGGCCGGTGATGAGTTTGACACTAAGAGCACGCGGATTGGCGGAGTCCTTGGTGGACTCATTTACGTGGCACTTCTTGCCCTTCTTGTAGCCGCGCTGCTCATGCAGGTCGAGGCAGTAAACGGCCACGACATGCCACTTTTGACCGTGCTGGATAACGTCCACCCAGTCCTGGGCTTCATCATGACCTGGGTGATCTTCCTCATGGTGTTCAACACCTGTTTGGGCATGTTCTACGCGCTGGCAAAGCGACTCACCAGAAAGAACCCAGAGCGCTTCTACCCGGTCTATGCCATCGCCTGCATTGTCGGTTTTGGCCTTTCCTTCGCCGGCTTCCAGCCGCTCGTTTCCAACCTGTACCCGATCCTGGGCTACCTCGGCCTGTTCGTGATGACAGTGATGACCGTCGTCTACTTCCGCCACCGCACCCGCCTGAAAGAAGAAGGCGAGCGCCGCGCTCATGCGGTCGAAGCAGCGCTTGACGACGACACCTCGGACGAGATTGAAGATCTCGCTGAAGACTCCAATCTCGAGGAGGATGAATTTAAAGAAGCAGTTGAAGACGCCGTCGAGGATGCCTCCGACGAGAAAACCGTCAGTGACGTGTAGGCCAATCAGGCCTCGCTAACACCCCAGCGGGGGTAGGTGTCGGGGGTAGAATTTTGGCACTTACCCCCACGTAACTAAAGGATCCAAAAAGCCGTTCACCTGTCCACATAAGCTGCGACTTATTAGACATTCCGTCACATGCTTAACAGTTACTGTGTATTGCTTGTGCGCCCGCTCAGTAGCAATTAAGGTTTTACCTGGTTCTTGAGGAATAGCCCCAGAACAGAGTGAAATATAAGCACTGTCTGAGGCTCGGTACCTAATCGAGAATCCCGCCGCTAGGTGGTAACAAAATAGAAAAAGGAAATGGCCTGGGGGGTTGGGCCACGTCGGGGGATACGGTAACTGGGGACGCCGTACTCGAGGCGGGCATCAGATGAAGTTTGCGTGCTTCACGTGATGCCCGCCTCGTGCTTTCCCGAAACGTACTCGCGGTTAGTGCGCCGCCTCTTCCCAGTTTGCGCCAGTACCTGCAGACACCTCTAGCGGGACGAGGAGTTCGATTGCCTTGTCCATTTCGCGCTCCACGATCGCTTGGACGGCGTCTAGCTCGCCCGGGGCAACCTCGAGCACCAACTCATCGTGCACCTGCAGGAGGACACGTGATGCGTAGTCGCGCAAGGCGTCGTCGACACGAAGCATCGCAACCTTGATGATGTCCGCAGCAGTGCCCTGGATCGGGGCGTTCAGCGCCGCACGCTCGGCGTTCTCCCGCGCGATTCGGTTGTCACTTGTGAGTTCCGGCAAGTAGCGGCGGCGACCGAACACCGTCGAGGTGTAGCCGTCGCGACGCGCCTGCTCGACGACCTCATCAAGGTAGCGCTTTACCCCGCCGAATCGTTCGAAGTAGTTCTCCATAATGCCCTTCGCCTCACCGGCAGAGATCGACAACTGTTGCGACAGGCCGTAGGCAGACAAGCCGTAGACGAGGCCGTAGGACATTGCCTTGACCCGGCGACGTAGCTCTGGCGTGACCTGATCGATCCGAACATCAAACACGCGGGAGCCAACGAAGTTGTGCAGGTCCTCCCCCGCCCGGTACGCCTCGATCAGGCCCTCGTCTTGGCTGAGGTGCGCCATCACACGCATCTCAATCTGCGAGTAGTCGGCGGTAAGCAGGCATTCGTAGCCCTCGCCAACTACAAATGCAGAGCGGATCTTGCGCCCGGCCTCAGTACGCACCGGAATGTTCTGCAGGTTCGGCTCCGCCGAGCTGAGACGCCCCGTCGAGGCCACAGTCTGATTAAACGTGGTGTGGATCCGGCCATCCGGCTGCACCGTCTTAATCAAGCCTTCCACCGTGGACTTCATCTTCTGGTGCTCACGGTGCGCGAGCAGATAATCAAGGAACGGGTGCGGATTCTTCTCTGCGAGTGCTTCGATCTCAGCCGCAGCAGTCGAGTAACCCGTTTTCGTCTTCTTCGTCTTCGGCAGCGCAAGCTTGTCAAAGAGCACGACAGAGAGCTGCTTCGGGCTAGATAGGTTCAGGTCCGGCTCGTCGACCAGCTGACGCGCCTGCTCTTCGACCTGCTCAACCTTGTGCGTCAGGTCCTTGCGCAGCCCCTCCAGAACGTCCAGATCAACGGCGATGCCAATGTGCTCCATTTCCGCGAGCACCGTGACCAGTGGCAGTTCGAGGTCCGCGTACAACTCGTAGGAGTTGATCTCGCGCAGGTCCTTGGACAACTCTGCGGCAAGCTCCAGAATCGCCGCAGCCGCATCCACGTCGCCCGAATCATCCAGCAAGCTCAGCTGATCAGAGCTGGTGCTGAGCTGGCGCTGCAGGTGACGCTGGTACACATCCTCGAGCGCATACGTGCGCTGGCCGGGACGCAGCAGATACGCCGCGATCGCAGTGTCGTGTGCGATACCGCGCAACTCGATGCCACGGCCACGCAGCATGTGATAGGCAGCCTTGGCTTCGTGCAGGAACTTCGGGTCATCCGACTCGAGCCAGGTCTTCAGCGCCTTGTCCTCATCAGCCGACAGATCGGCGGCAAGTTTCGCAATGCCGTGGCGCTGCTTATCGACGATAGCCAGCGCCGTCAGATCACCCGATCCAGGCGTCGCCGTACCGGAAAGGTACAGGGCAAGGCCTTGACCTTCATGAGACTTCAGCCAGGTGTCCAGAGACTCGTTATCAACCGTCACGTCAGCCAGCTCCACCGTCTCAGGTTCGGGTGCGCTGCCATCGGTCGGTACCGCGGCGAGCACGCGTTCGCGCAGATTCACGCCGAACTCGAGGTCGTCGAAACGCGCCGCAACCTGGGCGACATCGGCTGGCTTGAGTTCGAGATCACCCGGCGCCACGGGCAGTTCCACATCGGTGACCATTGCGGTGAGTTCGCGGTTCAATCGCACCTGGTCAATGCGTTCGCGGAAGTTGTTGGCTGCTTGCCCCTTCAACTCATCCGCATGCTCGATAAGCCCCTCGAGCGTGCCGTACTGCGTAATCCACTTGGTGGCGGTCTTCTCCCCCACTTTCGGCACATTCGGCAGGTTGTCTGACGGGTCGCCACGCAGGGCCGCGAAGTCCGGGTACTGCTCAGCCGTCAGGCCATATTTCTTCTCCACCTCCGCCGGGTTAAAGCGCGTCATCGTAGACACGCCACGCATTGGGTACAGGAGGGTCGTAGTGTCGTCGACAAGCTGGATGTAGTCGCGATCACCACTGACCAGAACAATCTCGTAGTCACCATCTGCACGAGCCTGGGTCACAAGCGTGGCGACGATATCGTCCGCCTCAAAGTTCTCCTTGCTCAACGTCACAATGCCGAGATCCCCCAGCACGTCCTCAATCAGCGGAACCTGGCCTTTAAACTCAGGTGGAGTAGCCTCACGCTGCGCCTTGTACTCCGGGAAACGCTCCGTACGGAACGTCTTTCGGCCCACGTCGAACGCGACGGCAGCGTGCGTCGGCTTTTCGTCGGAAAGAATATTGGCAAACATGGACAAGAATCCGTACACCGCATTCGTGTGCTGCCCACCCGACGTGGAGAAGTTCTCCGCAGGCAACGCATAGAACGCGCGGAAGGCCATCGAGTGGCCGTCGATCAACAGCAAACGCTTGGATTTTTCCGATGTTGTAGTCACGGTCAGCCAGTCTAGCGGGCGCCACGACACGACCTTCCGCACCTAATCAACCTGCGATTTCACACATCGGGATGAACTGCGATACACTTTCGCGCGTCGCCCCAGTAGCCCAATTGGCAGAGGCAACGGATTCAAAACCCGTCCAGTGTGAGTTCGAGTCTCACCTGGGGCACCATCTCGGGAGAGGGTTTTCGGAAAGTTTTCCGGAACCCCCTCCCCTTTCGTTTTCAGCAAGAAGTGACACGGCTTGCTGGTAAACATCGCTTTCCTAAACCTCAAAACCCGGAAATTCACCACCAGGCCGAGTCGGAAGCAAGCAACGACACGTTGACAGCAGCACAGGAGATCGCGGTCGCCAATGGTGGTCCGGCCCCGCCCCGCATGAGGCGAACCAAGAGCGCTATAGAGAATTAGCGGAGGTAATCGAGTACCAGCTCACTGAGACGAAAACGGCATAAGCGAAAGGAAGAACGAGCGGAACGAAGGCACCTATAGCAATACAGACCGCAAGCAAGCCGACGGACTTAAGTCCACCTTTGAGCTCTGTAGATGACGCAACGAGAAGCACTGTCGGTATGGCAACGACGAAAAGAAGAGCGATGAGCAGAAGAGCAGGCGCCCCGTGTAAATACCCCGCAAGAAGAGTCCCGATGCCCGCGCAAATCCACAAGAGCTTTTGCAAACTCACAACTCGTACCTCCGGCTACTTGTTAGGCGTATTTGCACGAGTCTAGTTAACCCTTCTTTTCCTTCCTGCGGGCTTCTCTGCGTTCGCGGCGTCGAGCGCGTTTGGCTTTGCGGATATCGACGACCCAACGCGGTACGAACGGCCACGGAAGTGGAATCCCGAACGCGCCCGTAAAACCAATGATTCCGATGCCCCCGGCAGCCATGCATAAAACAAGCAACACCGTTTCAACAGGCTCGGGAAGGTTCATAATTCCGAACAAAACGAAGGCACTGGCAGTACCAATAACCAGCGATCCGTAGGGATAGACGAAGAGCGCGCCATCGCTCTCTGAACCGTTTACATCGCCCTCGTCGTACCATTCCTCCGTTTTGGGCGCCCTTCGCACGCCCTGGATGTAGAAGGTCCAGCAAGCGATCATCAACAGGACTCCACCGATACAGACCAGCAGCACAGTAATATCAAGATCCCTGCTCATAGAGTATGACCTCCAAAGCTTGAGTGCCAGGTACCAAACAAGCTACCAGCGTCTGATCAAGCAAGCTCGGGAGCAATTTGAAGGTTCGCGGCTAGTTGATCAGGCCGTAGCTGCGCCAAATCTTGAGCATCTTAGGCCGGTTTTTGTAACGGATGGCTAGCTCTTCCATCTTTTCCAGCACTGCCTTACGCGCGACTGGATCGGCCGGGAAGCAGTTGATGATTTGCGTCGCCGATGCGGCAGCCTGCTTGTACGCCCTGTCGCCACTTGCCCGAGCAATGTGCTCAGGTTCCCTGAGCATGATTTCAAGTGCACGTTCCGGATCGTGACTGGATAGCACTGAACGGGCGAATTCAAATGCAGAGTGAACGTCGGCCTCGTCGCCATCTACCACCGACAGGCCCAATTCCGGATCGTTGAATCTCATTGCCGCTTGCAGGAGCATCACGTCTCTGCCCGGGATGCCCTCTGGGATGAGGTCGATCACGTCTTCGGTCACTCCCGGTCCATGGATCACGCGGTCAAATGTCACTGTTCCCGGGTTTTCTTTGAACTTTTCAATGCGGTAGTCCAACAACGCTTTGTCTCCCAGGTAGGCGCGCAATCGGTTTTCAAAGAAATCGATTTCGTTCCACTGGATCGGTGTATCCCACTTCGAAAGGACTGCTTTGACCTCATCTTTCCTGCCCCGTGACTCATAGAACTCGATGAGGTCCTTCACGGAGTTACCGTCGAGCAGTATTGATTCGATCTGGTCGTCGTCGCCACGCAAGAATGCAACATCGAGGAAGAGCGCCTTGGCACCGTACTTCGGTGGATTCGCCTCAAAGGCTGCGGCGATTGATTCGACCGCATCAGCGCCGAGAAGTCCCGCGTAGGCCCTCAGATCAGGCTCAACAAACGGCGCTTCCAGTGTCTCCTTCACCAACCACTTGGCAAGTTTTTGTTGGTCCTCAACGCCGTCAGCGCATGCTCGCGCGTGCAGGTCGAAGCATCGATGCAGCTCGTCGCCGAGCATCCCGGAAGAATCATCCGCACGTTGCAAAACCGCATTCAACCTCGTGATCGCGCGCTCAATTTGGGGGCGTACTGCGACGCCACGGTGCTCATCAACGTACGCCTCCACCACGTCAAGGGCATCGCTCCAGTGCCGTGCGAGTTCCATACTTTGCCAATAATCCCGAAATCCACTGCTCTTCCGCGATGCAGCGGTGATCGCCGATTTCACGTGTTCACGGACTTGTTTGTCATCGCCCGAACTCTTCAAGGCGTTAAACTCCAGCATCTCTTCGACCTCTGGAATCTGCCGCAGATGGTGAATGAGTCGCCGCAGTTCATCTGGGCTGGCAGAATCCACGTAGGTGTCCACCGCGTCTGGAGCCGACTCGTTGGAGGTAGCAGAGGAATCGGTAACCGCGGAATCGTCGAACGAGAGCTCGTTCGGGATGAGCAGCGCAAGTGCGACTGCCACCGCGTGTTTACACCATTGCGTGCCCACCGGGCAGTCGCACGTAGTGCCAACCCGATCCCCTTGCACAAACAATGTCGTTCGGTATGTCCACGTCCCTTGGACTGCGGCCTGAACTTCAGATTCAGTATCGCTAAGGATGGTGACATCTGCGGAGGAGATTTTTTTCCCTCGGTTAAATGCTCCTGAACCTGCGGCGTCTTCGATGGTTTCTTCTGTCAGCCAGCCCAAAATGGTGGTAGTCATTTCGCCAGTCTAACGCAGGTAGAGAAGAGCAACATGGGCATTAGGCGATGGCTTGGTTAGACTACGGCGCATGCGCCAGACCTATATCGCCGGCTTTGTCGCCGGAGCACTCATGTTGACCACGCTGACGGTTCCCGCACATGCACAGGAAGGGGCAGCGCAAGAGGACGCTCCAGTCTCCCCGAGCAACGCACTGAAGGACACCATCGATTCGTTTGCTGCGCTGTCTGACGCGACCAGCTCGGCAAAGAAGGACGCTGAGAGCAACAAGGACAGCACAGACGGCAAGGACTCCAAGGACAAGCCGAAGGGGCTCATCGAGGCTCTTGAGCCGAACCCGGAGAAGGATCCGATGTACATCGATCCGGAGAAAAACCCGCTGAAGAAGGTGTCTAGCTCCGAGATGTTTACCGAGTGGACCGACGACATGGAAGAAGGCGAAGGCAAGGAGGTCGTCCAAGCTTGGGCAAGGGGCTCTTCCATCCCGGATACTGCTAACCCGGTTGAGCTGTGGAAGATGGAAGCCCAGGGCTCCGCAAAGATGGGCAAAGGGCTTTTCACCGGCGATTTCGCCCTGAGCTCAGAAGGATCCAGCCAGCGTACTTCCGTGTGGATCCCGGTCGTCCTCGGCATGATGGTCATTGGCCAGATCATTGAGCTGGCTATGCGTGGTATTCGTATGGCAACACAGTAGTTTCTACTGCTCGGGCGGTGCGTTTTATCATCCCGCATTCGGCGCGTAATATACGGGACTACGCAAGTATTCATCGTATGCGGGAGACCAATGCATTACCCACCCCACGCAAAGCGGCGTCTTTTCGCCGCTGTGCTCGCCGCGGCCCTGCCGCTCGCGGGCTGCGTTACTAACACAGAGGGCGGCAACCCGGACGGCTGGGAGCCGATCGTTCCGGACGCCGTACCTGAGATTGCGGCGATGGTGCCGCCAGAAATTGCCGCAGACGGCGTGCTCAACGTCGGCGCGAACCCACCGTTCGCCCCGTTCGAGTTCAAAGACTCCACCGGGCAGGTCATCGGTGTGGAGATGGACATTGCCCGTGCACTCGCTGGTGTCATGGGGATGGACTTCGATGTTGCAGACATGGACTTCTCGATGATCCTGCCCGCTGTCTCCAGTGGCAGCCTCGACGCCGGTGCTTCAGGTTTTACCGATAACGAGGAACGCCGCCAGACCTTCGACTTCATCAATTTCCTCTACGCGGGTATTCAGTGGGCTGCCGCTCCTGGCGCCGACGTGGATCCGAATGATGCGTGCGGTTTGACGGTCTCGGTGCAGCGTACGACGGTTTCGGAGACCGACGACGTTCGTCCGAAGTCAGAAGCCTGCGAAGCAGCGGGCAAGGACCCGATTACTGTGCTTGCCTTCGACACAGCAGACAACGCAGCGCTTGCAACGCTTGTCGGGCGCGCCGATGCTTACAGCGCCGACTCCCCTGTTACCGCGTGGGCTGTGGAGCGCTCCGACGGCAAGATGGAAATGATCGGCGACATGTTTGACGCCGCGCCGTACGGCATTGCTGTGCCGAAGGGTTCTGCGCTTGCGCCGGCGATGGCTGCCGCGATGCAGCACCTCATCGATACCGGCGATTACCAGCGCATCCTTGCGCAATGGAATATCTCGACAGGTCTGCTCGACCAGGCTTTGATTAACGAACAACCAGTGGGAGAACACTAAGCATGAGCACCCCATATTCCCAGTACGTCGCCTCTCAGGGCGAACGCAAGCGTCCTGAGCGTATCGAGGCGAAACCGTTGCGCCACCCTGGACGGTGGACGCTCGCAGTGATTCTTGTGCTGCTTGTGGTCTGGTTTGTCATCGGCGCGGCCCGAAACGAGGCTTACGGCTGGGACATCTACTTCCAGTACCTGCTGGATACCCGCATCGCTATGGCGGCCCTGCACACCATTGCAATCACGGTGCTGGCGATGCTGCTCGGCGTTGTCGGCGGTGTGCTGTTGGCCGTCATGCGCATGAGCCCGAACCCGGTGTTCAAGACAGTGGCGTGGGTGTTCCTGTGGATCTTCCGTGGTACCCCGGTCTACGTCCAGTTGATGTTCTGGGGCTTGATTGGCGCGATCTACGACTCGATCAACGTCGGCTTCGCCCAGATTCCGCTTGAGCCGTTTACCTCTTCAGCGTTTACCCTGGCCGTTGTTGGCCTCGGTTTGAATGAGGCCGCCTACATGGCAGAGATCGTCCGCTCCGGTGTCTCCGCAGTGCCGGAAGGCCAGGTTGAGGCCTCGAAGGCATTGGGCATGAGCTGGGGGCAAACGATGACCCGTACGGTGTTGCCGCAGGCAATGCGCATCATCATTCCGCCGACCGGCAACGAGTTCATCTCCTTGCTTAAGACCTCCTCGCTCGTCGTTGCTGTGCCGTACTCGCTTGAGCTCTACGGCCGTTCGATGGATATTGCCGCCGCCCTGTTTCAGCCGGTGCCGCTCCTGCTGGTGGCTGCAACCTGGTACCTAGTGATCACGTCGTTGCTCATGGTCGCCCAGCACTACCTGGAGCGCTACTTCGACCGCGGTGCCACCCGCCAGCTCACTGCTCGCCAGCTCGCCAGCTTGGCTGATGCAGAGGGCACCATTCCGAACAACGTTGAAATTGTCGAAGAACCGCAGAAGAAGGGACAGCGCTAATGACCGTCAAGGAAACTCCTATGATCCAGGCGGTTGATGTCTGGAAGTCTTTTGGCAACCTTGATGTGCTTAAGGGCATTGATCTTGAGGTCGCCGCCGGCGAAGTGACCTGTCTGATTGGCCCGTCCGGTTCCGGTAAGTCCACGTTGCTGCGCTGCGTCAATCACCTGGAGAAGGTCACCGCGGGTCGTCTTTACGTCGACGGAGAACTCATCGGCTACAAGGAGCGCGATGGCGCCCTGTACGAGATGAGTGAGAAGGACGCCGCCAAGCAGCGCCGCGAGATCGGCATGGTGTTCCAGAACTTCAACCTGTTCGGCCACCGTACTGTTTTGGACAACATCATCGAGGCTCCGGTCCATGTGAAGGGTCAGCCGGTCGCGGAAGCTACGGCGCGTGCCAAGGAATTGCTTGCCATGGTCGGTCTTGAGTCGAAGGCAGACGCGTACCCGATTCAGCTCTCTGGTGGTCAGCAGCAGCGTGTGGCGATTGCTCGTGCGGTTGCGATGGATCCGAAGCTGATGCTTTTCGACGAGCCCACCTCCGCCCTCGACCCCGAACTCGTCGGGGAGGTACTGCGCGTGATGCGCAAACTCGCTGACGATGGCATGACCATGCTGGTGGTGACCCACGAGTTGTCGTTCGCCCGCGAGGTAGCAGACAAGGTGGCGTTTATGGATGGCGGCCAGATCATCGAGTACGGCACGCCGGAACAGGTGCTGGATAATCCGCAGCACGAACGCACGAAGTCGTTCGTCTCCACATTGTTCTAGCCGGGCACTCCCCTTACGCGAAACGGCCGCCCACATCCGGGCGGCCGTTTTTCATTCCTACACCAAGCCTGCGAGGCCGCGGACCAGTGTGGTTGCACCGCCGAAGAAAGCGAGCCCCAGCGCGATGTTGTGGGCTTTTGCTGAAGGCACACGAGGCGACAGACGTTTCCCGGCAGTGATGCCGATAACCAGACCACCGAACGTCGCCACCCACAACCACGGGCTAATCGATGAAATATCTGCAGCACCGGAGAGTTCTTTAGCACCGAACGATAGCGCACCGGCAACGAAGAACAACGGCTGCAAAGTCGCCGCATAGACCCGCTGTGGCCAACGTGCCGCATGCGCATAAACCGTAAAGGCGGGGCCTGCAACGCCGGCGAGAGTGTTCATGAAGCCACCGACTGCACCGGCGGTCGCTGCAGGGACCATGCCTTCGATCTGGGGGACGTAGCGTTTACCAAGCGTCACCACGGACAAGGCGATAATGAGCAGGGTGCCGACGATGATCAGCAGGGCGCTCGTCGATACGCGGGAGACCACCCACACACCTGGGACGACACCGACGATGAGTGCTCCGGCAATCGGCCAGAACTTTGACCAGTCGATGTCGCGTCGCATCCCCCAAGTGTTGAAGACCGCATTGACCATGGCGATGACATTGATCATGAGAATGCCGACCACTGGTCCAAGGAGCAACGACAACACCGGGCCTGTGATCAAGCCGAGTCCCATGCCGGAAATGCGCTGCAGTCCCGCCCCCATGACGACTGCGAGCGCAACAGCGACGACGACCATCACTTGCTGTATTTCTCCATGATTGCGTCGCGGACCGTCTCTGGCACGAGCCCAGAGATATCGCCGCCGAATTTTGCAACTTCCTTGGTCAAGGACGAGGAGATGTAGCCGTATTTCTCATCTGTGAGTAGAAAATACGTGTCCACACCGGTGAGGCGTCGGTTCATCTGTGCCATTGGCAGTTCGTACTCGTAGTCAAGCGAGGAACGCAGCCCCTTGATCAACGCACTGATGTCGTGCTGGGTTGTGTAATCGACCAGCAGGCCCGCCCAGCTATCCACCCGAACGCCATCGAGGTGTGCGGTGGCTTCGCGGATGAGGTCGACGCGCTCGTCGATAGTAAATAGCCCCGAGGTTTTCGTCGGGTTGCCGGTGACCAGCACGATCACTTCGTCGAAATGGCGAAGCGCACGGGTGACAATGTCGAGGTGACCGTTCGTGATCGGATCGAACGAGCCAGGGCAGACTGCGATGGTCAATTTAGTTGTCCTCTGCTTCCGGGTCGGCGTAAACCGCCATATCCATACGTGCAATACCGTAGATGCGACGCTTGAGCTTCTGGCCGGTCGGGGTGAACTCTGCGGGCCACGCGGTCTCCGGACTATCACGGTGGCGCTCTACAACGACCACTGCCCCATCAGCCAGCGCAGGTTTCAGTGCCTCAACCATCTCTGCAACGGCCTCATCGGCCAACTCGTACGGCGGGTCAGCGAGCACCATGTCGAAGTGTTTCTTCGGCGCCGATGCAACGTAGGTCGACGCCTTCATCTGGTGGATGTGCACGTTGGGGTGCTTGACCACGCCAGCGTTGTACTCGATGATCTTTGCCGCTTCTGGGGCACTTTCCACCAGCACGACCTCTGCCGCACCACGCGACGCGGCCTCGAGCCCGAGCGCACCCGAGCCTGCAAACAGGTCGAGCACATGCTTATCGACGAACCCGAAACGCACCTGCAACGACGAATACAGCCCCTCGCGGGCCCGGTCGGATGTAGGTCGCGTTCCTGCCGGCGGCACTTTGATCTTCCGGCCGCGGGCTTCTCCCGAAATGATGCGGTTCATTCCCATAACTTTAACCAGCTAACTCTTGTCCAAATATTCGAAGTCTTCTGCCACAAACCCGGCGGTGGCTGCCCTGGCGAACTCGGGTTGGTTTGCTACCAAGGTGGCGGCGTCGTCGTAGGCACGTTTAACGATGTCGTAGTCCTCAACCAAGTTAATCAACCGCAGCGTGCGTTTGATGCCGGACTGGCCTGTGCCAAGCACGTCACCTTCGCCGCGGTTAAGCAGGTCAAGCTCCGCGAGCGCGAACCCGTCCGCTGTCGCCGCTACCTGGGATACGCGGGTGAAGCCGGGGCTGCCTTCCTCCGCGAGCGTGTGGAACAGACACAGCGACTGGTTGCCGCCACGCCCAACTCGGCCGCGCAGCTGGTGCAACTGGGAGACACCGAAATGCTCCGACTCGCGCACGACCATCACCGTGGCATTCGGCACATCCACGCCGACCTCGATCACCGTCGTGGACACCAGCACGTCGATGCCGCCTTTGGCGAAGTCCGCCATGACGTTGTCTTTCTCGTCGCCTTTGAGGCGTCCGTGCAGGATGCCGACGGTCAGGTCCGCAAACTCCGTTGCGGCGAGATGCTCGGCAACCTCAAGTACGCCGCCTTCGCCGTCGATACGCGGACACACAATGTAGGCCTGGTGCCCGGCTGCAACTTCTTCGCGGATCTTCTCCCAAGCGCGCTCCACCCAGCGCGGTTTGAATTCCGGGACCACCGCAGACTGGATCGGTTTGCGCCCACCGGGAAGTTCGCGCAGCGTGGATACTTCCAAGTCGCCGAACACCGTGATCGCAATGGTGCGTGGGATCGGCGTTGCCGTCATCACCAGCAAATGCGGTGTGGTCTCCCCCGCTTTGGCACGCAGGGCGTCGCGTTGCTCTACGCCGAAGCGGTGTTGTTCGTCGACAACGACAAGCCCCAGGTTGAAAAAGTCCACGCCCTCTTGGAGCAGGGCGTGCGTACCGACGACAATGTCGGCCTCCCCGGAAACAATCTTCAGCAGTGCCTCTTGGCGCTGCGCGACCGTCATCGATCCTGTCAGCGCAACCACTCGGGTGGGGAGACCCGCACGCATGAGAGTGAACGTTAGCGAACGCGCGTGTTGCAGCACGAGAACTTCCGTCGGAGCAAGCAATGCCGCCTGCGCGCCGTTATCGACGGCCTGGAGCATCGCCATCAGCGACACCACCGTCTTTCCGGAGCCAACCTCGCCTTGGAGCAGGCGACTCATCGGCACCGTCTTGGACATATCAGCCGTGATGTCCGTGATCACTTCCTTCTGGCCGCGGGTCAGCGGGAACGGCAGACCGTCCAGCAGCTTGTCCTCATCGCCCCCCTTCACATAGGGCATCTCGGGCGCCCTGTGAGCGGAGGTGTCGATGCGTCGCACACCCATCGCCAGCGCGACCGAGAGCGCCTCGTCGTACTTCAGTCGCTCCTTCGCCCGTGCAGGGCCTTCCGCACCAGGCTCGTGAATCTGGCGGACCGCTGCATTGAGGGGTAGCAGGCCGATGGGGGTGAAGCCAAGGGGCTCGTCGATACGCGGCAGCGATTTCAACACCGCATGCACAGCCCCCATAATCGTCCACGTGCTGACCTGCTTCGACGCCGGATACAGGGGAAGCCACTGGCGGCCACGCAGCATTTCTTCCAGATCGCCGAAGTGAGACAGCTGACGCATGGAACCGGTCGCCTCAGTAGGACCGTCCATGAGCACGAAGTCAGGGTGCTGCAGCTGAGGCTGATTACGGTAGAAATCCAACTTGCCCGTCAGCATCGCGCGCCGACCCGGCTTCAGCACCCGTTGGGCATATTGGGAGCCGAAGAAGGTGGCTTGGAACTCCGTCCGCCCATCGTGGATCATCACCTTGGTAATCGGCCGCTTGGGCGTCTTTTTGGTGTAAAACGTGTTGGCGTCGACGACCTCGCCGATCACGGTGATAGTATCGCCTGCTTCGACCCCGGTCAGGTCAGCACCGGTGCCGTAGTGCAGGTAGCGTCGCGGATAGTGCCGAAGCAGCTCGCCACACGTGGAAATGTTGAGGTGTTTCTCAATCGCCCGTGCCTGCTTCGCAGGAATAACCTCAGTCAGTGGCCGATTGTCCTCAAACCCCAGCATTTACTCCACCCCGATCTCCGCACATGCTTGCAATCCATCTGCAGGATAAACCATGACCTGGACGCCGAGCTCAGTGTTCAGCGTGCGAAGCTCCTCCTCCGACAGCTCAGCTGGGTCAAACAGCACCGTGACTTGCTCCCCGCCGTGTTCGAGCAGGCGTTTGCATGCCCGCTTCACAGCATCGAGCGGGTCTTCGGCGATAAGCAGCGTCTCCCCACGTGCGGTGACCACCACATCACCCTTGGCAACCGCGCCGCTGAGTGTCAGCGCGCCCTTCTTTGCGCGGTGAGCCACTGCCGTACGCATCTCGCCAGCCGCCTCAGACATGGAAAACGCGGCGGTAGCCAGCGGCTGGTTCGGATCGTGCACAGACAGCGCTGCAATACCGGAGACTAACCGGACTGTAGGAAGCAGTGTGATCGTCTGTTCCAGCGCTCGGGTTGCTTTCTCCACGGCAGCGAGATTCCGGTTACTGAGCAGCCCATTCGGCAGCACGATGATCTCGTTGCTGCCCGAACGCCGAATCACGGAGAGCATGTCCGAGATCACCTCGTCGCCCGGGGCAACAGTGACCACACCTGCTTCCTTATACAGCTCTGTCAGGGAGCCGGGAGGAGTCACGGCCACAATCAAGCGATCGGGGTTTCGCACCACTGGGGCACCCGGGAGCACTTCAAGGCGCAGGTTTTGGACCTTGCCGAGGCGATACGCCGTCTCAATCACAGCACCTGCATCGAGCGAGTGAATGTGCACAGTGGCTTCCGTATCAGATAGCCGAGCGATGACCAGGCTGTCGCCCAAGGGGCGCAGCTCGGTTTCCAACTCCGCAATATCGCCCTGAAACCCAAAGAGCACCTCAAGGGAGTGCTCCCGACCCGACGGCCCCGCATGCGCCATGTCAACGTGCACGTCGCGGTCTGCCCCTTCAGCAGGTGCCGGGGTGCTTTCTGCACTGGCTTCTGTGCTGCTTTCTGCGCTGCGTACGGCGCTCTCTTGGACATCACCATCGGGTGCCGTTGCGGGACTATCCTCTACCTCTTCCAACAGCGCCTCGAGCAGAATCACCACACCGGTACCGCCGGCATCAACCACTCCGGCCTCGCGCAGCACTGGCAGCTGCGACGGCGTGTTGGCCAAGGCCACCCTGGCCGCGGATGTCGCAGGTGCTGCAACATCGAGCAAACTCAACGGACGCCCAATGTCCTCCACCGCTTGTTGGGCAGCCACAGACGCCGCTCGGAGCACCGTAATCACGGTGCCTTCCACCGGATCCGCAATGGCTTGGTCCACAAACTTCACGGCATGCGCCAATGCGTCCGCGACCATCTCCCCGTCCGAAGCATCGTCTTTGACAGACTGCGCGATTCCACGCATCACCTGGGACAACACCACACCTGAGTTGCCGCGTGCTCCACGTACAGCGCCGACGGCCAGGGCTTCGGCGACATCGACGGCGCTGGCGTCGTCGCCAAGCAAAGCTGCTTGCTCGCAGGCTGAACGCAT
Source organism: Corynebacterium sp. HMSC055D05 (assembly GCF_001810365.1). NCBI lineage: Bacteria > Bacillati > Actinomycetota > Actinomycetes > Mycobacteriales > Corynebacteriaceae > Corynebacterium > Corynebacterium sp. HMSC055D05. The sequence goes on from NZ_KV801051.1 coordinate 56,022, forward strand.
CGTGTGCGCCATGTTGGAGCCCGTATCGGAGTCCGGCACGGGAAAGACGTTGAGGCTGTTGATCTCCACTCGGCGCCGCTCCAGCTCGGCGGAGGCGCGTTGGGCCCACGCACGCAACCCTGCGGCGTCGATAAGCGGAGTGACAGACATGAAGCGAAAGCTTACAGGGAGCTGTTACAGACTCCAGTCGATGGGATTCGCACCCTGTGCTTGAAGCGCTTCATTTGCACGCGAGAACGGGCGCGAACCGAAGAAACCGCGCGATGCTGATAACGGCGACGGATGCGGCGACTCAATCCGGGGAGTATCCCCCAAAAATCTCGCAGCTGTCTGTGCGTCACGGCCCCACAAGATAGCTACGAGTGGCGCATCTCGGCGGACAAGCGCCTCAATTGCGGCCTGGGTAACCTCTTCCCAGCCTTTGCCACGGTGTGACGCGGGCTTTCTCGGACGCACGGTAAGCACCCTGTTGAGCAGCAAAATGCCTTGCGACGACCACGACGACAGGTCCCCATCCGCCCGGGGCGGGATACCCAGATCAGCCTGCAGCTCTTTGTAGATATTCACCAGCGACCTTGGCGCCGCCACCCCAGGCTGGGTGGAAAACGCGAGCCCCATCGGGTGTCCTGGGGTCGGATACGGGTCTTGGCCCAAGATGAGGACCCGGACATCGTCGAACGGATCCGCAAAAGCCCGCAAAATATCGTGGCCACGCGGCAGGTAGTCGTCCTCTGTGCGCAAAAACTGCCCCATTGCGTGGATTCGATCTTCCACCGGAGCGAGCGGTTCCTGCCAAGATTCGTGCACGGGCAACATTTAGAAACTCTCCCATCCGGTGGTCAATTCTGGGGCCTCGCCGTCGATGCGCACCCCGGGCTTGCGGGTGACTGCGCCAATCGAACGGAACCCAACCGGTGCGGACCCATCGATCGTGCCGATGAGGGTGTGGTCCTCCCCACCTGTGAGCACCCACTCCCACGGGTCGACGCCAAGGAGTACGCCCGCAGCCTGCAAGGTCGCATCCGGGCGCAGCGCCACCTTTGACAGTTCGATGCCTACCGAAGATGCCTTTGCCAGCGTCGTCACATCCCGGATGAGCCCATCCGAGTTGTCCGTCATCGCGGTCGCGCCTGCCGCGCGCGCCACCACGCCACGCCCCGGGGTAAGCACCGGGGCCTGATGCGCCTTCACAAGCACCTCGAGCTCCTCCGGCACATCAATCCCGGCCTGCAGCAGCGCGAACCCTGCGGCTGAATAACCGATATTGCCGTGCGCGACCACTCGCTGACCGGGGCGTGCCGCGTCTAGCGTCAGCGGCGGACGATTACCACCAAGCGAGCCGATTGCGGTTACGGAGACCACAAGTTCTTGCCCGTCGGTCAGATCCCCGCCGACGAGTTCACAGCCATACTCCCCGGCCATATCCCCAATGCCGCGGGCGATCTCTTCGACCCATGCTGCCGGCGCATCGCGGGAGACAGACACCCCCATCAGTGCTGCAATCGGGCGCGCGCCCATTGCCTCGATATCCGCGAAGTTTTGCACCGTCGCCTTGCGGCCCAAAAGGTACGGAGTTGTGGTCGCACGAGTGAAGTGGTGGCCTTCCACCAACATGTCGGTGCCTGCGACAACTCTCGAGTTTGGCACTGAGGGGGTAAGTACTGCTGCGTCGTCGCCGTTGAGGGCAGACGGTGCGGCAGCGCGAATCGCGGCGATAACCGCTCGCTCGCCGACCTGCGCAAGCGTCGGACCATCAGTGGGAAATCCGGTGGTGATCACGGGTTGGGCAGCCCTTTCGTTAGACTATTTCGCCATGGTAACCACGGCGCACGAACCTCAGGTTAATCGCACAACAATTTTGGTCAGTCTTGGCCTCGCAGTCTTTCTCGTCCTCGGGGCCGTTATTGGCGCTCGTGTGTTCTTCCAACGTGTGGCGCTGCAGCCGGTCGCGATGGCTGATCTTCCTGCCCCGATGGCCGATAGCCCGGAGTGCGCATCGCTTATCGACGGCCTCCCCGACCGGTTCGCTGGCCTTCCCCGTGCCGAACTCGCAGAACCGGCACCACAAGGTGCCGCCGCCTGGCGCAAGTCCACCGATGACCGCGTCACCCTGCGCTGCGGTGTAGACATGCCGGCGCAGTACACGGATTACGCCGTCACTGAAACTCTCGGCAATGCAACGTGGATGCGTATCGACGACATTACGCCCCAGTCCAACCTGGCCACCTGGTACACCGTGGACCGCTCCCCTGTGATCGCCGTGACCGGTGATGCGCAAGTGCTCCACGACTCAAAGAAATCCATTGGACGCTTGGGCGCCGATGGGCTGCCGTCGAAGGATCAGCCCCACAACCCCGCGCCTTTGTCCATGTTGGAAAGCGCGGACGCATCGAAGTGCGACGCACTGCTCCAGGCCGCACCGGATGCTATCGCCGAGGGCTACACCCGGACAGAGCCTGCGTCTGAAAACACCGTCGCATGGCGTGCTGAGGGCCGTGATCCGATCGTGCTGCGCTGCGGTGTCGCCCCATCGCCGAATTACGCACCAGGTGCGCAACTTGCCCAGGTCAACGACATTCCGTGGTTCGAGGATGTGCTGTTGGCAAACGGCACCACGGCTTCGACGTGGTACGCGCTGGGTCGCGACAGCGGTATCGCTGCGTCCCTGCCTCAGGCAGAGAGCAACGAGGCGATTACGAACCTGACCGAACTGATCGCCGAGCACACCGCTGCGCTTTAATGCTGTGCTTTAACGCTGCGCTCTAACGCAGCGCGGTCCGCACCAGCGTGTCCAGCAGTTCCGGGTAGTCCACTCCGGTGGCTGCCCACACCTGCGGGTACATCGAAATCGCGGTGAATCCAGGCATGGTGTTGACCTCGTTGAGCACCGGGCCGTCTTCGGTGACGAAGAAGTCCACACGTGCAAGCGACTTACAGTTCAGCGCCTTGAAACACGTCACCGCCATGTCTTGAAGTTGCGCGGTTGTTGCCTCGTCGAACGGTGCCGGAATCGTTGCCGTAACGCCCTCTTCGAGGTATTTCGTTTCAAACCCGTAGAAGCCTTCCTCGGAGTCTTCGGTGCCGTTGAGCTTCGCTGGCAGGGATGCCGCAATGGTCCCGTCGGGTCGTTCGAGGACTCCCACCTCAACCTCGTCGCCGACAAGTTCCGCTTCCACAATCACCTTGGAATCGGATTCGTGCGCAAGGTCGTACGCCGCCGGGAAGTCGTCCCAGGAGCTCACTTTGGACACACCGATCGATGACCCACCGTTGGCGGGCTTTACGAACACTGGTAGACCGAGGTAATCACGCTCGTCGTCGTCAAGCACTGCCCGACCGTCGAGGATCACTTCCCTGGTGATCGCAATGTTTTCAGCCGCGACGAGCTTCTTCGTGTACTCCTTGTCCATGCCGCAGGCGGATGCAAGCACCCCTGGGCCGACGTACGGGACACCAGCGAGTTCGAGCAGTCCCTGCACTGTGCCGTCTTCGCCGTATTTGCCGTGCAGCACCGGGAAGACAACATCGACGCAAGCGATACTTTCGCCGGTTGCTACATCGAAGATCTGCCCCTTGCGCGTCGGGTTGATGGAGAGTGCAACTTCGCGGCCAGCGGGCACCTCAGGCAGCGCGACGCCGTTTACTGGGTCTGTTGTGCCTTCAACCCATACGCCGTCACGGGTGATACCGATGGGAAACACCTCGTAGTCAGCCGGCATGTGTTGCATCACCGACGCTGCGGAAATGCAGGAAATGGAGTGCTCGGTGGACATGCCACCATAAAGAACTGCTACGCGAATCACGCTGACCAATCTACCGCGTAGCCATGGCGCAGTTTTACTCTGCCTTCTTGCTGCGCCCCATCAGTGTCGCGATCGTGTCCGCAACTTTGAAGTTGTCGTGGCAAATGGCAAACACTGCCTGGGTAATCGGCATCTCCACGCCATGCTTTTCGGCGAGCTGGAAAATGCTTCTCGACGACACCACGCCCTCTGCAACCTGGCCCTTCGTCGCAGCCTTCGCCTCTTCCATCGTCGCACCTTGCCCCAAAGCGGAGCCAAATGTGCGGTTACGCGACAGCGGCGAAGCACACGTGGCCACGAGGTCTCCCATACCGGCAAGACCTGCAAACGTGCGGGGATCCGCGCCGAGCGCGTTGCCCAGACGGGTGGTCTCTGCAAGGCCACGCGTGATCAGGGATGCCAGGGTGTTGTCGCCAAGGCCCTGTCCCGCGGCCATGCCACAGGCAAGCGCAATGACATTTTTCGTCGCGCCGCCGATTTCGCAGCCCACGACATCCGTGTTGGTGTACGGCCGCAAATAGTTAGTCGCACACGCGGCTTGGACGAGTTTTGCACGGTTCTCATCGGCGCATGCAATCACGGTGGCGGCAGGTTGTTCGAGCGCAATCTCGCGCGACAGGTTGGGCCCGCTGAGCACTGCGATCCGGTTCGGGTCCGCTCCGGTGACCTCTGCAATAACTTCACTCATGCGCAGATGCGTTCCTGTTTCCACGCCCTTTGAGATGGACAGCATCGTCGCATCAGCCGGGATCATGGGTGCCCAACGCGCGACGTTTTCCCGCATGGTCTGGCTGGGTACGCCAAAGACGACGATGGTCGCGTCTTGCAGCGCGTATTGCTCGTTCGAGGTGGCTTCGATCGCATCCGGGAGTGTGATGCCGGGAAGGTACTCCGGGTTTTCCCGCGTGGTCTGAATGGTGCGGGCAAGGTTGTCCCGACGCGCCCACAGCGTGACCCTGTTGCCGGCGTCCGCGAACACCTTCGCCAGGGTTGTACCCCAGGAGCCTGCCCCCAGTACCGCAACGTTGACCATATTTTTCCGAATCCTCCCAGCCGATTGTTCCGGTTTAACCTACCACCGGCCGTGGCGCGTGGCGTGTCCGGCGTGAGTGGGTTACTTGGGACACAATGGAGGACATGCCTACTCACGCATCCAAGACACCAGGAAACAGCGGGAAGCTCTCCGAGCAAGATAAGGACGCCTTGGGTGAGAAGTTTCTCACTGGCAGGCTTCAGGCTATTCCGTTAAAGCCGCAGAAGGAGTTCGAGCGCACCACGCTTGCTGCGGGTGCGGTGCTGTGGCGCGGTGACGTTAAGCAACCCGACACCATTGAGGTTGCGTGTATTCACCGTCCTCATTACGACGACTGGTCGCTGGCCAAGGGCAAGGTCGACCCTGATGAGTCGCTTGTACAAACCGCAGTACGTGAAATCAAGGAGGAAACAGGCTACGACGTTCGCCTGGGCAAGTTGCTGGGCAAGACGGTCTACCCGGTAAAGAAGACAACCAAGGTGGTCTATTACTGGACCGGCGAGGTCGTCGGTGGCGAGTTCGTACCCAACAACGAGGTCGACGAGATCCGCTGGCTGCCACTCAATGAAGCGCTTGAGTTGATGACGTACGACCTCGACCGCGAGGTGCTCCAGAAGGCCCAGAAGCGCTTTAACACGCCCGCAGATGCACGCATCCTCTATGTCCGACATGCCCGCGCCCACGACCGCAACAAATGGTCCGGCGACGACAACTTGCGTCCCCTGGATAAGAAGGGCCGCCGCCAATCCGAGATGCTCGTTCCCCTGCTCAGTGCGTTCGCGCCGGAACGTATTTACTCGGCGGTTCCGGAGCGCTGCCAGCACACGGTTGCGCCGCTGGCGGATGAGATGGGGTGTGAGGTTGTCGTCGATAAGCAGTTTGGCGACGATGCCTGGATCGCCGACATGGTTGGCGCCAAGCACGCATTCAAGGACGTGATTGAGGCCGGCGGAACCAGCGTGGTGTGCGCGCAAGGTGGGATCATCCCCGGCATAATCGCGTGGCTCTCGGCGCAAGGGACACTGCCTATCGACGAAGAAATCCGCGCGAAGAAAGCCTCCGTATGGGTGCTGACGTTCCACGACGGCAAGCTCATCGGCGCGGACTACATCCCCTCCCCACTTCCAGTTCTGTAAGCGGCCCGCCAAGAAAGGATCCACATCATGGCAGCACACACCGCCATTAGTCACGAACGCATCGCGGCCACCCTGAAAGCCATGGGGCTGCAGTACTTCCAGGAAGATTCCGGCGAAGTTCGCACCGCCTTTCCCAGCCTGATGGTGTTCTTCGAGGTAGGAAACGGTGGTTTTAAGGCCACTGCGCGCTGGCTCGGCATTGTCAAAGGCGACGATATCCAGACGCTGCGGTTGCGTTGCAACGAGATCAACCGCACGATGCCTCTCGTCCGTGTGCACCCAGTGCGGCGGGAAGACGATGCTGTAGCGATCATCGAAGCAACCTTCTTCTCCAACGAAGGTTTCTCCGACGAACAGCTCCGCGGCATGTTGGACTACTACTTCTCTGCAATCCATCACGTGGTCAATCTCTTGCACGAGGCGCTGCCAGATACAAGCGAGCTCTTGTCAACGAGTGGGCCGAAGACCTTCACCACCGAAGCAAACTCCGACGCCAACCAGGAGGACTAGAACATGACTTCTGCAACCAGCAACCTCAGCATCGACCGTGTCACTGCCTTGTTTGACAAGGAAGGCTGGGAATACGAAAAGGCCCCGCAGGGTCCTGCGATTCGCACGGGATTCTCCGGCATCGGGTTGGAGATCAACATGATCGAGCCGAACCTCAACGTGCTGACAACCGTCGCCGTGGATTCGGTCAAGGCCGAACAGTTTGACGAGGTGCTCGACTGGGTGGAGCGCTACAACATCGAAAAGGCCTACCCCACCGTGACTGCAGTGAAAGACGAAACGCGTGGCATTACCGCGCTTGCGGCGACCTACTCACTACCGGGGTATTGGGAGCGCAGTGATCAGCAGTTCGCCGATGAAATCAAGTCGGGCATCCAGGGCGTCGTCGTCGCAGCGCGTGATTTCCTGCAGACCTACGCCCCGGAAGTGCTCAACCAGTTGGGCAAATAGCCTGTTGGTTTAGCCCGTGACGGACGGTTTGAACGCCGGGCGGGCTGCTTCGAATCGTTCAATAGCGGGCTCATCGCGAAGCGTCAGTCCGATATCGTCCAGGCCTTCCATGAGGCGCCAGCGGGTGTAATCGTCGATCTCAAATGTGAAGGTGTTGCCCCCAACGGTGACGCTGCAGTCCTCCAGAGAAACGATTGCCTCGTCACCAGGGTGCTGTTCGAGGTGTTTCCAGATCAACTCGATGTCGGAGTGAGTCATCACACCGGCGAGCAGGCCAGCCTTTCCGGCGTTACCGCGGAAGATATCGGCAAAGCGAGGGCTAAATACTGCTCGGAAGCCGTAGTCCATGAGTGCCCAAACGGCGTGCTCGCGTGAAGAACCGGTACCGAAGTCCTCGCCGGCAAACAGCACGGAGCCGTTCTTGAACACGTCCTGGTTGAGGACGAACGTGGCTTCGCTTTCGCGCCAGTTGGAAAAAAGACCGTCCTCAAAGCCGGTACGGGTGACGCGCTTGAGGTAGCGGGCGGGGATGATTTGGTCGGTATCGACGTTGGTACGGGTCAGCGGAACGCCGACGCCGGTGTGGGTGGTGAACTTTTCCATGATCGGGCTCCTTTACAGATCTGCCGGGCTTGCGAGGTGACCAGCCACCGCGGTTGCCGCGGCGACCAGTGGAGACACGAGGTGGGTGCGGCCACCTGGGCCTTGACGGCCTTCGAAGTTGCGGTTGCTTGTAGACGCACTGCGCTCCCCCGGCCTTAACTGATCCGGGTTCATGCCGAGACACATAGAGCAACCGGCGGTACGCCATTCTGCGCCGAACTCGGTAAAGATCGCGTCGAGACCTTCTTCTTCGGCTTGCTGCTTTACAAGCGTGGAACTCGGCACGACCAACATGCGCGTGTTTTCGGCAATGCGACGCCCCTTGACTACGTCAGCCGCTGCACGCAGATCCTCGATACGAGCGTTGGTGCACGAGCCAAGGAACACTGTGTCGATGGCGATATCGCGCAGCGGCATGCCTGGGGTCAGCCCCATGTATTCGATGGCCTTTGCCGCTGCAGCCTTGGAGTTGTCGTCGGTGAAATCCTCTGGGTCAGGCACCTTCTCGTCCAGCGGGAGACCCTGGCCAGGGTTGGTACCCCAGGTAACAAACGGGGTGAGTGCGGCACCGTCGATTTCTACAACGGTGTCGAATGTCGCGCCCTCATCAGTCGGCAGCGTCTTCCAGTACTCAACTGCCGCATCCCATTCGGCACCCTGAGGCGCGTACTTTCGGCCCTCGACGTAGTCGAAGGTGGTCTGGTCCGGCGCGACCATGCCAGCACGAGCGCCTGCCTCGATGGACATGTTGCACAGTGTCATGCGAGCTTCCATTGACATCTTTTCAATGGCTTCGCCACGGTATTCAATGATGTGTCCTTGCCCACCACCAGTGCCAATCTTCGCAATGATCGCCAGAATGAGGTCTTTCGCGCTGACGCCTTCCTGTAGTTCGCCAGAGACCTCAATAGCCATCGTCTTAAACGGCTTCAACGGTAGTGTCTGTGTGGCCATGACGTGTTCGACCTCGCTGGTGCCGATACCCATCGCGATAGAGCCAAAAGCGCCATGGGTGGAGGTGTGCGAGTCACCGCACACGATGGTCATGCCGGGCTGGGTGATGCCCAGCTGGGGGCCGACTGTGTGCACGATGCCCTGCTGAATGTCGCCCATGGGGTGCAGCTTCACACCGAACTCAGCGCAGTTGTCGCGAAGTGTAGCAACCTGGGTACGCGATGTTGGCTCGGTAATTTCGATGAGATCGCCACGCGTAATGCCCTGTGTGGGCACGTTATGGTCTTCAGTTGCCAGATGCAGTTCCGGGTGTCGCATAGTGCGCCCATTCATCCGCAGGCCGTCGAACGCCTGTGGCGAGGTCACCTCGTGCAGCAGCTGGAAATCGATAAAGATGAGGTCAGGCTCGCCGTTTTCCCCCTTCGTTACCACGTGGTCGCGCCATACCTTTTCCGCTAATGTCAACGGCGGCTGAGTCATCCGGTCCTCCTTCTTACAGCTTCCCAACATCCCACACTATGAGATGATAGGATTCGAACTGTGAGACAGTATAACGAAGGTTCTGGGATTAAAGTCCTCGACCGCGCAGTTGCCATCGCACGTTCGGTCGCCGCAGGTGATAAGACACTTGCGGAACTTAGCGACGACACCGAGTTGCCCCGCGCCACCGCCCACCGCATCGCCACCGCACTGGAACTACACCATGTGCTTTCACGCAACGAACATGGTGAATGGACTCTCGGGCCGGCCCTGACCGGGCTCGCCACCGGGCTTCCGTCTGCACTGCTTCCCGCCGCCGCGCCGGTCATGCGCGATCTGGTCGCCCAAACCGGGGAGTCGTCCCAGCTTTACCAACTCACTGGCTCGACACGTACCTGCATCGCTGCCGAAGAGCCGGAAAGTGGACTGCACAACGTGGTGCCGGTCGGCTCGCGCCTGACACTTTCGGCAGGATCAGCGGCTCGCGTGTTCGCCGCCCATTGCCCCATCGAGTCCGCTTTTGAGGCCGCAGAACTCGAGCAAATTCGCAAGCAGGGCTACGCCGAATCTGTCGCTGAGCGCGAAGTGGGTCTGGCCAGCGTCTCTACCCCGGTATTCCAGCCTGATGGCACCTTCGTTGCGGTGCTGTCTGTGTCTGGGCCTGCGGAGCGACTCAAGCCTTCGCCTGGCGCGAAGTGGGGCGATGCCCTCGTCGCTGCCGCACGCGAGCTCTCTGCAGCGCTTTAAGTCTCGACGAACCCCTCGCCGATGCGCCACTGGCGTTTCGTACCCAGAGCCACTTTCGCATCGGGGTTCTCGACATCAGAGACTCGGTAGTAGAGCATGTCCACATGGTCGTAGTGGATGCTCGCGATGCCGTATCCGTGGGCATCGAAATCGATGTGGTTGACCCACGGGTTGTAATCGCGGATCGCTTTCTCTACCAGCAGTGACGTTGAGTTGTCTTCCGGATGATAGGTCCCAAATGCAGTCGTTAAAATCTCATCGACATTCGGAGCGGAGATCGATGTCGTGACCATTTCGCAGCCGATTTCGCCAAACCCCGACGGCGAAGCAATAGAGTTTGCCCACTCGGAGTGAATGTCTCCAGTGAGAAACAGCACATTGGATTCTTGTTCATCCAGCATGGTGAGCAGACGATCACGTTCGGCAGCGTAGCCGTCCCACTGATCCGAGTTCACAGCGATACCTGTTGCGCGCTCCTGGATGTAGCCGGAGGCGATATTGGCCTTCTCGTTGTCCTTGATCGTGACAAACCGCATCGGGGAAACCATGACTGAGTTACCCAGCACATCCCAACGTGCAGTGGACTGTTGGAGTTGTTCGGCCACCCAGGTGAATTGCTCGTCGCCAAGCATTGTGCGCTCATCGTTAGCAAAGTTGCTGCTGGTGGTCTCGGCGTCGCGGAAGGTGCGAAGATCCATCATGGTGAGCTGTGCGAGGTTGCCGAACTGGAAGCTGCGGTACATTCCGGGATCGGCGGTGAGGGCATCTCGGCGCACCGGCAGCCATTCGTAATACGCCTGCATCGCTGCAGCCTGGCGTTCGGACCACTGCCCTTCAACGCGACCGTCGGTGTGGTTCTCTGCTCCGTCAAACCAACTGTTGTTCGCGGACTCGTGATCGTCCCACACGACAATCCACGGGCATGCAGCGTGTGCCGCCTGCAAATGCAGGTCGGTGCGGTAGCGGCCGTGGCGCTGGCGGTAATCCTCCAGCGTGGTGATCTCCCACTCCGGATGATGCGTACGCGCAATACCGCTCTTACCCACATATTCACCGGTCGGATACTCATAGATGTAGTCGCCGAGGAACACCACGTGGTCGATCTCGCCCGCACGTGCGCGCTGAGCCATGTCACCGTACGCGGCGAAGAAGCCGGATTCCCAGTTCGCGCAGGATGCGATAGCAAGATTCAGCGTATCGACGTCAGCGTCCTCGGCAGGAGCAGTCAACGTGCGCCCGATTGGCGAGGTAGCACCGCTGTGCTCTCCGGACGTCACCACGAAGCGGTAGAAATACTCGGTCCCGGGCTCGAGACCGTCCGGGTCGACATGCACGGTGTGGTCGGAGTCTGCGCTCGCCACGACAGTTCCCGCCTTCGGCGAAGAGAAGTTGTCGGAGGTGTCGATCTGCCACTCAAGCTCAACGTCGTCTCCAAGACCAGAGCCTGGGAGCGCCTCACGTGATGGTGTGAGGCGAGTCCACAGGATGACGCGGTCCGGCAAGGGATCGCCGGAGGCAACTCCGTGCAGAAACGGCAATTCCCACTGGTCTGCCGCAAGAGGTATTTCCGGCGTAGAGACGGTGCCGCGGCGTGTCGCATATGCACCCCCAGTGCCAAGCGCAGCAGCTGCGACCGACGCAGCAACGGTCTGGAGAAAAACACGACGATTCACACGGGATTTCGAACTCATGACGCTCACTTTCAACCAGCACACAGACACTCGCAAGGAGGAAAGCGCAATGTTTCCGAAAGTTCACCATCACTTCACCGAGGTGACAATCCACTTGTAACCGGCTGTTAAAACAACCTGACTTATGTGGGACAGCATGACTGTTTCGCCTTCCCACTCCCCTCGTTCCCTTAGCCGCGGCGCAATCGCGATCACCGTTGCTGCCTCATTGTTCGGATCTGCAACAACAGCTGTTGCTGCCGATGCGCCTGAAGGCACAATCAACACCAAGATCAGCCGAATTGTGCTTGGCATCGGTTCCGATGCAACGGAAGCGAATCTCTCCTGGCAGTCCAAGACCAACGAAACACAGTTCCTCGAGTACTGGCCGACTACCGCCCCCGGAGATGTCACCCGCGTTGAATCCCCGCGCGGTCCATACAACGCAGCAGTGTTCTACCCGCATGAGGCGACGATGACCGGCCTCGAACCAGATACTGAATACTCCTACCGGGTGGGGAGTGATCGTCGCGGCTACAGCGAGCAACGCACGTTCACCACCGGCACCGACAGCGATACATGGAGCTTCCTCGCTATGGCTGACGCGCAGATCGGCGTGGATGCGAAAATCGCCGAGCAGTCCGCAGCCTGGAACAAAGCAGTCACCACTGCGACAGGCGAGCACCCGGACTCTGCGTTCATCATGCACCTCGGTGACCAGGCCGAGGGGTGGGGCGCTCCAGTGAAGCAGTTAGAGGAGTTCACCGCTCCGCAGAAACTGCGCGAGTACCGCCTCGCGGTGCTTAAGGGTAACCACGAGACGTACGCGCCCGACCGTCACTTCCAGGACACTTACTTCCTACCCAACGAGGTTGGCGACACCGCAAACTACTTCTTCAACTACAACAACGTCCTGTTCATTGGGCTGGACGGCAACCGCGCAAGCAAAGCCGACATCGATGTTCACGCAAAGTTTGTCGACGACACCATCGCTGCACATGGCGGTGACGCAGACTGGGTGATTGTCGGCATCCACCAGGCTCCGTTCTCCCAGGGCACCCACTACACCGACAAGGATGTCGTCGAACTGCGAAATTCCTTGACACCACGACTGTCGGAAGCCGGCGTGGACCTCGTTCTCAGCGGCCACGACCACATCTACACTCGCACACATTTGATGAACGGTGCCGACCCTGTTATCCCTGCCGGTGCGTCTAAGTCCGGCGACATTCTCATCCCGGAGGACAACGAGGTCCTTTACGTCACCTCCACTACCGCAACTGGCGGCAAGTACTACGACTTCCAGGACGAGAACGGCACAACGCACCCGAATGTGCGCGAAGAGTACGCCACTGACCTGGCGCATAAGTCCACCGCGCGGTGGCGCCAAGACTACAACCCGGACTACACCAGCATCGACATCTCGCCCGATTCGCTCAAGCTGACCACCTACAACATCAATACCCCGTACGTGGTGGACCAAGTGACGCTGAAAAAGAAGGACACGAAGGCGCCCGAGAACGAAGAGTCGGCCCCAGAGACCACTGCTCCGAAGGAGACTCCCGCCCCGACGTCTGAAAAGCCCGATACGACCACCACTGCACCGACGACAACCGACGCGAAAAGCACTGACGCTCAGAACACTGAACCGCAGAAATCCGAGTCTGCAACCTCTCTTGCTGAGACGCCAGAAGAGGGTGAGGCTTCCGGTAGCAGCACGACCAGCATCATCCTGACGGTGTTGGGCATCATGTTCAGCCTCATCGCTGCAATTGTTGCAGTGCTGGTGAACCTGAACCCGCAGTTCGTTCAGGACATCCGCCACGAGTACGGAATCTAGGCGCTACTCCGCTGCACGGGCACTGACACGCTCAGCCCACCGGTAGATAACGTTCTGCTTATCTCGGCGCAGAGTGTCGTGGCCGATGACGAGCCCCTCGTTCATTCGTCCTGCAGCGGCGAGGTGTGTCTGCCCCACTAACGTTCCGTCCGGGTGGATGTGCAGCGCGTTAGTGTCTGCGTAGCGCATCCCGACGCCACGGTCGACGAGATCCCCGATAAGTGTTCCCTCGACGACTCCGGCTGGCGCGTTGACTGCATCAATGACGACTGTTGCACCGACCTCTTGAGCCACTACTTCCAGGTCGTCTTCGCCGCGATCGAAAACGTCGGTGCGGATACGGTTGTCGTCGATAAGCGCGAGCATCTCCGCTGCTGATTCAACTGGCGGGCCGGTGGCGACACGGCCTAGCGTGCTCATGAAATCATCAAAGTCCGAGCCACCGAGTGACTCTCGGCCACCGAATGATGCGCGTTGGATGAGCGCATCCTCGGTATCACGAAACGCCAGTGCCACAGCGAGCGCTGGCGTCCACGGCTGCTCCCCTTGCGCAGCAGCAATTGAGGTACGCAGCTCCTCCACCGGGTCCCCAGTAAAGTCCTCGCCGTTGATCACCGCTTGAATTTCCTCACGCGTTGCTTCGCCACCGGTAATCGTGAGGATGTCACTTGCTGCCTGCGCCAGAATTTCCTTAAGCTCGTCGAGCGATTGGCAATGCAGAATCGCCTGATCCGCCTCTGCGATGATGGGTTGCGCGCGGCGTTCTTGCTCACCGGTGAGGTACGCCTTGACCTCCATAAAACGGCCAGAGCGAGTCACTGGATAGAACGCTTTTGCTTCGGCGTAGCGCACGACATCGATAAAGGTCAGCGCAGCGCCGCGGACCAGTGCAATGTCATCGGGCGTGACTGCATCAAGATTGCTCGATGGATACGGCGGTGCAATAACGCGGAGATCCCCCAGATCCTGATGGGCAAGCGAGCCTGGCCAGTCATGCGCGTGCCCGGTCACCATGAGCACTTCGTCGAATTGCTCTCCATCCACTTCGACGGTCTCGCCGACAGGCGTTACATCCTGCACTCGTGCGATGCGGAACTTAAGCGTGCACTGTGCCGGAAGATTCTTCTGCAATGCCTCCCATGAGGCATCCAGGTGCTCGCCTACTCGACGCCGCGGAGGGAATTGGCCTTCCAACTCGTCGTTTGGGTCTAAGGGGCCGAGGTGGGTCTCCACGATGGATTTTGGTGCGTTGAGAATCCACTGTTCCGGAACGGACTCGCCAAACGCGCCCGGCGCCGAAATCTCCTCCATCGGGGTCTCGTTAAACACCGTCAGCTCTATAGCTGCTCCACGCTGCCCCGCACGAGCAATGAGCTCTTCGGCAGCCCACAGACCACGAGGTCCTGCCCCAATAATGGCAACCTTCATCTCTCATGCCTTTCTTCCCGATCATTCATCGAAGCCTCGTGCTGCTAGATCAAACCTGATGGTTTTCCATAACACGGGCCGCCCACAGACTTAGGTGTGACCTAGATGCGCCCCCACCTTAGACGGTGCGGGCCTCCAAGCGCTCGACTTGCTGGCGAAGTTCCGCCCCCAACGGATTGCCGGGCAACCGATCCTGGACCACATCGCACACGGAGCGATACCACCACGTTTGTCGCTCCGCCGACGAGTTAAACCGGTCCCAGAGGTCATCGCCGATAGCGTCAAGGTCTGCGTGAATGGAAAGCAGATTGTGCAGCTTGTCCGCTGCGGAAATAAGCACACTGCCTGCATCAGCTTCACGCAGGTGGGCAAGGTACGCATCAGAACGCTCCTGCCAACTGGTGATGCTGTCGTCCTTGGTCACGCCAAGAACCAGGTCGACGACACGGTCACCGAAATCCGCGGCCATCTGCTCAGCACTGTATTCCTCCGGAACATCTTCCAAAATGTCGTGGAACAGCGCACCGATAAGGATGTCTTCGTCATCCGTGACCTGTGAGACGAAGTGCATTACTCCAAATACGTGCGAAACGTAGGGTATGTCTGTGCCTTTGCGTACGTGGTCGCGGTGGGCAAACGATGCGATGTTGATTGCCCGGATGAGTCGCGGTGATGCAACGGGAACATGTTCGGCCATATTCGGCTCCTTTACTGTCGGAAACACATCTCACTGTAAAGATGCTCCCGACACGCGAGTCCGAACATTCGAACACTGCTGCTAATCGACGACAACCTTCCCCCGCACCTGCACCTTCACTTCACCGCCGACCCAAATGTCGGAACCATCATCACTGATCGTCACGCGTCCATTGCGTCCGAGCGCAGTGCCCTGGGAAACCGAATACGTTTCCGGAACATCGCCACGCGTGCGCAGCCACTGCGCCATCGCCCCGTTTGCGCTGCCTGTCACCGGGTCTTCAAACGTCGGTGTGAAGGCGCGCAACTCATACGCCGGATCCGTCTCACCGGTAAGTGTCGCAAACGCGACCTTCAGGTCACTCGTTGCTGGCCGCTTTAAAGTCCGGAGCGTTTCAACACTGTCGAGCAAGGCCAAGCGCCAGCCTGGGCCGTTGTCGCCCCATGCGGCGTCGACGAGGGATGCTTCTGCCACGCCGAACACGTCGCAAATGTCTGCTCGCTCACGCTCCGAAAGTGGATCAGATTGCTTCAACGGCGGTGTAGCGAATGCGAGCTTGTTATCGCTGATACGCACCTGCACATTTCCCACGCCGCACTCTTGAACAACGCTGCCCGAGCTTTTTGGTTCGTGGCCCAACTCGATCCACGCCCGCGCAGTTCCAAGGGTCGGGTGCCCTGCGAAGGCGTACTCCTCGACCGGGGTGAAAATCCGGACCCGGTAATCAGCCTTATCGTTGGTGGGTTCGAGCAGAAACGTCGTCTCCGAGAAGTTCGTCCAGGCTGCGATCCGTTGCATCTGCTCAGTAGTCAGATGGTCAGCACCGCAAATTACCGCAAGCGGATTACCCGTGAATGCTCCGGTTGAGAACACGTCGAGTTCGAAGAAATCTAGGGAAGTCACCCGCCCTACGCTACCAATGCGAAAACCTCCAACCCGGATTCCGGATCGGAGGTTTTCTCTTTGTACCCCGTACGGGATTTGAACCCGTGTTACCGCCGTGAGAGGGCGACGTCCTAGGCCGCTAGACGAACGGGGCGCGCTCGCTTTTTGCGACTTGCTAACAATAAAGGAAACTCCGCAATATCAACAAATCAGCAGTTCAGCGCTACTTCTAGGCCGCTAATACATCTTATAGACGACGTAGTACGGGATCCGTCCGTTTTCGTCTCTTCCCGTCCCTTTCGCGATACCGATGCCCATCTTCAGCTTCGAGCCACGTGGATCCCTAAGTAAATTCCTGCGGTGACCCGGTGAATCAATGAATTTACGTACCGAAGTGGATAAATTGTACGCATCGGTCATCCACACGTTTTCGCCACCATATAGATTGACGTAGGTCCTGTTATATTCCGGATCAATCTCCGACAGTACGTACGGACGTTCATGTGGGAAACGGCTGTACATCTTCCCAGTTCCGTTATCCAGCTCTGCTAGTTTTTCAGCCCATTTCTGCGCTTCGCGTGCATACTGATTATCCCACTCACCAGTCTCTTTCCCCTGCTGCACTCGGAATTCGTTCCACTCATCCAACTGGCGCTTCACCTCTTCCCCGAGCTCTCTCGGTGTGTAACGGTTACGAGTCGATGCGTCACTATCACTCGGCCCAATCTCCCCAGGGGCGAGAGATGGCGCGACCATCGCCGTAGGTGTAGGTGTAGGTGTTCCCGTCACCGTGCGGTTAATCAAGTTGCCGTACCCGTCGTATTCGTCGACGTACTTCACACCTTGAGATGTCCACGATATTGTGTAGCCTTTCGGCTCGGCATCCTCAATTGAGGTCACACTTCTACCGTCCGGGTAATAGGTGATTTCGTAGCGCTTGTCTCCCTCTACCCAGGTTTCAACTTCATTACCATCTTCGTCCACGCTCAAATATGCCCCTGGGCGAAATCCCGGAATGTCCCAGTCTTTAGTATGAATCGTTCCGTCTGGCAGGTACGTCCGTCGGTACTTTTTACTACCTTCAATCCAGGTTTCGGTCTTGTTTCCCTCGTCGTCAATCCCCTCAACAACCGGGGTCTGATCAATCCCACCTGGAATTTCATTTGAAACGTCATGCGTCGTGGGCGAAGGGGCAAGAGACTCAGCAGTTGCTGTAGGCAACGTTTCCTCTACTGAACCGGATTCACGGTTCGCATTACTCGACCCAGGCGAATCTCCAAGCCCAAAGAGCAATCCCAACACGATCGCTAGAACAGCGACCACAGAAGTGAGTGCCCCAAAGGCGCTTTCTAAGGACATTGAAGTGATCCTTTCTGACCGAAGTAAGAAGAACTACATTTAATCCTATTCTGTCATGAAAACGTCACATTACTTGGATCCTCGATTAGCGAGCTCTTCGAAAAGTGGATTTACCTCATGATGGACAAACCTGTCTTGACTGGTCGTCATGACATGGGACTGTTGCGCTCAATCGTGTGAGCAGCCACAATGCAGCAAATCTCACTCCTGCCCACTCACCTGGAATTCTCGTACACACCCCAACTCTGTGTACTTTCCATCAACTGTTGTCTGACTCCAGCGAATTATGGCCCAAAACGGAACCGTCGCATACGGAAGTCCCGGCTACACGTGCCAAATCCTGGGCCTCGAACGTACTCCCAGTGAGCAATCCCAAAGGAAGAACTACGCCACAGGCTACTGGGCGAACTGGACGTATTCGCCTTCAGGACCTCAAATATCAACAAATCAGCACGTCAAACGCTAAAAACTACTCCACTCCAAGCGCCGGTCCGAGTGTTTCCCAACTTGCCACAAGTTCACGCCGGAACAACCCGAAGTTGTGCGTGCCTTCCTTAAACTCGTACCAGTCCGGGTCGATGCCATTGCGTCGCGCCTCCGCAATGAAGTGCAGCGAGCAGGCGTACGCGAGTTGCTCGTCAGGGACAAGGAGTGGCTCGGGCGAATCGACAACCTCGACGTCGAGCTCCGACGGCAAGCCGCGTGAGGCTGAGAGGAAGATTTTCTTCCCCTTTAGCCCCTGAACATTACGCACGGGTGAGTGGGCGGCCCACGCCGGATCCCAGGAACTCCCCCACATCTGCGTTGGGTCGCCCTTGTTAATGCGTACGGTGCCGTTGGCAAAGGCCTGCCCGACAAGCCCGGTAGTCGACGGACAGGAGGAATATGTTCCCGCGGCGACGAACCTGTCTTCCAAGGTGGCGATGTGCAGTGCTGGTCCACCAGACATCGACAAACCAGCGATGGCATCGCGGCCGGTGCCGTGGAAGTGCTCGT
>NZ_KV801051.1:74712-76827 GCF_001810365.1 Corynebacterium sp. HMSC055D05
GGCCGGTGCCGTGGAAGTGCTCGTCGATAAGCGGTGGCAGCTCCTTGGTCAGATACGTCGTCCACTTGTAACTGCCGTACTTGTCGTGCGTGCCAGCCCAGTCCGCCTGCTGCGAACCGATGGAGCCGCGAGGAGTGACCACATTGATGTGTTTGTCTGCGAAAAATTCGGAAGCGCGACCATCTTTCCACCACGGGGTCACCATCCCGCCGCCTGCGCCGCCCAGGAGGTAGAACGTCGGGCGCGGATTGGTGTTTCCTGGCCCGCCTTCCGGCAAGATGATTTCGTTTTCAATCTCGCGCTGCATAGACGGCGAATACACCGTCAGCACCCACACGTTGTCCTGCACGTGCTCCAATTTGCGGAACTGTGCAGGCGGCGCATCCGGATCCGGGAACGTTTGGTCCACGACCGAACTCGAGCCAAGTGACTGTGCCGCCCGCGAGCTGCCCTCGAACACAAAGCGGCCGAACAGCAGGTGGCCGAAAATGCCGCTCATCATCGCACCGAACAGGATGATCGGTATTGCCAGCGGCGGCGTATCCGGACCGATCTGGCGCAAGCCGTAAATCAGCGATGATCCTGCCCATCCGGGCGCTTCTTGCTTTTCGACGAGCCCAAGGCTCTCTCGCGATTCCGTAGCCGGTGCCGGCGTGGCGACGAGCAAGCTCACTGACGTAGTGGCAGCACACAGAGCCACACCGCGACGAATCATTGATTTCACATGCCGAACTGTAGCCCAACACCTGTCATGTACTCGATCCTGCCGAGTCAGACGAGTCTGACGAGCCCTGCTGCCCCACTGGTTGTGGCGCTTCGCTGGGCAACGGCGAGGTTGTCACCGGCGATTCGCGCTCAAAGGACTCAACGTTCAAGGCGGGACCGATAACGCTCCAGCTCTCCCGCATGGAGGTCTCGAACAGCCCCCAGCTGTGTGTGCCCTCCACTAACGGGTACCACTCCACCTCCAGGCCTGCCTTTCTCGCTTCGTCCACGAAGTAGTTGGAGCACGCATAGGAAGCGGCCTCAATAATCACTGGTGGACCGATGCGTTCTGATGAGGTCTTCGCCGCATCAATTGGCCCCGGCACGCCCTGTGCAGATGAGACGAACAACGCGATACCGCGCAGCGCGTCAAGGTTCAACACAGGCGAGTGCGCCATCCACGCCGGATCGCTCGACATACCCCACATCTTGTTGGGATTTGCACCGTTCAGTTTCAGTGCCTGACGGACATATGTGTGCCCCAGCGTCCCGGACGTGGCTGGGCAACCCGAATAGGAGCCCGCAGCCACAAACCGATCTGGCTCCAGTGACGCGATGTTTAAGGCGGGTCCGCCTGACATAGAAATTCCCGCTATGGCATCGCGGCCGGTGCCGTGGAAGTGCTCGTCGATAAGCGGCGGCAGCTCCTTGGTCAGATACGTCAACCACTTATTGCGCCCCGTTTTCCTGTCATCGCGATACCAATCGGCCTGCATGGAGGAAACCGACCCGATCGGCGTAACCACATTGACCAGTTTGTCCTGGAAAAAGTCCTGGTAGTTGGAGGAGTTGCGCCACGACCAGCCGTTCGCTGCACCATCAGCGCCCATGAGCAGGTAGAACGTGGGTCGAGGGGTGTCATTGTCGGGCCCACCCGGAAGAATCACCTCGTTTTTCACTTCCTTGCCCATAGCGTGGGAGTAGACGACGACCTCGTAGACGTCGTTCTCGATGTGCGTTACGGACTTCAACTCGGCGGGGCGCGCGTCCGGGTCCGGAAACGTATCGCTCAATTGGTACGAACTGGATCCGCCAGATGAGCCGCCGACGCTGACGCCTTCGTACATGGACGAGCCAAAGACTCCCGCGCCAAGCGTGGCTAGAAAGAGTGCCGGCACGGCGAGCAACGGAATGGTGGAGAACAGGCTGGACGCCGCTATCGGGATGCTCAACGCATCGATAACGCTCGAGCCGGTTTGTCGCGCTCTACCGCTTAAGGATGACGGCAATAACCACAGCATGGGAATAACGTACCCGTGCTTGAGGTAGCAAAACGAAAACCTCCGACCTGGCGAACCAGATCGGAGGTTTTCACGTTGTACCCCGTACGGGATTTGAACCCGTGTTACC
>NZ_KV801051.1:76927-138415 GCF_001810365.1 Corynebacterium sp. HMSC055D05
AGGGCGACGTCCTAGGCCGCTAGACGAACGGGGCATTAGGACACAGAACGCAATTGCTCTGCAGCTGGCCTACCAGGACTCGAACCTAGAATGACGGTACCAGAAACCGTAGTGTTGCCAATTACACCATAGGCCATTGTTTTTCAGTCCTGACCTGCGCTTTCCGTTTCCGTTCCGCGCTGTCTGCCTGAACAACATGGAGTACTATAACCATGAATCGCTATGTGTACCAAATCCGCAGGCCACCGCATAGAAACGCGGTGGCCTAAACGTACGAAAACAACAGCGTTGTAGTTCCTACTCCGTAGCGCTCCTACTCTGCAGCCTGGTACGGCGTAACGGCGCGGGCAGCTTTGAGACGCTTCAGCGTGGACTCACGGCCAAGCAGGTCCATGGACTCGAACAGCGGCGGGGACACCGCGGCACCAGTGGTGCCCACGCGCAGGGCGCCGAATGCGACACGCGGCTTGAGCTCGAGGTCCTCGATCAGCGCCTTGTTCAGCGCTGCTTCGATGTTCTCGGTGGTCCACTCCCCCTCACCGATCGCCTCAAGCGCTGCAATACCGGCATCCAAAGGCTCGACGGCGGTGTCTTTGAGGTTCTTCTTTGCACTCTTCTCGTCCAGCACCAAGTCATCGTCCGCGATGACAAGGAACTTCAGCAGGTCGTACGCATCGGAGAGCACCTTGATACGGGTCTGCACGAGATCCGCCGCAATGGTGAACTTGTCTTCCGGGTAATCCGCTGGGAAGTCGGTGTACTCGGTGAAGTACTCGCGCAGGCGGTTTCGGAAGTCTTCCGGCTCAAGCAGGCGAATGTGGTCGGCGTTGATTGCTTCAAGCTTCTTCTGGTCGAAGCGGGCCGGGTTACCCAGCACGTCCGAGACGTCGAAGGCCTTGACAAACTCGTCGACAGAGAAGATGTCCTGATCCGCAGAAAGCGACCAGCCCAGCAGCGCGAGGTAGTTGATCATGCCCTCCGGGATGATGCCGTTGTCGCGGTGGTTAAACAGGTTGGATTCCGGGTCACGCTTGGAAAGCTTCTTGTTGCCCTGGCCCATCACGAACGGCAGGTGGCCGAACTCGGGGGTGAAATCCGTAATACCGATACGCTTCAGCGCCTCGTAAAGCGCGAGCTGACGTGGCGTGGAGGACAGCAGGTCCTCACCGCGCAGGACGTGGGTAATACCCATGAGCGCGTCGTCAACAGGATTGACCAGCGTGTACAGCGGCGCACCGTTAGAGCGGGCGACAACGTAGTCTGGCTGGGTTTCGGACTTGAAGGTGACCTCACCGCGCACAAGGTCGTTCCAGGTCCAATCCTGGTCCGGCATGCGAAGGCGCCAGACCGGCTTGCGGCCTTCGGCCTCAAAAGCATCGATCTGTTCCTGAGTGAGGTCACGGTCAAAGTTGTCGTAGCCCAGCTGCGGGTCGCGGCCTGCGGCCTTGTGACGCTCCTGGACCTCTTCGTTGGTGGAGTACGCCGGGTAGACCTCGCCGGCCTCGATGAGCTTGTTCAGCACATCGGCGTAGATGTCAGAGCGCTGCGACTGACGGTACGGCTCGTGCGGGCCACCGACGTTGATACCTTCATCCCAGCCAAGGCCGAGCCACTCGAGCGACTCAATAATCGCCTGGTAGCTCTCCTCGGAGTCACG
Organism: Corynebacterium sp. HMSC055D05; assembly: GCF_001810365.1. Classification (NCBI taxonomy): domain Bacteria; kingdom Bacillati; phylum Actinomycetota; class Actinomycetes; order Mycobacteriales; family Corynebacteriaceae; genus Corynebacterium; species Corynebacterium sp. HMSC055D05. The sequence continues at coordinate 78,585 of NZ_KV801051.1, forward strand.
GGCGGCATCCGTGTCCTCGATACGGAACACGAACTTGCCTCCGGAGTGCTTGGCTTGCGCCCAGTTGAACAGGGCGGTGCGGACCATGCCCACGTGTGGGGTTCCGGTCGGCGACGGGCAAAAGCGAACGCGCATATTGGGGTTTTCAGTCATGGGGCAATCGTAGCGCGCCATATGCATTGCGCTTGTCGACGCCCAACCACCCCCGGCGCTCACCGCCCAGGATCCAGCAACATATCGCGTTACTTCGGGTTGCGCATGAGGAAGCGCCACATTTCGTCTGCTGCAGACGGCGAGTACCACCAGAAGTGGTTCGAGCCATGCACCTTGATCACTTCCACGCCCTTGCGGCAGTTTCGCGACGACACCCGAGTCGCATTGTTGCCTGCCGGGCGCGAATCGACTCCCCCGAAGCACCCGTTGCGGCGCTCGTAGGATTTAAACAGCTCCGGCACCGGCAGCACTTGCTGGCCTCGTCGAGTAGTGCCGTGGTACGGGGTGAGTGTGTCGTTGGTGCCGTGAATGGCCATGAACGCGACCGGCAGGTTCTGGCAGCCACGGTTCACCGGGGCGTAGTACGCGCCGGACACGCCAGCAACGCCAGCAAACAAGTCCGCCATGTGGCAGGCGGAGACTGCGGCCATGCCGCCACCGGTGGACATGCCGGTGGCGTAGATCCGGCGTCGATCGATGTTGTAGTAGCGCTGGACGTCGTTGATCATTGCGCGGACAAAGGCGATGTCTTGGCCTGGACGTGTCGCTGCGGTTGCGGATCCCTCCCACGATGCTCCGATCGCGCGCGGGTAAACGATGATCGCGTCGCGGCCGACAGATGATTCACGCAGGCGTGAATAGTTACGAAAATTCTCCGTGGAATCCTGATATGCGGAGTACCCCACCATCACCGGGGTGGGACGTGCAGGGTTGTACCCTCGCGGCACCCAGACGAGGTAGCTTCGTCCCGCTACACGGACCTCGCCGTTGGCCCCGTTCGCCACCGGCGCCGGCGCTTGGGGCGCCCACGCACCGGGGAGATTCGGCGCGGGAATTTGCGGGGCGGGAACTGGGTTGATCGGCAACGATGAGCCTTGCGGCAGGGAGTCGTTGGCCATCTGGACAAACTTGTTCCACTCAGCATTTGCCTGGTTGACCGCGTTTGTAACTGCCTGATTCGCCTGCGAAGACAAGTCTTGCGCCTGTGCAGGGACAGGAGTGACCACCCCAGCGGCGATCATGAGCGTTGCCACGCTTCCTGCCAGTGCTTTACGGATCCGCCCAACCCGTTTCGCACCAACTGCCACATTGTTACCATTTTTCACACAGGCAACAATAAATCTGGGGTATATCCGAAGCAACTGATCCGACGAGGCGTCTTCGAGCGTAGCCAGTTAGAGTGTTTCCCCATGTCCGTCAACCCGCTTGCCGGCCCTTCCTCCGGCCGCCCCGACACTGCGCCCGATTTTCTCCTTTCGCGCGCAGAAGGATCGGTCCGCACTCAAGGCGCCACCCGCACGTTCAGCGACGCCTGGGAAGCGAACAACGCGCTAGAGCGCGGCGAGGTGGAAATGGTTGTAGGTGCGCTCCCCTTTGACCAGGACTGCCCAGCGGCGCTCACTGTGCCAGAGCACATCATTCGGGAGCCAGGCCCGCTAGAGCCGCACCCGTATTACCGGATTGGCGCAGGTTCTCGCCTTCACGCAACGCTTATCGACGTCGACCCGTCCCCCGAAGAACACCTGCGCCGCGTCGAGGCTGCCGTAGGGACGATCCGCAACTCCCTGTTGGACAAGGTTGTGCTTGCCCGTGCGGTAGACATCGCCTTCGACCCGCCCGTTGATCCACGCCTCGTCGCGGCCAGGCTGATCGATCTGTCCTACACGCACGACGGTTTCATCGCGGACCTCACCCCATCTGGCCGCACGGGACATTTCCTAGTCGGCTCCTCCCCCGAAGTCCTGGTGCGCCGCCGTGGCAACAAGGTGACCTCCTATCCCCTTGCAGGTTCGGCAGCACGTGTACCGCACGATCCGGCGGCGGACCGCGCCGCAGCGGAGGCACTGGCGTCGTCGCAAAAGGATTTCGACGAACACCGCTTCGTTGTCGAGCACATCCGCGAGGTCCTCGAGCCACTTTGCTCTGACCTGCAGATTTCAGAGCGCCCAATCCTAGAAAAGACCAGCGAGATGTGGCACCTTGCCACACCGATTAGCGGCACGTTGAAGGAACCGGCACCAACAGCGCTGGATCTGGCAATGCGTCTCTACCCCACCCCTGCTGTGTGCGGCACCCCACCCGCCGCCGCAGAAGCCCTGATTACCACCGCCGAATCGGATCGCGGTTTCTACGCCGGCGCGGTCGGATATACCGATGCCGCAGGTGATGGCGAATACATGGTTGCCATCCGTTGTGCGGAGGTCAACGGCGACGGCACACACGCCCGCGCCTGGGCCGGTGGCGGGCTCACCGCAGACTCCGACCCACAGGCCGAACTCGACGAGACTTCAGCCAAACTGCGCACGATCATGCGCGCGCTGGGCCTGTAAACACGGCCCAAAAGCGAGCCTGCGTTCTAGGCGCGCTCGACGGGGTTGCCCAGTTTGCCGATACCTGGGATCTCAACCTCGATGTAGTCGCCCGGAACCATCTCTGCGGTACCCGCCGGCGAACCGGTTGCAATGACATCGCCCGGCAGCAGAGTAAAGGACTGGGAGACCCACTCCACCATCTCTCCAACCGACTTGATCATCTGGTTCGAGTTGGAGTCCTGCTTGGTCTCCGTTTTACCGTCGTGGGTGTGGTGCGCCTTGATCGGCAGGTTGGCAAAGTCGAACTTATCCAGGTCCGTCTCAATCCAAGGACCGAGCGGACCGAAGGTGTCCATGCCCTTGGCGCGCGCCCACTGACCGTCCGCGAACTGGAGGTCACGCGAGGAGACATCGTTGATGATGGTCACGCCACGGATCACAGACTTCCAGTCCTCAGCCTTGACGTTTTTGCATGGAACGCCAACGACGAGCGCCAGCTCGCCCTCAAACTCGACGCCTGTGGCGAACTCCGGGATCTTAATAGCGGCACCAGGGCCAATCACGGCGGTCGACGGCTTGATAAAGATTGTCGGCGGCAGGTGCTCGGCGGATTGCTTGAACACCTCAGCTACGTGGTCCGCGTAGTTGCGTCCCACAGCGACGATCTTCGACGGTAGCGTCGGTGCAAGCAACCTCACCTGGTCAAGGTCGTATTCTTTGCCGGTGTACTCCGGCGCACTAAACGGCGTGCCCTTGATCGCCTTTGCGGTCGTTCCCGCATCGTCGATAACGGCGAACGTCATTCCTTCAGGTGTTGCAATTCGTCCAAAACGCATGTGATCGAGCATACAACCCCACTGTCATTGTGGCGCATTTGGGATTCACTGACGTCTACTGCGCGCTCAGCGCCAGGTACAACTCCGCGCACGCAATCGCGTCGGTAAGCGCGTTGTGGTTCGCGTAGTCGGGCAAATTGTAGCGCTGTCGCACGCGCGCAAGCCTGAGGTCCTCGCCGCGCGGATACGTACCCATGCGCTCCATGTGTCGCCGCTCCATCGCGAAGGTATCCACTACCTCGCTCTCGCGCAGGCCCCATCGCTTGCCCTTGACATCTTTTTGCAGCTTTGCGACGAAACCTAGCTCCATCTGCGCAAAATGGGCCAACAACTTGCGTCCTTCAAGGGCACGATCAAACGCGTCGAGTACTTCGGCAGCGACGACGCCTTTGTTCGCAATATCATCGTCAGTCACCCCGTGAAGCGTCACAGTATCGCCAACTTGGGCACCTGCGAGAACGAAGTACTGTGCCTGTGATAAATCGATCACACGTCCGTCGACGGGAACCCAACCGATGGAGACCATCTCATGCTTCTCCGGCTTGAGTCCAGTGGTTTCGACGTCGACGGCCAGCAGGGCGTCGTCGTTAAGCACCCGCGCTTTCGGTCGAAAGAACATCTCACACCGCCCGCGTCGGGTGCTTCGACGCCAGCGCGTTCTGCAGCGACTTGATCACACCGAACGCATCGCGCAACGCGGCCCGATCCAGGGATTGCAACTGCTTCGGATCAATGCGGTAGTTCGGCTCCTCCCCGGCGCGCACCTGCTGCGACTGGTGTTTCATGACAAGGTCCGAAAGGTACTCGTAAGCGTCTGCCAGATCCGACGCTCCCTTCGTCGATACCGCCTCGCCGGCAGAGGCACGCAGGCGTGTAGGCGTATCCACCGCACTGACACCGGCCACGATGGAGTACAACCGAGCCATCTGCACCACAGCGGCAGTACCACCGCGTTTGATGTCTAGCGTGTTCGCATACTCGCCGTCGCGCTCAAGCACGAAGCCACGGAAAAAGCCCACTGGAGGCTCTCGGAACGTAGCCAGAGCTGCCAAGTGTGTATGTAGACGGCGCGACCCGCGCGCCGACGACAACGCCGCCTCATGCACCTCATCAGCCAGCGAGCGCCACCCCTCGCCTGAGCCGAAGATCGCGCGGAAATCGAAAAATACCTGCGCGTGCAGCAACGCGTTCGGATCAGGTGCAGTGACCCAAGTGTGGAACATGCGCGACCACTGCGACTGCGTCATGCGCCACTTTGGGTTCGACGCCATCATCTCCCCCGGGCATAACGCCTGACCTGCATGCGCGAGACCCTCGCAGACAAACTGTGTCAGCGCGATGAAGTACTCCCCATGGGTTTCTTCGTCGTAACTGTCCGCGAGGACCAACGCGTTGTCTTGGTCGGAGGCTGGCCCCATCTCCGCGCGAGCCTGACTGCCTACCGCGACAAAGGCGTACGGCACCGGTGCTGGCCCCAGCTTCTCCTCCGCTAGCTCGCCTAGACGGCGAGCGATGGAATCCGCAATCGATGTCAGCAGGCGCTGTGTCTCAGCAGCGGACGCGCCTCGCTCAAAGAACCGCACAGCCACGTTTGCCGCGGCATCGTAGGCTCCCTCGAGCTCCTCGTACGTACTCTGCTGCACATCTGCTGCCAAGTAGATCGGGTCTGCTTGCAGCAGGCGCATGATGTCGAATGAGGTCAGCACACCGCACACACCTCCGGCGCCTTCAACCGGCAGGTGGTGGATCCCCAACTCGCTCATCGCGAGCATCGCCTCGAACACCAACGCTGTTTCCGGGATGGTGCGCACTGGTGAGGACATCACATGTGCAATAGGCCGTGACGGGTCCACTTGCGCTGCGACAACGCGAGAACGCATGTCCTTGTCTGTGAGGATGCCGATCTGCTCACCTCCGACGACGACGAGGCAACTCGCATCGTGCTCGTTCATCACACCGGCAGCGTGCGCGATTGATGCAGTTGCGTCACAGGTGACAGCGGGGCGGCCGTCGACAATATGCGCAATGGGCGTACGCAGCACACTCGCCGTCCCCCCATCACGCACCTCTTCCGCCGCTGCTTTGAGACGACGAGACGCCGACTCAAAGAACCTGTGCAGCTCAGGATGCGCATCGAGCAGGCCTGTGAACACCTCGCGCGGCAGCATGAGCAACACGCTGTCTTCCACCGCTTCCATCACATACTGCGATTCCCGCGGACCTACCAGCGTGGAGTAGCCGAAGTTCAGGCCTGTATCGCGACGGTCCAGCAGCAAGTTGTCATCGCTGACGATGTCAATCGCACCCGAGCGAATGATGTACAGCGTGTCGTTGGGCTGGCCGAGATCCACAACGACTTGACCGCGGCGCACATAGGTGATCCCCATCTGTGCGGGCAGGGCCCGGATCTTCTCTTCAGGGAGGCTTGAAAACGGCTCGTGCTGGGCCAGGAAGCCGTAGACCTCGTCCAATTCCACGCTCATGCCCGAAGCCTAGCGTGAGCACGACCCCCACACGGCGAATTTTTGGAAAACTACTGGTAGCTCACAAACCACGGGCGAGGATTCACGTCGGCATAGGTCTGCTCCGGAGTAAACATGGGAGAATCCTCGTCGATAAAGTTCTTCCACGCCATGAAGTAATTCGGGTCCAACCCCTGACGCAGGATGTTCCACGTGTCGAACTTCTGCTCCGGCAGCCCATGACCGTCCGCGTGAAGGATCCATGCCAGTTCCGGCTGCCCGGTGACAATGTTTTCGCGGTCCGGGTACATTCCAACCTGGAACTGGTGCAGAATCAATGCCTTCTGTGGCAGGTTGTTGTCGCGGACAAGCGCTGCAAGCCAGTCGGCGACCTCATTGATTTCGGCTGCGGTTGCGCTACCGATACGCGAAAGCGGCTGCTCACCAGGGTTTAGCTTCCATTCCGCATCAAGTGCCAAGCCAACGTTCGGCTGCTTGAGCAGCTCCTCGTAGATCTTCGCCTGCTCCAAGAAGTTGCCTTGGCCCGGCTGCAGGTCGATTACGGCGTAACCACCTGCGTCCACGATGGCATCCACATACGGGGCGATATCTTCCATCGGCGTCTCGTTGGAGTAGTTACCGTCATCGCCCGGGAATTCCGATGCCACCGACGCAATGACCTCGAAGGCAGGAATGATCGGCTGATCCTCCAGCGGCTCGTACCAGGAGGCGTATTGCTTCGCCAGTTCAACTGCTGCGGCAGGGTCCTGCTCCCCCATCACTCCGAGCTCTGGGCCGTACGGATGGCCGTAGAGCGCAATCATGCGCCGGCCTGGGAACACCAGTCCGCCGCCACCAGGCAGTTCACCATTGGCGGCGAGTGCTGCACGCGCACGGAAGTTCTCGTTCGAGCCCCACTGGCGGCCAAGCGCGAGCACGTCCTGTTCCATAACATCGCGCATGCTTTGCGACGACGCCCGCGGGTCCGCAGCCGCCAACACCTGCACATCCGCACCTGCTGCGCGAGCTGTGGCCACCGACGCACGCGAGGAGACCGCCGTGGCAAACACTGGCGGCATCTGCAAGCCACGCGGGTTCTTTGCCTCGAGTGCCGCAATCGCCGCCACATCTTCTTCGGCACGCTCGGCTACGACCGGTTCAGTCGCTGCTACCGCGTCGTCATCGCCCGGAACCTCAATTACCCGGGACGCGCCAAGGCGTTCAACCTCAGCATCAATCGCGGCGTCGGTGCCATCGAGGCGCACCAGAAGCGGCGCACCTAGTTCCACTGCAATCGCGGCAGCCCGAAGCTGCTGATCGCGATCCTTCGCGGAGACCACCACCGTGTCCGACGACTCGAAGAAGCGCTGCGAGACTTCCACACCCGTGCCGTCGGCGTCCTGAACCACCTCGTCACCATCGGTGGCAAGGGCGTTCTTGGCGCCAGCATCGGACTGAGAGCCCCCACCGAGTCCTCCGTCGCCTGCGCCGCAGCCAGTCAGGGCAAGCGCAGAAGCACAGAAAATGGCAAGGGACGCACGTGTGATCTTCCGGGAAGAAACCATGCGCTCGACCCTACGCGAGGGCGTCGACGATGCGCTCACCTACCTCGGTGGTACGCACCGGCGTGTCTCCACGTTGGGTCACGTCGCGCTCGACTGCTTCTTCGATGCGGGCGGCGTTGGTGTCGTCGCCAAGGAAGCGCAGCATCATCGCCACAGACAGAATCATTGCCGTGGGATCAGCAATCCCCTGGCCCGCGATATCCGGTGCAGAGCCGTGCACCGGTTCGAACATGGATGGGAACTCACGAGCAGCATTGATGTTGCCGGAGCACGCCAGCCCCACACCGCCCGCAACCGCACCTGCCAGGTCAGTCAGGATGTCGCCGAAAAGGTTGTCGGTGACAATCACGTCGTAGCGCGACGGGTCCTGCACCATGTAAATCGTTGCAGCATCGATGTGGTTGTAGTCCACCTCGACCTCCGGGAACTCCTGCGACAACTCGTCGACCACGCGCTGCCACAAGCCACCTGCGTTGACCAGCACGTTGGTCTTGTGCACGAGCGTGACCTTCTTGCGGCGCGTCATTGCCAACTCAAACGCGTACCGAGCAACACGCTCAGCGCCGAAATACGTGTTCTGAGAAACCTCGGAAGCAACTTCGTGCGGGGTGCCCTGACGCAAGGTACCGCCGTTACCAGCATAGAGCCCCTCGGTACCTTCACGGACCACAACAAAGTCGATCTCACCAGGGTTTGCGAGCGGGCTCGTCGACGATGGGTAAAGCTTCGACGGCCGCAGATTAACGTAATGGTCCAACTTGAAACGCAGCGGCAGCAGCAGGCCGCGCTCGAGCACACCCGCAGGCACGCGCGCCGGGTCGCCGATCGCGCCGAGCAGAATCGCATCGTGTTCGGCGAGGCTTTCCAAGTCCTCGTCCGTCAGCAGCTCGCCGTTGCGCAGGTAGCGGCGCGCTCCGAGGTCATATTCGGTGGTCTCGACGTCATCGCGCACCGCGTTGAGGACCTTGAGCCCCTCCGCCATAACTTCTTGGCCGATACCGTCGCCAGCAATCACCGCGATTTTCATATTCTGGGACACCTTTCTCACTGTGTAGATTCTGGCGCCCACATTAGCACTCCTTGGCGCTTGGGTTTAACGATTCCGCTCCGCCTGACGGATACGAAACGCCAACTCCTCACTCGAGCCGAATTGCGTCCCCAGCGCAATAAGCGACTTATCAGAAAGCCCCGCCATGGCGAACAACGTCGCCTCCGCTTTCCGCGGATCCGGCAGCGGCACGATCTCCACCGCGGCGCCGTAACTCCTCGCATTCGCAATCGCGGGTATCGACGACTGCCACGTGGCCACCACCTTTGGCGACATATGCGCATCCCGGCGCGATTGGACGGGAAACGGTTGCGCTTGGGCGCCGGGTTTAGCCACGGGATCTGCCCAGGTAGCACGTAGCCAAGTGGGATCGTTGCCGTTGAGTTCGGCGACTGCGCGGGCACTGTCTGCAGGGTCATCGATAGTGCGTTCAACGAAGCGCAGCGAAGTCATTTCGCCGAGCGCGCGCATCCCGCCGGGGTCGCGTCGGATACGTACTGCACCAGATGCGGGAGCCATAGCGACATCACCGACGGTTAAGACAGTTACCGTGTGCATGTCGGCGATCATGGAGACGTATTCGGCGTGGCGTGCTCCGTCGTAGACCATCATCGGGGCATGTGCGGTCACTGCGATGGAGGCTGCGCGAAGTTGCGCCTCAGGGGTGTCGTCGGAAAGCACGAGCGTTTCGGAGCGCGGGAAGAACAACTTCGCGGTTTCCATGCCAAGTGGGTCGTCGAGCACCACCGGGTGAGGCTCAAACGTTTTGGAGACATGCCCTGCGACGTTGACGCTTCGGGCGCGTTCGTAAGGGCCGAGTTGGACATCCGGAGTGCATGCGGCGAGCAGTACGCCCGCCGATAGCACTGCAAGCGATGCGCACCCGGAATGCTTCACCGGTCCTCCTTCGTGTCTCTCCCCTGTGCTGTTCCTATTCTGCGTCGTCGCACAATCCTTCGTCGCTGAGAACGTTGCGGTCCATCGCGTATTCAATCATGCCGATGAACCGTTCACGACGATCAGCGATAAATCGCTCCCAGTTAGATGTCAGCAGTGCTTCTGGGTCGACTTCGTGGCTTTCGAGCAGGGCGTCAAAGTCATCGTCGTCAAGCAGCGACTTGGACTGCAGCCTGGGCAGGTAGCGTTTCGGCTCATTTTGCTCAATGACGACCTCGGTACGACGGCCCATCGGCGTGCGGTTGAGCACGCTGTCGGCCAGCTGCTCGTCGACACCGAATTCGCGCAGGTACTCCCACGGGAAGATCTGGCCGAAGCGAGGTTTCAGTTCGGCCACTGTGGATTTGTCGAAGTGCTCTCCAGTGCGCCAGTCACGCGCGCCACGTGCCATCAGTAACGAATACAGCCCACGGTAGATCCCACTGTCCGAGGTTGCGGTATAGAGACGGGATTCGTGGAAACGTGCATCGGCGACCGTACGCGGCTCGATGTCGGTCTCTCCACAGACCCACGGGATGACTTCAGAGACGTCTACGCCGATGCGGATTGTCGGCGCGTGCGCGGCATAAAGCTCACCGAACACGCCACACCAGAACCAACGGTTGAGCCTGTCACCGACTTCCTTCTTTCCTGCAAGTTCGGGACGTTCGGCCAGGCGCGCAAGCATAACCGCGAGCGGGATGAGTTGCGCAGGGTAAGGGACTTGATCCGCAGCGACGATACGTCGCTCCTGCAGGAACTGGGCGACCGCAACGAACCCGCGGGCCATCTCGTCAGCGTGTGCACGGTAATCCTCGATCGTGATGTTGAGGATGTCACCACGGTGGCCCAAAGCAGGCCCCTGCCGACTGGTCAGCAACAGTGACAGTGCACGCAGGAATTCCACACGGCCGATGCCCTTGAGCACGTCGTAGCAATCAAACTGGGCTGCGAGTTCTTCCCAGTGGCTAGCCAAGTCGAACGTCGGGTCTTGGGTTGCATATGTCGCGGTAAGGAGCTCGAACACATCCATCTGCACACCTGCCGAGTTAGCAAACGCAAAGATCTGCCCCACTCCCTCTTGTGCAGTATCGCGGTCCAGGCGGATCATTGGAATGTCGTACGCAGGCAGCTCACGCATCACCGCATTGATAAATCGCTTCACGGCAGTACGCACCTCGTCGTGTTGTGCATGTGCCGCCATATCGACGAGGAGATCGTTGCCCTCTTTCCAGAGCAACATCGAAACCGGCATCACAGCGTGCTCGATCATGTCATCGCGATTTCGGATGCCACCTGGAATGTCCGGCCCAAAGTGGGATCGGACATTCCCTTCCCCATCGACAGCAAACACGGCTTCCACCGGCATCGGCGTGTGTGCCACCGCCGCTCGTACGTCCACCATGAACTTCCGGGAAATCGGTCGCCCAAGATAGTCCACCGTGCTCACCTCCCCATCACCCTTAAATGCGTGAAAGAGCGACGTGAGGCGCTGTTGGCCGTCGAGAAGCAACAGGCCCGGTTCCACTCCAGCAACATTCACCCCCTCAAGCGGGCGTGGTTTAAAACGCTGCTCCGCGTTGCGAGTATCGAGCGCGAGGAAAGAACCGACCGGGTAGCCACGCAGCACGGAGGTGACCAACGTGCGCACCCGATCCACGTCCCACAGGTATGAGCGCTGAAAATCAGGCAGCTGCAGCTCGCCGCGCTCAGCGCGGGAAAATAGATCCTTGAGCGAATAGCTCGGCGTAGTAAAGCCCATATGCCTTAGCGTAGGACAGAATCAGCACACCGTCTCGTGCTCGATGTGCTCTGGCAGCTCAATTTGCACTGTCGCATGCTCCACACCCAGCCGGTGCAACTCCGCCTGAACCCGATCCAGCAACTGATCGCGGTCTTCTCCTTCCGCCGCCACAATGTGAACCGTTGCAATCACCGCCACCCCGTCAAGCGACCACAAGTGCAGGTCATGCAAATCCCTCACCCCAGGCAGTGCACGTAACTCAGCCTCGACTTCCTCGGCGTCAAACCCTTCGGGCACACGCTCCAGCATCACACCCACCGACTCCGCCATGAGTTTCCACGCACGAGGAACAATCAGGCCCGCGATCAGCAACGACGCAATGGGGTCAGCCGCGGTAAAGCCGGTCAACGCGACAATTGCGCCGGCCCCCAGCACGGCGATAGACCCGAACATATCCACCAACACGTGGAGGTATGCACCGCGTACGTTGATCGACTCCTTTTGCTGGGAGTACAAAATCCACGCCGACAACGCGTTCGCTGCAAGGCCGATCGCGGCGATGATCATCATCGGACCCGTATCAATCGGGGCTGGATCCCGCAGCCTGCGCAAGGCCTCGATTGCAATCCAGACGGAGACTGCCAGCACTGTCGCGGCATTAATCATCGCCGCGAGCACCTCGACACGGCGGTAGCCGTAGGTCGCGTATGACGTGGCTGCACGCTTACCGACGAGCACCGCCGCCATCGCAATGATCAGCCCGGCCGCGTCCGACAACATGTGCATCGCATCCGCAAGCAGCGCGACCGATCCCGAAATCACACCTCCGACCAACTCCGCAACAAAGACCGTTGCGGTAACGGCAAGTGCAGCGCCGATCGCCTTCGTCGGCGCGTCAACACGTGCGCCATGAGCATGATCATGATGAGCGTGATCTGAATGGTTGTGCATAACGACAACCATAGGAACACCAACACGTTAATGACAATTTATTGAAAATCGCTGCCGGGATGCTTTCCGCAGCGCTCACGAGGAGAAACGAATCCTTCGCGCCTCCCCGGGGCGAAATCCTGCCGAGCCAAATCGTCATACTTTGTTACAGTGGGCGACCGTTCGCATATCCGAGCACGTCACGGGCGGTTCACCATGAATCCGCCCCGAGCGGCGCGGATAAGTAATAACGAAAGGAATTAGCAAATGACTACCCCGAACCCGAATCAAAACCCGAACGACCCGACCGAGGATGTTCGCGTCGAGCGCACTACCCCTGAGGCTTCGACCACCGCACCGGCGCGTCCGGCTGCTGGCTCCACTGCAGTGACTGACGACGATAACGGTGGCGGCGGATGGTGGAAGTGGCTCCTGGGCATTCTGGCAGCACTCCTGCTTTTGGCCTTGCTGTGGAACCTGTTTACCGGCGACGACACCGAGGGCGACGCCACCGTAGACACCTCCACCACGACGGCAGCCACCGAGGTTGTTAACGAGACCACCACGGTCGAAGACGGCACCGTTACCGAAACCGCACCGGCCGAGGACGCCGCTGAGGACGCCACCACTGACGCTACCGCGTCCGAGACGACAAACGTCGTCGAGGAGGTCATCGACTCCATCGCACCGGAAGGCGCCCAGGAGGAGGCTCCGGCTGACGCACCGGCCACCAACTAATTATTCGGCGCGATCCGACTACCCCGCACCCACTCTCCGGGCGCGGGGTTTGCTCTGCCGTGCGGGCTTGTGCGGGAGAAGCACGACAAAGCCCTCGAATCACATTGATCCGAGGGCTACGTTTACCTGCCGAATTAGCGGGCAGTGTCGGTAAGCGGGTTCTTCACCCAGCTCATCATGTCGCGAAGCTCTGCACCGGTCTTCTCAATCGGGTGCTGTGCAACCTTGTCGCGCAGACCCTCGAGCTCCTTGTTGCCACCCTCAACGTTGGCGACGAGGCGCTTGGTAAAGGTGCCGTCCTGGATATCCTTCAGGATGTCGCGCATACGATCCTTCGCCGAGGCGTCGATGACACGCGGACCAGAGAGGTAACCGCCAAACTCTGCCGTGTCAGACACGGAGTAGTTCATGTTGGCAATGCCGCCTTCGTAGATCAGGTCGACGATCAGCTTCATCTCGTGGAGGCACTCGAAATACGCCATCTCCGGCTCGTAGCCAGCCTCGACCAAGACGTCGAAGCCGGTCATGATCAGGTCCTCGAGGCCACCACAGAGCACTGCCTGCTCACCGAACAGGTCGGTGACAGTCTCGGCCTCGAAGGTGGTCGGGATAACGCCAGCGCGTGCGCCACCGATTGCGGCAGCGTAGGACAGCGCAAGCTCACGGCCGTTGCCCTGCGGATCCTGCTCCACGGCGATCAGGCAAGGCACACCCTTGCCGTCGGCGAAGGTGCGACGCACCAGGTGGCCCGGACCCTTCGGGGCAACCATGCCGACGGTGATGTTGTCTGCCGGCTTGATCAGGCCGAAATGGATGTTCAGACCATGCCCGAAGAACAGGGCGTCGCCGTCCTTCAGGTTCGGCTCGATGTCCTCTTCGAAGATCTTGGCCTGGGAGGTATCCGGGGCGAGCAGCATGATCACGTCAGCCCATGCAGCTGCCTCAGCATTCGTCTTCACATCAAAGCCGGCCTCGCGGGCCTTTTCTGCGGACTTGGAGCCGTCGCGAAGGCCAACAACCACCTCGACGCCGGACTCGCGCAGGTTCTGAGCGTGCGCGTGACCCTGGGAGCCGTAGCCGATGATTGCAACCTTCTTGCCCTGGATCAGGGACAGGTCTGCGTCTTGGTCGTAAAGCACTTCAATAGCCATAGTTCTCGCTTCTTTCTTCATTCTGTGAGACGGGCGTTTCACATTATGACACAGCCGCCTCAGTTTGTGGGTGTTTTTAGTCCAATGGAGCCAAAGTTTTAGCGCCACGCGTCAGCGCTACCGTGCCTGATCGGGCAAGCTCGCGGATACCGAACGTATCCATGACGTCCAAAAACGCCTTCAACTTCGGTGACTCACCGGTGGCCTCAATAACAACAGAGTCCACCGCAACATCGATCACGCGCGCTCGGAACAGGTTGGCAGCGTCCACCACCTGCGGACGTGTTTGATTGTCCGCGTTGACCTTGACCAGCAGCAGCTGGCGGCCGACCGTGGTGTCGTCGTCAAGCTGCTGCACCTTAAGCACCTGGATCAGCTTGTAGAGCTGTTTGACGATCTGCTCGACAGAACGCTCCGTTGCATCGACCACCACCGTCAACCGGTTCACGCCCTCTTTCGACGTCTTCGCCGAAACGAGCGAGACCAGGTTGTACCCGCGACGGGTAAACAGGGCGGTAACACGGGTGATAATTCCGTCAACGTCCTCAACCAGCACTGAAAGCGTGTGGCGAGTGATTGCATCTGGTTGTGTCATTGTTAGTTCCCTTCCTGCTCCGCCGCAGCGGTCTCGATGGCCTCGCTGATTGCCTGCGGCGACTCCGCAGCCGACTCCTCATCATCGAAGAACGGGCGCATTCCGCGCGCATACTCAATGTCACTATTCGACGAGCCCGCAGAGATCATCGGCCACACCTGCGCGTCCTCGCCCACGATGAACTCAATGACCACCGGGCGATCGTTGATCTCACGCGCACGTTGGATCGTCGGCAGCACGTCTTCTTCCTTCGACACCCGGAACGCAACCGCGCCGAGCGCCTCCGACAACTGCACAAAGTCCGGAACGTAGGTTTCCCCACCCAACTTCGTGTGAGAGTAATTGCCGTCGTAGAACAGCGTCTGCCACTGACGCACCATGCCCAGGTTGCCGTTATTAATCAGTGCAACCTTGATCGGAAAGCCTTCGAGCGCAGCGGTGGTGATCTCCTGGTTGGTCATCTGGAAACAACCATCGCCGTCGATCGCCCACACCTCTGCATCCGGGTGCGCTGCCTTCGCACCGAGCGCAGCCGGAATGGAAAAGCCCATCGTGCCAGCACCACCAGAGTTGATCCAGTGGCGCGGCGTTTCAAAGTCCACAAACTGCGCAGACCACATCTGGTGCTGGCCCACACCAGAGCAGTAAATTGCGTCCGGCCCGGCGGCCTTGGACAGCGTCTCGATCACAAACTGCGGAGCGAGCGTGCCGTCCTCGTTCTTGTCATAACCGCGCGGGAAACGACGCTTCAGATCCTGCAGACGCTCAATCCACGGCTCAATCGACGGCGCCTTGGCCTTTCCGGATTCCTCAAAGTAATCGGTCAGTTCCGACAGCACACGCTTAGCATCGCCCACGATTGGAACGTCCACCGCGCGGATCTTGCCCACCTCTGCAGGGTCGATGTCAGCGTGAATGACCTTGGCGTGCGGCGCAAACGTATCGGTATCGCCGGTCACGCGGTCGTCGAAACGCGTGCCAACAGCGATGAGCAAGTCGGATTCCTGGAAGGAACCCACTGCCGGTACCGAACCGTGCATACCCGGCATACCCAGGTACAGCGGGTGCGACTGCGGGAACGCTCCGAGCGCCATCAAAGTCGTAGCCACAGGGATCCCGGTCGCCTCAACAAACTCGAGCAGCTGCTTGTTCGCATTCGCCTTCACAACACCGCCACCGATGTAAAGCACCGGACGCTTCGCCTGAGAAATCAGCTTCGCTGCCTGGGCAATCTGACGGTTGTGCGGCTTCGTGTTCGGCTTGTAGCCAGCCAAATCGATCTTCGGCGGCCACTTAAACTCAATCTCCGCGTTCTGCACATCCTTCGGGATGTCCACGAGCACTGGGCCTGGACGGCCGGTCGAGGCAATATGAAACGCCGCCGCAAGCGCGAACGGGATCTGCTCCGGGTCGGTCACCATGAAGTTGTGCTTTGTAATCGGCATCGTGATGCCGCGGATGTCCGCCTCCTGGAACGCATCGGTACCCAAAAGCGACGAGCCAACCTGGCCCGTGATCGCCACCATCGGCACCGAGTCCAGGTAAGCGTCCGCGATCGGTGTTACCAAGTTCGTCGCACCGGGACCAGACGTAGCAATGCAAACGCCGACCCTTCCCGAGGCCACCGCGTATCCCTCTGCTGCATGGCCCGCACCTTGCTCGTGGCGCACCAACACGTGGCGTAGTTTCGTTGCCCGATACAGGGCGTCGTAAAGCGGAAGCACCGCGCCACCCGGAAGGCCGAACACAATTTCCGTGCCAAGCTCCTCCAGGCTGCGAACGACCGCGTCCGCGCCTTTCATCCGCTCCGGTCCATTGCTCTCCGTCGACGGGGATGGTTGTGAACCTGCCACCGTTGCACTCCTTGTGTTCGAATTACCTAAAAATAAAAGCCCCCGGCGAGCGGTGTGCTCTCGAGGGCGCTTGTGTCTGCGGCGTGTAAAACGAACCCGCTACGGCAAGCGCCGCGTGGGTACAATAATTACAAGTCGCTGATTGATCACGTACATGACAATAGTGAGCCAGCCCACCCCTCGCGCATTTTTATTCACAGAAATCACGCGTATCGACGACACCCCGGCGCATCCCGTTACTTCCCCCGGCATCAACATGACTAGCATGCCGGGGTATGACAGCCACACAGGGAACGTCCCCGACCACCCAAAAAGTGTTTAAACCAACCCGTGAGCACATCCTCGCCATCGTGCTCGCAACCGGCATCGCACTCATGGGCATCATGTGGGCGCCGAAATATCTCATTTGGCTCCTTCTTATCCCCATTGTGTGGCTCGCATGGGTACTCTGCTCCTCCACCACAGTGGATAACAAAGGAATTAAAACCCGTTACCTCGTTCGCAAAAATGCCTTTCTTCCTTGGGAAGACCTGGCCGGCATCGCTTTCAAGGGAACTTCCGCACGCGTCGCTGCAAAAAACGGCACCGAGTATCCCCTGCCTGGCGTAACGTTCAACTCATTGCCCGCGCTCGCCGAGGCATCCGGAGGACGAATTACAGACGTCATTGCATCCGCCGAGCAAGCAGCAGACGGCAAGTACGAAATCATTGATAAAGACGGCGACCGCATCCTGCTTACCCGCGAGGAATACGATGCCTACCTCGCAGAACACCCCGATCTGCCGGGACCTCGCCCGTCCGCGAACGAACCTAAGGAGTAAACCGTGATCCCCCTTCGCTCACGTGTCACCACCGTTGGCCGCCAAGCAGCCGGAGCCCGCGCCCTGTGGCGCGCTACAGGCACCGGCGAGCACGAGTTTGGCAAACCCATCGTTGCCATCGTGAACTCCTACACGCAGTTCGTGCCTGGCCACGTTCACCTGAAACATGTTGGTGACATCGTGGCCGACGCTGTCCGCGCCGCAGGCGGCGTACCCAAGGAGTTCAACACCATCGCGGTCGACGACGGCATCGCCATGGGCCACTCCGGCATGCTGTACTCGTTGCCCTCGCGCGAGATCATCACCGACTCGGTGGAGTACATGGTCAACGCCCACACCGTGGATGCCATGGTGTGTATCTCCAACTGCGACAAGATCACCCCAGGCATGCTCAACGCCGCAATGCGCCTGAACATCCCCGCCGTCTTCGTCTCCGGTGGGCCGATGGAGGCCGGCAAGGCGTTTTCTGTCGGCGGTGTGACTAAGCCGAAGTCCGATCTCATCGACGCCATCGCGCTTTCCGCTAACAACGACGTCAGCGACGACGAGCTCGACAGTATCGCCAACAACGCCTGCCCCACCTGTGGTTCCTGCTCCGGCATGTTCACCGCTAACTCCATGAACTGCCTCACCGAAGCACTTGGCTTGTCACTGCCGGGCAACGGCACCACCCTGGCCACCCACACCGCGCGCCGCGAACTCTTCGAGCGCGCTGGCCAGACCATCATGGACCTTTGCGAGCGCTACTACGGCCAGGGCGACGAATCCGTCCTGCCCCGCAACGTGGCCAACGTCCATGCATTCCGCAACGCCATGGCGCTCGACATGGCAATGGGTGGTTCCACCAACACCATCCTGCACATTCTCGCCGCAGCTCAAGAAGGTGAGATCGACTTCGACCTGGCAGATATCGACGATCTGTCACACAAGATCCCCTGCCTGTCCAAGGTTGCCCCGAACGGTGAGGCACACGTCGAGGATGTCCATCGCGCCGGCGGCATCCCGGCGATTCTGGGTGAGCTCCACCGCGCTGGATTGCTGCATGATGATGTGCATTCGATCACGTACTCGTCGCTAAGCCAATGGCTCGCAGACTGGGACATCCGCGGCGGCAGCGCTACCGAGGAAGCGCTCGAGCTCTTCCACGCCGCACCGGGCGGTGAGCGCACCACGAAGGCATTCTCGCAAAGCGCGCGCTGGGAAAGCCTGGATACGGATGCGAAAAATGGCGTCATCCACGACGTCGAGCACCCGTTTACCTCCGACGGCGGCCTTGTCGTCTTGCGCGGCAACCTAGCCCCGGACGGCGCCATCCTGAAAACCGCAGGCGTCGAAGAAGGCTTATGGGAGTTCACCGGTCCAGCACGCGTCGTCGATTCGCAAGAGCAAGCTGTGTCCATGATCCTCAACCGCGAGGTGCTCGAAGG
This sequence comes from Corynebacterium sp. HMSC055D05, assembly GCF_001810365.1. Lineage (NCBI taxonomy): Bacteria > Bacillati > Actinomycetota > Actinomycetes > Mycobacteriales > Corynebacteriaceae > Corynebacterium > Corynebacterium sp. HMSC055D05. The sequence continues at coordinate 97,216 of NZ_KV801051.1, forward strand.
CGAGGTTGTGGTCATCCGCTACGAGGGCCCAGCAGGTGGACCGGGCATGCAGGAAATGCTCCACCCGACGTCATTCCTCAAAGGCGCTGGCCTGGGCAAGAAGTGCGCACTGATCACCGACGGTCGCTTCTCCGGAGGCACCTCCGGTCTGTCCATCGGCCACATCTCCCCCGAGGCTGCCGCTGGTGGCCTGATCGGCCTGATCCAAAACGGCGACACAATTGCCATTTCAGTGTCCAACCGCGAACTGAAGCTGGATGTGCCGGAAGCAGAGTTGGAAAAGCGCCGTGAAGCTATGGAAGCCTCCGACAACCCATGGACACCGAACCGTGTCCGTGAGGTATCGAAGGCTTTGCGTGCGTACGCGAAGATGGCAACCAGCGCCGACAAGGGCGCTGTACGCCAGGTGGACTAACCACAGAAAGCGGGTGGTTTAGGCAAACGGGTTAATCCCAGTGCCGAACCACCACGCTGCGCCCGCTGCGGCCAAGCCGACAATCGCGCAGATCCAGGACGACGCCAGCGGGCGCTTCGCCCAGCCACGCGAAGCATCGATGCCGTAGCGGCCTGGGCCTGTGAACTGCACTGCGAGAGACACTGCCAGCAGCATGACCGGCACCCACGTTTCCGGCGTCCAGGCGAAGACGTTAAAGCCATCCGTCTGACCGTTGAATGCGTGCAGCGCCAAAAAGCCGGTGACGGCGATCGCCACAGCTGCCGCAATCGGTCCGAGCAGACCAAGGACCAAGAACACGCCGGCCGTGAGTTCGAGGGTGGGAACAACAACAGCCAGGCCGTTGCCGTACGGGTAGTTGGCGAATGCATTTTCTAGGCCGGCGATACCGTCGTTGCCGCCGAGTCGGAAGAACACTGCGACGGAATCAATAATCAGGTACGCGCCGAGGAACAGACGCAGCAGCAGCAAGCCGAAATCAGTCGTGCCACGGCGGGCGTCTTCCTCCTCTACTGCAACCGGTGCCGGATCCACCGCAACCGGCTCGACCGGCTCCTCCGCATAGGTTGCGGGGGCTGCCGGTGCGATGGTTTCAGATTCACGGATGAACGCGGATGTCACCGGTGCCGGGTCGGATGAGTATGCAGACGCCGAGGGGACCGCAGTAGAGCCTGCGGACGGCGCAGAGGCTTGTGCTGCCTTATCGGCACTCAGGCGCACCTCGTCGCCCGTCTGGGAAGTCTGCGGAAAAATCTCCGTCGCAGCATCCCCCTTGTATTCTGGCACGTCAGCGACGTTTTCCAGGTTGTTCAGATCGTCGGGTGTGAGATCGCGTGGGTTTTTAGCCATGGCCTACAACTTAGGCGAAAACTTCGCTGTGATTTGTCAACTCGCCGGGGTGCGCTGCACCGATGTCAACAAACCTAGTTAGCCAAGCCCGTGTAATGGTGTTACCCTGCTACGCGCTCTAAATCTTTTACGCAAATTTATATAAGGATTGTTTATCGATGAGTAAAACGCTCAAAGTCGCCCTCGCGCTCGTGGGCCTGACTGTCGGCGCTGGTTTTGCCTCCGGGCAGGAAGTCATCCAATACTTCCTTGCCTTTGGCTACAAGGGCATCATCGGCGCCGCCATCGCAGGTGCCGCGATCGCAATTTTCAGTGGTTGGGTCTACCAGCTCGGTTCCTACTACATGGCCGATGACCACAGTGCCGTGTTCAAGAGTGTCTCGCGTCCGTGGATTGCTAAATACATGGACATCACCACCGTGTTCACGCTGTTCTGCATCGGCTTCGTCATGGTCGCCGGTGCTGGCGCGAACCTCGAGCAACAATTCGGCCTGCCAACTTGGGCCGGATCGACCATCATGGTTGTGCTGCTGCTCCTGTCCGGTCTTCTTGACATCGACAGGCTCACGAACGTTTTCTCCTTCATCACGCCGCTGCTGATCATCTGCCTGCTCGCCGCGTTTGTGATCACACTGACGAACATCCCGTCCGACTTCGGATACATCAACGAGATTGCACAGCAGAACCAAAGCGCATCAGGCACGTTTGGTAACTGGCTGATCACCGCGTTGAACTACGCAACCCTGGTCATGATCATGGACGTTTCCATGATGCTCGTCTTTGCTGGCTCCCACATGAACCCTGCACAGGCCGGTAAGGGTGGCCTGCTGGGCGGCATTATGTTCGCTGTTTTGCTGCTGATCCTCACGTTCATTCTGTTCTGCAACATGGCAGACGTGATGGACGCAGACATGCCGCTACTGATGGTCTTCGACAACATGCACCCGGCAGTGGGCGTGTTCGTCTCCATTGTCATCTACCTGATGATTTACAACACCGCCGTCGGCATGTTCTACGCCAGCGGTCGTCGCCTCAGCCACGACAAGCCGGGCAAGTTCCGCCCGTACTACTTCGCGGCGGTTCTCGTCGGCTACGCCCTGTCCTTCATTGGCTTCGCTGACCTGCTTGGTTGGGTTTACCCGGTTCTGGGCTACCTCGGTCTTGCCCTTGGCATTGCTATGGGTGTGGCTTGGTTCCGCGACCGCAAGAACATCCAGGAGGAGACGGGACGCCGCGAGCGTCTTGCAGAGCTTGCCGAGACCGCGCTCGATCCGGAAGGCGAGCCGCTGACCCGCGCCGAGCGCAACGAAGTCGACGAGCTCACCGGCGATTCCCACATGGGCGGCCAAGACCTGTGGCAGTCCGTCCAGGAAGAGGTTGCTGCGGATCTGCACGCGGACTCTTCCAGCGAATTCGATATCGCGGACGTGCCTGCGCTCGATCCGGAGTCTGAGTCCTACGAGGGCGCACCCGATACCCCGGGCGACGAAATCCACTGGAAGTCCTACGAGGAGATGTACAAGACTGGCGAGTTCCCGGCCGTCAAGCCTCAAAACAAGTAGCACTGCTTGACGACGACTCCCCCCGCCCCGGCCATCCACCACACTGGCCGGGGCTTTCGCGTTTCGCGGTTACATCTCCCAGGGATTAACTAGCTCAACGCCCATCGACTCAAAGCCAGGGGTATTCCGTGTCGCAACGATAAGGCTATGTACTTGAGCGGTAGCAGCGATAAAAGAATCCGCAGTCGCTTTCGGGTCCGGGACGTGCATCGCAGCCGCCACAGAGGCTACGTCCTCATCAAAAGGAAGAATGCGCCCTTTGAATTGAACTTTAACTTGACCATTGAACCAGTCGCGCAACCTTTCAGCCTGCACTGGATCCGTACGTTGCTTGAGCAGAATTCCTCTTTCGATCTCAAAAACTGAGATGGAAGAGATGTATACGTTTCCCTCTGCCAGGTTGTCGGCCCAACTCGCCACTCGAGGATTCACTCGGCCGGGCGGCTTCCGCAGCTCACTAATAACGTTGGTATCGAATAAATACCTCACAGGTCGAGACTCCGCACTTTAAATTCAGCTCGTGGAGGGTCGAATTCTATATCTTCATCCTTCATTTGAACTGCTTTCACCCACCCAGTTTCTGACGATGAGAGCCGACGATAGTCGTCGATCGACAGCAGAACGTGTGACGGCTCCCCACGATCAGTAATGATCACAGGGTGATCCAGCGCGGCGCGCTTCGCGGCACTGACATCCCGATTGAATTCTCTGGCGGAAATAGCGGTCATAACACACCTCCCTGCAGGTACGTACCTACAGGATATGCATTGTTACCATTACCTACAACCCACCAAAGAAGAACCAGCCGGCCCCGTACGTAAGTCGGGGCCGGCTGAGTGGTGCTTCGCTGAAGGTTACTCGGCGAGCTTCTTGGCGATCAACTGGTTGACCTGGCCCGGGTCTGCCTTACCCTGGGTGGCCTTCATCACGGCGCCGACGATTGCGCCGGTGACCTTCTTGTTGCCTGCGCGGTACTTCTCCACGATGTCCGGGTTGGCAGCAAGTGCTTCGTCGACAGCCTTTTCAATGGCGCCGTCGTCGCGCACAACCTCAAGACCACGCTTTGCGACGACCTCATCAACGTTTCCGTCACCCTCAATCACACCGTCAATCGCCTGGCGACCAAGCTTGGTGGTCAGCTTGCCTTCCTTGACCAACGCAACGACGCGTGCGACGTCGTTCGGGGTAACACCGAGGGCGTCCAAGTCCTTGCCTGCTTCATTGGCCTTGCCGGCGATGTAGGACACCCACCAGGAACGAGCCTCGTCCGGGGTCGTGCCAGCTTCCACTGTGTCCACGATGAGATCCAGCGCACCAGCGTTGACCAGGTCACGGAATTCCTTCTCCGGCAGCTGCCACTCCTCCTGGATGCGAGCGCGGCGCACCCACGGCAACTCGGGCAGGGTCGCACGGATTTCCTCAACCCACTCCGGCTTCGCGATCACCGGCGGCAGGTCCGGGTCGTTGAAGTAGCGGTAGTCGGATGCCTCTTCCTTCGGACGTCCCTTCGAGGTGGAGCCGTCCTTCTCCTGGTAGTGGCGGGTCTCCTGGACGATCTCCTCGCCGTTTTCCAACGCGGCAGCCTGGCGCTGCATCTCAAAGCGCACGGCCTGCTCGACCGACTTCAGGGAGTTGATGTTCTTGGTCTCGGTGCGGGTGCCGAACTCTTCCTGGCCGACTGGGCGCAGGGACACGTTGGCGTCGCAACGCATGCTGCCCTGGTCCATACGAGCGTCGGAGACACCGAGCGCCTTGACCAGCTCGCGCAGTGCACCGACGTATGCCTTGGCCACCTCGGGTGCGCGCTCGCCGGCACCGATGATCGGCTTGGTCACGATCTCAATCAGGGGCACGCCTGCACGGTTGCAGTCCACAAGCGAAGCGGTAGCACCGGTAATACGACCGGAAGCGGAGCCCAGGTGGGTGAGCTTGCCGGTGTCCTCCTCCATGTGCGCACGCTCGATCTCCACACGCCACTCGGTGCCGTCCTCGAGGACGACGTCCAGGTAGCCGTCGTACGCAATCGGCTCGTCGTACTGAGAGATCTGGTAGTTCTTCGGCTGATCCGGGTAGAAGTAGTTCTTGCGCGCGAAGCGGGAAGACTCCGCAATCTTGCAGTTCAGCGCCAGGCCGATCTTGATTGCCCACTCCACACCCTTGGCGTTGACCACCGGCAGTGCGCCCGGCAGGCCGAGCGAAACCGGGTCAACGTTGGAGTTCGGCTCCGCACCAAAATGGGCGGAGGCCGTGGAGAACATCTTCGTCTCAGTTGCGAGCTCGACGTGCACCTCAAGGCCCATTACCGGGTCGTACTTTTCCAGTACCTCGTCGTAATCCATCAGATCGTAGGCAGTCATGCGGGCCATTCTACTGCCCCACCCGTTGTGCTCGCGCTCCAGCTCGCCGTGGCGAAATTTACCTAAAATAAAACCTCCTTCAAGACTGAGAGGTGCGGAGGATGGACAACGAATTACTTGCACAGATGACTCGCGCCTACGAGGCTTGGATGCCCCGACAGTTGCGCGACTGGTACCAGCGAGACGAACGCCTCCGCCTCGCGCGAAAGGAAATGCGCCCGCACGCGGAGCACGTAGCTAACCGCGAGTTCGGCGTGGGATTTCGCGATCACCTCAACAGCATCGACGGGCCGAACGTCGAGGACCCGCTGGCGTGGGCAAACCGGCACGTTAAGTTTGCCGACGGGCACTGGTGTGTGGCCGGAATCCGGTTTCTGGGATTGGACCCGAAGAAACCGTTTGTGCATGTCGTCGCTACGTCTGTGCCTCCGGAACTCGACGGGTTAGCACCGTATGCGCAGCACTTGCACTACGAGTTCGCTGATTTTGCGCCGGTTGCAATCCGGTTCGAATTGCCCAACCCGCCGGAGAGCGCCGATGTGGATCAGTGGATCGTTGCCGGCCTCATCTCCGAACTGCGCGCTGCACCACGCCGTCCGCAGAGCCACCTGGTGCGGCTTATTCCAGCAGCTCCTGAGGAGATGACGGGGTACGCAGATGAGGTGCTGGGAAACATCGTGAAGCAACGGCCCGAAGTGGCGACGTGGACTGAAGCAGCGACACTGCCGCAGTTACAAGGCTGCGCGGAAACCGGTGCGATGTGCGCAGTGAAAATCGGAGGCAAACGGGCCGGTGTGATCGCTGCCGCGCGTGACGATGCCAACGGCATGCGGGGGTTTCAGGTCTACGAGTTTCTTCTCGACGACCACGCGCGCGGCCGCGGCCTCGCCCCCGCTGCAATGCAGCACCTGTGCGACGTTCTTCCCGCGCACCCCGGCGATACGTTGTGGGGAACGATTCATGCGGGCAATGGGCCGTCGCTAGGCAATGCGCTCGCTGTTGGTCGCGAGAAAATCGCCGCGTTTGTGTGGGTGGAACGTCGCGGCGATCTCTAACGCGTTGCCCTAGACCGTCAGAGGCTCAGCGCTGGGTGCTGTTTTCCCGGAGCGCTTCGCGCGGTCGTCGCGAAGACGCATGACCATGGCGAAGATCCCGCCCGACAGGGTATGCCACACAGAGAAGATGACACCTGGCAGGGCGGCCAGCGGGGTCATGTACTGCACCGCCAGCGTCGCGGCAAGACCGGAGTTTTGCATCCCGACCTCCACCGCGATGGTGCGCGAGGCCGATTCTGTTTGCTTCGTTCCTTTGCCGGTGAAGTAGCCAAGCGCGTAGCCGAGCAGATTGTGGATCATGACAGCCACCAGCACGAGCAGGCCCGCTTCGACGATCTTGTCCCGTGAACCCGAGACGATGATCGCGACGATGGCGGCAATGGCACCAACGGAAATCCACGGCAGCGCGGGCAGAATGGCCTCTGCGATCTTCGGCAGGAAGAACGTAATCGCCAGGCCGAGCAGGACAGGAAGCAGCACCATCTTCACCGTTGAGATCGCCATCGAACCCGCACTTACCGGTAGGTACTGCCCCGCCAGCCACAGGGTGAGCAGTGGCGTGAAAATCGGCGCGAGCAGCGTAGACACCGTGGTCATCGCAACCGACAGCGCCACATCACCGCGGGAGAGGTACGTAACCACGTTGGAGGTCGTGCCACCCGGAGCGCAGCCGACGAGGATGACGCCTGCGGCGATCTCCGGCGGCAGTTTCAGCAGCCACGTGATCAGCACGGCGAGCACCGGCATGATGACAAACTGCGCGATCACACCGATGAGCACAGGCATTGGGCGCTTCGCGATGATCGCAAAATCAGCAACCTTCAACGTCAATCCCATGCCGAACATGACCACGCCCAGAAGCCAGGTTGTCCACCCGGTAATCGGCGCAACAACAGACGGGGTGAAGTATCCGATGCAGCCGCCGACAACGACGAGGATCGGGAAGACAACAGAGGCGATCAGGGCCGAACGATCTTCGGCGGTGGTCGCCCCACCACTCGATTGACTCATAGCGTGAGATTCTACTCTCACATTATGGACTCTCGGGGCGGTTTTGGAGATTGCGTTAGGAAACCCCAGCGTGGCTTAGGTGAACATCGCCTTTGCGGTGGCGTAGCGGCGCTCGGGCACCGTCTTGAGCTTTGCCACGGCTTCCTCGAGCGCAACAAGTTCAATGTCTTCGCCACGAAGAGCCACACAGCTGCCGAAGTTGCTGTCGTGGGCTGCACGGGTGGCGTGCACACCGTCGCAAGTAGCCAAGCACTGTGGTACGCACGTCGTAGCCCAGGCGCTTCTTCATCTCGTCGCCAAGGCCAGCGTCCATCGTGCCTTCCTTCGGCACCGCACCTTCGGCGACGACGATGATGCCGTACTTCTCCCCCATTTGGAAGCGACGCTCCATCGCTTTGCAGATCTCTGCAATATCGAACGGCTCCTCGGGGATCACGGTGTAGTGCGCACCACCTGTCGTGCTCGCGATACAGCTCGCCCCGCCTCTGCACCCACACAAATGCCGCCGTCTTCTCGCGGTCAACAGCGAGCGCATTGCCTATCGACGGCCCATTGCCCACGTGCACTGTCCCCCACAAAGTGTCGCCGGTTTGGGCCTGCAGGACGTCGCAAAGCAGCTGCTCCAGGGCCGCGGCCTCCGTCCAGGTGCACACTTCGGGCCGTTGCCTGAGGCTGAACGTGCCATCATTCGCGAGCGACAGGCCGAAGGTTTTTCCAGAGCCAAAGCCCGCGGTGTCTACAAAGGTCGGGCAGGCAAAAGCTCTCCGCGACAAACAGCTAGCTCAGGCGCGCAAGTGGGTGAGTGAGGGGATAACGAAAGCCGAAGTTGCCCGACGGCTCAATGCAGGAAGAACCACCCTCCGTTAATACTTTTCTTCCAATGGAGAGACTTGGAAATTTAATGACACCCTTGGCGCGGACATTCGCACTGATCCCACCTTGTTGCCATAATGGAAATCGGTTACACTGTAGGCAACTTGAAGGAAGGATCGCCAAAATGACTGCAGGTCGCTTCACCGACAGAGCCCAAGCCAGCCGATCAGCATCGCCTCAAAAGGTCTCCAAAAAAGAGGGGTACTGGATCTTGTTGATGTCGGGATTGACATTTCTCTTCGTGAGCATCCACCTAATCTCGCAGACCTCTTCCTCCGTATGGCTGTCCGTAGCTTACGTACTATCCCCTTTCCTCTATCTCCTGTCGACCCTTGCCGTTGCGGTGGGGATCAGAGAAACAAGGAAGGTTCAACCCTACGGATGGAAAAGGGCTTACGTGGCCGCCACTCTCCTATCGATTGCCGTTGTCGTGATCGGCGAATGGAGCTGGGCAAACACGAGCGGAGACGCGAATCCCCCGGCAGTGGCTTTTCTAATTGCTGCGCTGACGGCCATCCCGTTTGCGGGGCTTGGCGCCTGGAAAGTTAAGTCGGGTAGCTAGTGGAGATCAGTCAAGCCTTGGAGGGGATCGACCCCCTCCTTCATTCGCCCAACAGGCTGGGGGTAATGGCGTGCCTAGCGTCGGTAGATTCTGCTACATACCAGACGCTAAAAGAACACCTAGACCTCAGCTATCCTACCTTGTCAAAAAGTATTAGCGCTCTCGAAGACGCGGGAATGGTCAGCGTTGCGAAGGGATTTGTAGGAAAGAAGTCCACAACTGACCTCTCCCTGACTAGGAAAGGTCGCCAATCGTATTCCTCATATCTCGCATGCCTTGACCGTATAGTTATGGGCTTTTCCGCACACACAGAATAGTTGAGAGAAGAGACCATCTTTAACCGTGAATGGGATGGAAGTGCCCTAAAACTCAAGAGCACTACTCATCGAATCGGAAGATCCAACAATCCCCGTCCCACTAGGTTTATGCTCCTCCGCCGACATCCTCGCAATTTCTTCAACCCAAGACCGAGAGGGAAGGACAGATGTGCCGATAGCGCAACATTTCGCTCTCGCGGTAGTCAAGTCCCGTGAGCTTCCCGGTGTCGCGGGTCTCGTCGGCTCGATCGCGGTCACGGTCCTGCTGTGGGTGCTGCTGATCTGGCTTTACCGCCGTTCCCGCGCTGTCGCCTCCCAGACCTCCCGGTAGCTCTCAGCGAGCGTGGCCACGGTCTCATGCGCGTTGAGCCCGCTGGGGTTGCCCACCACCCACACCGGCACTCCGGTGAGGGTTTCGGGTTGAAGGCCGCGGGTGGCCTTTGGTCGTCGATAGGCATCGCGGTATGCCCCGATGCCTGCGAACATCACAGCTCTGGGCTGATGCTTTTCGACGACACTCCGCACCACCTCCCCTCCCTCCACGAGCTCCGCCTTGGAAAGGTCCGACGCTTTCGGCGTCATGCGCCCCACCAGGTTGGTAAACCCGATGCCGCGCTCGGCGAGCATGGCCGCGTCTTCCTCCGATAACCCCTCATTGGCGTGGACACGGTATGGGGTGATGTCTGCGGCCTCCAACGCCGGCCAGAAGCGATTTCCCGGGTAGGCAAACGGCGCGTCCACCTCCTCGGTGAGGCGGCCGGGGTTGATGCCGACGATGAGCAGGCGGCAGGGGTTAGGAATGCGGTTTTTCATAGCATGCGCGTCCGGGTGCTATGTAAACATCGCCTTCGCGGTGGCGTAGCGACGCTCCGGGACCGTCTTGAGCTTTGCCACGGCGTCCTCGAGCGCAACAAGTTCGATGTCTTCGCCGTGTAGGGCCACACAGCTGCCAAAGTTGCCGACGTGTGCCGCTCGGGTGGCGTGGACGCCGTAGCGGGTGGCCAACACGCGGTCGTAGGCGGTCGGCGTGCCGCCGCGTTGGATGTGGCCAAGCACTGTAGTGCGCACGTCGTAGCCGAGGCGCTTCTTCACCTCGTCGCCAATGATCTGGCCCATGCCATTAAAGGTTTTGTGGCCGAACTCATCCTCTTCACCAAGGCCGGCGTCCATCGTGCCCTCCTTGGGCACCGCGCCTTCGGCGACGACGATGATGCCGTACTTCTCCCCCATCTGGAAGCGACGCTCCATCGCTTTGCAGATCTCCGCAATATCGAACGGCTCCTCCGGGATCACGGTGTAGTGCGCCCCACCCGCCATGCCCGCATGCAGGGCGATCCAGCCGACGTGGCGGCCCATGACCTCCACGATCAGGATGCGGTTGTGGGATTCCGCGGTGGTGTGCAGGCGGTCGATCGCGTCGGTGGCCACGGACACGGCGGTGTCGAACCCGAAGGTGTAGTCGGTCGCGGCAACGTCGTTGTCAATCGTCTTCGGCACGCCCACAACCGGGATGCCATTGTCGGAGAGCCACTTCGCACCCTTGAGCGTGCCCTCACCACCGATGGCGATCAGTGCGTCGATGCCAGCATCGTCCAAGTTGGCCTTAATCGTGTCGATTCCAGCCTTGAACTTGTCCGGGTGCAGTCGCCCCGTGCCTAGAATCGTGCCGCCGCGTAGAAGCAGGGAGTCCATGTAGGCGTCGTCGTAAAGATCGACCCTGCGGTCCTCCATCAAACCGACCCAACCGTCGCGGTATCCAACGACGGTGGAGCCGTATTCGGTGTTCGCGGTACGGACCACGCCGCGGATAACGGCGTTGAGTCCGGGGCAATCTCCTCCAGAGGTCAACGTGGCAAGTCGCATGCACGCCAGCCTAGCGCGCTGCGCCTGCCCCTGCCCGCGGCGCAATGCGTATCGACGACACCACGCCCACCACCATCGCCACAACCGGCAACACCAGCGCCTTCGACGCCGTCACATCGATCTCCCCGGAGGCGAGCACTGCCCCCACAAGTGCCACGCCGAGCACGCTGCCAACCTGGCGCGCGGTGTTGTACAACCCGGACGCAGCGCCGGTCTGTCCCTCGGTGATGCCGCGCATGGTGACTGCCGCGTTCGGCGCCCAGACAAACGCGCCGCCGATACCCAGCAGCGCCGTGACTGCGGTGAACCACCACAGGTTAGCGCCGGCGTTGATGAGCGCGATCGCCAGCACCAGCGCCACAGCGCTGAGCGTGAACCCGATCGCGCAGAGTTTGCCGGGGTTGCGCCGATCCGTCAGGTAGCCGGCCACCGGGGTGAGCACCAGTGCGAACACCGACATCGGTGCCGTGATCAGGCCCGCCGCCGAGGGCGAGGCCCCTGCGACCGTCTGCAGCCAGTACATCAGCGGGATAAACATCGAGGCGACGGTGAACCCCATGGAGGCCACGCCGAGCGTGCCCAGTGAAAAGGCGCGGTCCGAAAGGAGCTCGATTGGTAGGAACCCGTCATCGGTGCCGTTGCGTGCGGACTGCACAAGCACGCCCAGCAGCAGCACACCGAACAGGATCGAGGGCCAATAGCCGAACTGGATGCCGTAGACCAACAGCCCAAGCCCGCCGAAGGACAGCACGACCGGTAATAAGGTGACCCGCTCCCCTGTCGTCGTCAATCGCGGCAGCGCGATGACACCGGCGACCAGCGCAACGGCGCCTAACCCAGCCTGGGCGTAAAACGCCGCACGCCAACCCTGGGACTGCGCGATTGCACCCCCAACCACCGGCCCGATGAGCGAGGCCACCGAACCGATCACGCCCCACACGGCGAACGCGCGTCCCTGCTTGTCGGCGGCAAACACGCGCGGGATCAGCCCGAAGGCCTGCGGTAAGAACACCGCCGCGCCGAAGCCCTGAAGCGCACGCGCGACGATCAGGGAACCGAAGGACCACGACGCACCTGCCAGCGCTAGTGCCGCCACGTAGACGGTAAGGCCGGCGAGGAACATGCGGCGTTGCCCGAAGGCGTCGCCAAGCCGTCCCGTGGCCGGCATGGGCGCGACCGTGCACAGCAAGTACACACTGGTCAGCCACACCGCGCCGCCGACCTCGTACGGCAGAAGCGGGGTGATCACGGGCATAAAGCCCTGATCAATCAGGACAAGAAAATACCCCGCAGCCAAGGCTGCGAGGGTATTCCAGGGATTAACGGCCGGCTTCAAATGCGGCACCCACGCGGTAGAGCCGTGCGTCCTCGAACGCCGGGGCGATCAACTGCAGACCAACCGGAAGGTCGGTATCGGAGGCGTTGCCCGCCGGAACCGACATGCCCGGCAGACCCGCCAGGTTCAGCGGCAGCGTGAACAGGTCGAAGTTGTACATGGCCAACGGGTCATCGACCTTCTCGCCCAGCTTGAACGCGGTCGACGGCACAGACGGCGCCGCGATGACGTCGCAGCCCTCGAACGCCTTGGCAAAGTCCTGCGCGATCAGGGTGCGCACACGCTGTGCCTGCAGGTAGTAGGCGTCGTAGTAGCCCACCGACAGTGCGTAGGTGCCCAAGATGATGCGACGCTTGACCTCAGCACCGAAGCCTTCGCCACGCGTTGCGGCCATCACCTCTTCTGCGGAGCGGGAGCCGTCGTCGCCGACGCGCAGGCCGTAACGCATGCCGTCGAAACGCGCGAGGTTCGAGCTCACCTCGGACATCTGGATGAGGTAGTACGCGCCCATGACATCGTCGAAGCTCGGGCAGTCGACCTCGACGATCTCTGCGCCCTGGCGCTCGAGCTGTGCGTAGGCGGCGTCGATGGCCTCCTTGACACCTTCCTGGGTGCCGGGGCGCTCGAACTGCTTCACGCGGCCGATCTTGACACCCTTGAGGTCGCCGGACGCACCCTCACGAGCAGCGTCGGCACACGCCGGAACCTCGCGGTCCACGGAGGTAGCGTCGAACTCGTCGTGGCCAGCGATGATCTCGTGCAGCAGCGCAGTATCAAGCACATTGTTCGCGCACGGGCCGACCTGGTCAAGCGAGGACGCACAGGCGATCACGCCGTAGCGCGACACGCCACCGTAGGTCGGCTTCACGCCAACGGTGCCGGTCAGCGATGCCGGCTGGCGGATCGAGCCGCCCGTATCGGTACCGATGCCCAGCGGGGCCTCACCAGACGCAAGCGCTGCAGCGGTGCCACCGCCGGAACCACCCGGGACGCGCTCCAGATCGTGCGGGTTCTTCGTCTGCTTGTACGCGGAGTTCTCCGTGGAAGAGCCCATGGCGAACTCATCCAGGTTGGTCTTGCCCAGAATCGGGATGCCAGCGGCGCGCAGCTTCTTGACCACGGTGGCGTCGTACGGGCTCATGTAGCCCTCAAGCATCTTCGACGCAGCCGTCGTCGGCGCATCCGTGGTCACCAGCAGGTCCTTCAGCGCCAGCGGCACACCAGCAAGCGCCGAGGCCGGCTCCTCGCCGTTCTTTACCTGCTCGTCGACCTTGTCGGCTGCAGCCAGAGCCTCTTCGGCGCCGACGTGCAGGAAGGCTCCCAGCTCGTCGTCAATCTCCGCGATACGGTCCAAAAACGCCTGAGTAACTTCGCGCGAGGTGACCTCACCAGCCTGAATCATCGCTGCAAGTTCGTGCGCTGGCTTTGCGACGAGCCCCTCTGCCGGAATCGTGTACTGCGTCATCGTTTAGTCTCCCTCTCCGAGAATCTGCGGCACCATAAAGCGGTCGTCCTCCACAGCCGGCGCCTGATCTAGCGCCTGCTCCTGCGTCAGCACCTTCTTTTCCACATCGGCGCGCATACCGGCGTCGATGGAGTGCGGGTGGCTCATCGGGGTCACGCCCTCGGTGTCCACGCTTTGCACCTTCGACACTGCTTCCACAATCGTGTCCAGCTGCTGGGCAATCGTGTCCAGCTCCTCGTCTTTCAGCGCAATTCGCGCCAGGCGTGCGATGCGCGACACCTCGTCGCGTGAAATCTCAGCCACAGTCCCATCCCTTCGGCATAACGTGGGTTGCGATTAACGCGCCTTATCTTACGTCACGTCGTGCCACCGCCTCTCCACCCCCAGTTGCTATAAATAAGGCCATGTCGTACCTCATCCGCGTTTCACTCCCCGATGTGCCGGGCAGCCTCGGCCAGCTCGCTGAGGCGTTCGGCATCGTGGAGGCCGACATCAACTCCGTGGACATCGTCGAGTCCTCACTCGACGGCACCGTGACCGACGACATCGTGGTCACCCTGCCCACCGGAGTCATGGTGGACACCCTGATCACCGCCGTCGCATCCGTCGACGGCGCCGAAGTGGACTCGATCCGCCCCTTCACCGGGCGCGTCGACCGCCGCGGACAGATCCAGATGCTCGCCCAGATCGCGGCACATTCCGGCAAACAGGCCGACACGCTCGAAGAGTTGGTCAACGTCATGCCGAAGGCCGTCACCTCCTCCTGGGCGGTGGTGCTGAACAACTCCGACGCCGGTTTGGAGCGCGTCGCTGCCTCCTCCGCCGCGCCCGAGGATGACGGTTCCACCCCGCAGATGCCCGCAATCGAGGGCGCGCGCATCTTGCAGCCCGATTTCGACGAATGGGTGCCAGAGTCTTGGTTCCAGTTGGACACCGCCCTGACCGTGGCACCCCTGCACGGCACCGACCTCGTGCTCGTCGTCGGCCGTGTGGGCGGGCCCGACTTCTTGGCCTCCGAGGTGCGCGAAGTCGGCGATTTGGGCTACATCATCGGCGCGATCCTGCGCTAGCGCAGACCTCAGCCGTTGCATGCTTTCTAGAATTCTGTAATTCTAGAAAGCATGCAACCGATTGAAGCACGCGTCGCCGCGCTCGAACAGGCCTCATCGCCCGAGTCCACCTCACTCCCCGGTTCCGGAGCTGAGGCGGACCACGGAACAGTCACCTTCAAAGGCGACGTGGAGCTTCCGACCGGCACCTACTCCTACGAATGGATCCGCCCAACAGCGTGGATCACGGACCAACCGTGGGACGACGCAATGGACCGCATCGCCGCGCTCGCGCACCCCGTCCGCGGCGCCATCTTGCGCCACCTTTTAGCTGCACCGGCGAGCGTGACGGAGCTGGTCGAATCTGAGCTGGTTTCCTCCACCGGCACCGCGTACCACCACCTGAAGGAACTGCAGGCCGCCGGCTGGGTGCGCAAGCAGGGCGGGATGTTCGAGATTCCCCCGGCCCGCGTTATCCCGCTCATGGCGATCGTGATCGCCGGAGAGGACCACTGATGCGCGCTACCAACATTGCTGCCGGCGTAATCGCCGCCGCCATCGCCGCCGCGTTGATGCTCTCCACCGGCCCCCGCGACATTTCCGTGGCCTCTGAACACACCGGCGATACCGAGATATCCTCTGCCCTCGAGCGCCTCGCAGAGGACGGCCACCACAATCTCGCCGCCTTCACCTACGACGACGGCGAAGTCCGCTTCGGCGGCCTCGGCGCCGACGAGCACAATGACTTCGAAATCGGCTCAATCACCAAAACATTCAACGCGGAGCTTGTCCGCCAGTTCATCGACGCCGGCGAGCTCAGCCTGGATACTCAGGTGCAGGAGCTTATCGACGTCCCCTCCGCCCCCGTCGCCGATGTCACCATCGAGGAGCTGCTCAACCACACCTCCGGGCTCGCCCCCACCGAAAGTCTGAGCCTCGCGGACATGTTCGTGGCGAACATCCGCGACGGCGGCAATCCCTACCGGCGCGACACACCGCAGGACATACTCGACGCCGCCGGTTCCGCCGAGCTGAACAACCGCGGCGAGGAACAATACTCAAACTACGGCCACGCGCTGCTCGGCCAGCTGCTGGCCATACACGCCGGCGTGCCCTACGACGAACTGCTGTGCACCCGAATCTTCGAGCCCGCTGGCATGACGTCGACCTACGTGGCGCTACCTGGCACCGTCGACGAAGCACCGACAGGCCTGGCCGCCAACGGGCACCCCGCCGGCCCGTGGGACATGGACGGCTGGGCCCCGGCTGGCGCGATCCGCTCCACTGCTGCCGACATGGCCAAATACGTGGAATGGGTGTCCTCGCACGGTGTGCCCGACTATGGCTGGGCAAGCCTCGACGAAGGCGGTGAAGAAATCACGTTCCACAACGGCGGCACCGGCGGTTTCCGCACCATGCTGGTCTGGGACCCGGAACGCGCCGACCACAGTCGCGCCGCGTTCGTCGCGGGCGACACCGAAGCCTGGGTAGACGCGCTCGGCATCGACCTGATGGAGGAAACCCGATGATCGCACTCGTCATGATTCTGCTGCTCCTTGCGTCCTCGACCTTCGGCGCCGTGCGGAACGCCAAGGGCCCCATCTACGCCCTCGTCAACGCGGTCATCACCGCAGTGGTGATGTGGTTGCTCTCATTCGGCGTGAACTGGAACGGCCAGTTCCCCATCTGGCTGTGGTGGGCCCTCGCCGTCTGGGCGGCAGCGCTGGTCGGCCTCAGCGCCGCGCGCCTTACACAAGCGCGTCGGGGCCGCCCTCGAGCAGTTGCACGAACTGTTCCTCGGTAAGAATCGGCCTGCCCAGCTCTTCGGCTTTCGCTGCCTTGGAGCCGGCGTTTTCACCGACGACCACATAGTCGGTTTTCTTCGACACCGAGCCTGCCGCTTTGCCACCGCGGGACAAGATTGCTTCCTTGATTTCGTCGCGGGTAAAGCCCTCAAGCGTGCCCGTGGCCACGATGGTCAGCCCCTCCAGGGTCTGCGGGGCGCGTTCCTCTTCGTCGGACTCCATGGTCACGCCGGCGGCCGCCCAGCTATCGACGATCGCCTGGTGCCACTCCACCGTGAACCACTCCTTGAACGACTCCGCAATCACCTCGCCTACGCCGTCGGTTTCTGCCAGGTCTTCCACGGGGGCGTCGATAAGCGCCTGCATCGAGCGGAAGCGCGACGCGAGCGCGCGAGCCGCGGTGGGGCCGACATGGCGGATGGATAGCGCCACGATCACGCGCCACAGGTCGGCGTGCCGCGCGGTTTCCAGGTTGGCCAGGAGCTTCTTGCCGGAGGCGTTGACCTCGCCGTCCTTGCGGGTGTACACGCTGGACTTTTTCAGGTCCTCCTCGGTGAGGTCGAACAGCTTCGCTTCGTCCTCCAGCACCCCGGAGGCAATGAGGTCGACCGCGCCCTTCTCCCCGAGCGCCTCGATGTCGAAGGCACCGCGCGAGGCGATGTACTCCAAACGCGTGGCCAGCTGCGCCGGGCAGGAGCGGGTGTTCGGGCAGCGCCAGTCTGCATCACCCTCCTTCGCGGGGGCGAGCTTCGTGCCGCAGGCCGGGCAGTTTTCGGGGTAGACGAACTCGCGCTCGGTGCCGTCGCGAAGATCCGCAACCGGGCCTAGTACCTCCGGGATGATTTCGCCGGCCTTGCGCACCACCACGGTGTCGCCGATCATCACGCCCTTGCGCTTAACTTCGTGCTGGTTGTGCAGGGTTGCCATGGACACCGTCGAGCCTGAGACGAACACCGGCTCCAGCACCGCGTACGGCGTCGCGCGGCCCGTGCGCCCGACGGAGACCTCAATGTCGAGCAGTTTCGTGGTCACCTCCTGCGGCGGATACTTGTAGGCAATCGCCCAGCGCGGCGCGCGCGACGTCGCGCCAAGACCGCGCTGTTCAGCGACAGAATCCACCTTGACCACAAGCCCATCCATCTCGTGGATCGCATCATTGCGGTGCTCACCCCAGTACTTCACGGCCTTGAGCACATCGTCCGCAGTCTCTGCCCGGCGCGTGTACTCGGAGACCGGCAGGCCCCACTCGGCGAGTTTCTCGTACGCCTCGTGCTGGGTTGCCGGGTTGAAGCCTTCGCGCGCGCCGATGCCGTGGCAGATCATGCGCAGTTTGCGCTTCTTCACGTCCTCCGGATTCTTCTGGCGCAGGCCGCCGGCTGCGGTGTTGCGGGGGTTGGCGAATGGTTTGCCGCCTTCCTTTTGGCGCAACTCATTGAGTTCCGGGAAGTCCTCAGGCCGGATGAACACCTCGCCGCGCACCTCGAGGAACGCAGGTGCGTCGCCGGTGAGCTTGTGCGGGATGTCCTCGATGACGCGTGCGTTGGCGGTGATGTCCTCACCGGTGGTGCCGTCGCCACGCGTAGCTGCGCGGGTCAGTTCCCCGTTTTCGTAGATCAAATCGATGGACAGACCGTCGATCTTCAACTCCGTCAGGTACGGCCCCGGGGTCTTGTCCAGCCACTCGCGCATCTCCTCTTCGGAGAACACGTTGTCCAGGCTCATCATGCGCTCGGGGTGTGTCACGTCCGCGAACGCGGAATCGGCCGTCGGCGCACCGACTTGCTTGGTCGGCGAATCTGGCACCGCCAACTCCGGGTGCTCCTCCTCCATCTTCTGGAGGCGGCGGAACATCTCGTCGAACTCGGCGTCGGTAATCACCGGCTGGCCGTTGTAGTACAGGTCGCGGTGCTTGCGGACCTCTGCGGCTAGTTCGTCCCATTCACGGTGCAGATCAGCGGAAATTTCACTCACAAGGAGCAAGTGTAGGTGCTAAAACAATCTCTGCGTCGCTTGCAATCGGCCTCTCCAATTTCACCAGGTTGCATTCCACAAGGTAACCGAGCTGCTACTACAATGCGCTGGAAGAAGGGAGGCACACCATGACCGCAACACACGCACAATGCTTCGAAGCATCCAAGGCCTCGAACCGCGCCGCTCGTGCCTCAATGGCGCTTGAGGACCGGGCGGTTCCTAGCGACTACGAACCTTCCGAGCTTGAACAGCAAATTCTTTCCCGGCTTTTCGAGGAACGCGGATGGGGTTAGACCCCGGCTACGGCGAAACTCCGCTCGACGGAGATGAAATGAGTGCGCTCGAACCGGCGCTGCTCGAATACTTTGACCGTATCCCTGACAAGCTCACAATTCATAGCCTTGAACAGCAGACCCTTGCAGTTGCTCGTGCCCGGATGCTCGAGGTCATCGACAGTTCGGAACTTACTCTCGACGAGATACTGACAACATCGTTCCTTGTTGAGCTTCACCGCTTGCTATTTGGCGGCATCTGGACCTGGTCTGGTGCGTTCCGTCGCACTGGGCTCAATATCGGTGTTGATCCGCAGTTCATCTCCACTGAGTTACATGCTTCCTTCGGCAATCTTGGTTACCAAGCAGAGGCTTCGTTGCTCACAGCCAGGCAGCTAGGTATTGCAACCCACGCGGAATTAGTTCGAATCCATCCGTTCACTGATGGTAACGGGCGAGTCACCCGCCTCATGGCTGATCTCGTTTTTGCAGCGTCGCAGGATCTTCCTCATACACATGAGTACGACTGGAATCTGGATAAGACTTCGTACATCGATCTGTTGCGCACTTATGACCTCAATCGGGATCCGACTCCGCTCTCCAGGTTTATCGGAGTCCGCAAGCTCGATTAACGACTTTGGCTCACTCGTTTCGGCGCGCTCGTTACAATGACCGGCATGGCCACATTCGATGCCTCCCGCATGCTCTCCTTCGACCTGGAGACCACCTCCGCTAACCCGCGCGAGGCTCGCGTGGTCACGTCTGCGCTAGTGCGTATCGACGACGGCGTGGTCGACGCCAACGAAACCCTCGCCGATCCCGGGATTGAAATCCCCGAGGAAGCCGCCAAGGTGCACGGCATTACGACGGAGAAGGCGCGTGCGGAGGGTCGCGACCACGACGAGGTGGTGCGCGAGACGGTCGAGGCGATCAAGAAGGGCTGGGAAGACGGCCTGACACTCGTGGTGTTTAACGCCCCCTATGACCTGACGGTGCTGCGCAACCTCACCGGTGATTTCACCGTCACCGGCCCTGTGTTCGACCCGCTGGTGGTCGACCGGGCGAAGGACCGCTACCGCAAGGGCCCGCGCAACCTGACCGCGATGTGCGAGCACTACGGGGTGCGCATCGACAACGCCCACGAGGCAACCGCCGACGCGTTCGCCGCCGCACGTGTGGCGTGGATGCAGGTGCGCAAGGCCTACCCAGACCTCGCCGAGATGGAGTCTGGCGATCTTATGGAGTGGCAGGCCGTGGAGTACTTCCGCATGCAGACCGACCGCAAGAAGTATTTTGAGGCCAACGGTCGCGACGCCTCGGGTGTGCTCACCGCCTGGCCAATGCAGGGTTAAAGCGCTACTACTGGCTTGCCAGTTCTTCGTGCATCTCGCGAGCGGCAGCGTAGTTGCGTGCGCTCCCAAGAAGTGTGTCGGCCGGGTTGGCGTACACATCGATCTGGGTCTGTGCCGGGTCGATCTGTAACTCGTCGAACACGCGGTAGAGCTCGCGCGGCTGCATGGTCGGGATCGCGATGCGCGCCCCCGTATCGAGCAGACGTGCCAGTGCATCACGGTTGCAGGTGCGGGGGTCGGTGGTCTGCCACGGGGTGTCGTCGATAAGCACAGGTGTGTGCAACAGATGCTCGCCGAAGCGGTGCAGGGTCTCCTGTGGCTCAGGGATAGCCGGGATGGCTTCGTAGTCGGTCGCGCCTTTGAGCGTGCCAGCCATGACGTCGCCGAGGCGCGGCTCATCGAGTTGCAGCACCGTGGCGCCGAAGCGGCCGGCGACATCGCTGCGGTGCTGATTAGATGCTTCGAGCAGCGCGTCGGTGAGGTCGCGCAGCGCGCCGGGGTCCGTGATCATGCGGTGGCCGTTGGCCATCTCCACCTCGGCGGCGAGCGTGAACGGGCCGGCAAGCTGCACCTTGACCGTGTCTACCTTGCCGTGCCAGAGCTCCTCGAGGTGGTCGAGGTCGCGCGCCATGCGGTCGGCGTCTGCGCGCTTGCGGGCGGCAACGCGCCACCCGCGCGGGCCCGGCGCGATTGGGATTTCTAGCAGCGCTGCGGTGCGCCCAATGAGATCGGAGCCGACGCCGCGGTCCGGCAGTTGCGGGATGTGTGGCAGCGGCGACTCGGAAAGCACCACGTCCGCGGCTTGCGCGAGGTCGGTGCCGGGCAGGGGCCCGAGGCCGAACGCGGTGGTAGGAAGTGTTGTCACGGCGCTGATGTTACGCGGTAGCGCCTAGGCACTGCTCAACGCATAGTCTGACACGTCCCTGCTGCGCTACTTCTTTTGTCGCCCGATCGCGCCTTCGTCTGCTCCCACGCCCCGCCAACCGCTTTCTAGACCTGCCGACCTTTTGCATAATAGCACAAAAGGGCAGGTGGATCCTGTCGGAGATAGCCCACACCTCCCGGCTCAAACCGCGACCATTCCAGTTTTGGAGTAAGCGTCCGACATTTTATCGCGCTCGATTAAGTATTCGGTCTGAGTGCAGTCTTGACCAACGTAGTGGAACTCGAGGGTGTGTGCCCCCAATGGCGTTCTATCTTTCGTCCGGAGTCTTGCCCTCGGCACTGGCCTCAAGGCCACTGTTGAGGTATAGAAACGCTGTGGAATGCCCCCGTGGAACGTTCGGCGACTTCCCAAACCCTTGAAGTAGATAACCTCCCAGGAGGGGGGAGACGTCTATTGTCGGCAGTTGGACAAACGCGTTGTTCTACTCGGAGCCCGACGTAAAAAGAATGGTGTCTTCCCTGCTAAAGAAGATGGACTGCAGCTCCAGGGTAGAGCTCATAGCGCTCTCATTCTGAACGGCCTATATAGTTGGCGGACCCACACCGCTTAGTGCTCGAGTGAGCCCACCAACCTTTTCATAGTGCGAGTGTTTTGCACCCGACCTTGATTCAATCCTGGCACTCGGTGCTAGGACCATCCCCGGGAAAAGTTATACACAATTCGACGGGCTGCCTGCCACCCGGATTTTGTCAGAGCTACACCTGCGATAAGCCCAGCGATGCTTCCAAAGAATACAGAAGGGAACCAAGGCATATCAGTGTAAAAACGAAATATGCCAAGTGTCACTAAAAATCCGCAAATCGTTACCAATGAGCGCATGTTTTACCACCCTATGTAGGTTGAAAAGACGCCACCTGCACTGGCAATGCAGCTGATCGCAAGTCCTGGTCCAATTTTCTTAGCGAGGAACTTTACCAAGTCCCAGTAGGAAACTCTCTTCTCTAGAATTTCAGAATTTCCGGAATGGTATTATAACCGATTACGCCACCAGCACAACCAGCAATGCTTGCGGCAGCTGCACTAAGAACTCCCTTATCGTCTTGGTTCTCTGCGATCCTAGTCTGGACGGGTGGTCAAGTCCCGTGCAGTGGTGTAGCCGCCTAGCTTTCGGCTCGGTATGAAGTTGGGGGTTTTGGTTAGGCGGTTAGCTGGTGTTTGTTAGCCGTAGCTCTGGTTCGACTCGGCAACCGCCTGCATGATCAACGGTTTGAACTGCTCACGACGCGTGGTGCGCTGAGCTACGACACACTGGTGCTTGCCCTTGTGGTGATAAAACGTGAAATCAACAATGCCAACTTGGCTGCAGGCTTTTTGGTGGACAAACCGTGGGCGTCCGTGATGGCGACTACGCCCGCGACCTTCGCCGCCGTAGTGAGCGCACTGTCGCGGACGATCTCTTTTCCCCGGATGTCACCGCCCATGAGCACTTCAATAGTTGCGTCTTTGACTACCTGCAGCCTCGCGAACGTCATCAGGAAATTTTGCGGGCATCGGAATACCTTCCAGCCCCCAACACTCCAACGAAATGTCCGCGGTCCCTTTTCGGCGATAAACGAGGTGCGACTAACGAGGTTTGCGCGACCTCGGCGGGCCCGGCCTCTACGCGGTGGCGCAGATGGTGCCTGAGCCGAGCACGATGTCGCCCTTACCGTCCGGGTCCGGCAGGTACAGCACCGCCGCCTGGCCGCGGGCCACGCCCTCGAGTGGTTGGTGGAGGGTAAGTGTCATCTGGTCGTCCTCGATACGCGCAGTGCACGGCACAACGCCACCGTGGGCGCGGATCTGCACGTTCGCTTCGAACTCGGCTGCTTCGGACATCGCAGGGTGCAGCACCTTCAGGCGGTCGGCGGTGATCTCCGAAACGCGCAGCGCGTCACGCGGACCGACGGTCACGGTGCCGGTGGCGGTGTCCACGTCGGTGACGTAGCGCGGCTTGCCGTCGGCGGCAGGCACGCGGAGGTTCAACCCCTTGCGCTGGCCGATCGTGTACTGGAAGGCACCGTCGTGCTCGGCAAGTTCGTTGCCGTCGGTGTCCCGAATCATGCCGGGACGCATGCCGATGGAGCGGCCCAGAAACGCCTGGGTGTTGCCGTCGGGGATAAAGCAGATGTCGTAAGAATCCGGCTTGGACGCGGTGGCAAACCCGTGACGGGCGGCCTCCTCACGAATCTGGGGCTTCTCCGTATCACCAACCGGGAAGATGCAGCGGTCCAACTCGTCGCGGGTCAGCACGCCGAGCACGTACGACTGGTCCTTCTTCGGGTCTTCTGCGCGGCGGAGGTTGCCGGCGTCGTCGATAATTGCGTAATGCCCAGTGGCAATCGCATCGAAGCCGAGCGTCACCGCGCGGTCCAACAGGGCTGCGAACTTGATCTTCTCGTTGCAGCGCAGGCACGGGTTCGGGGTCTCGCCGTTTTCGTACGACCAGACGAAGTTGTCGATGACCTCTTCTTTGAACCGGTCAGAGAAATCCCACACATAAAACGGGATGCCCAGTTTGTCGCACACGCGACGCGCGTCGGCGGAATCCTCGAGCGAACAACACCCGCGGGCGGATTCGCGCGTTTGCTGCGCGTCTTTGCTCAGCGCGAGGTGCACGCCGACGACATCGTGGCCGGCCTCCACCAGGCGCGCGGCGGCGACAGATGAATCGACTCCCCCGCTCATGGCCGCTAATACTCGCATGTCGCGGGAGTGTAGTCCCGCGAGCACGAAAGGCGAAACGTCCGGCTGCATGCATCGAGATAATCCCCTGGACATATACCCCCATGGGGTAATAACGTGGGAGACGGTCGCCACGCTAGCCCCCGGCGCGGCCGAACCGATCACAACAATGAACTGCAACGAAAGGACAGAACCATGAACGACAGGCACGCCCACTCCGGCACCAGACCCGGTGGGCACGCCAGCCATCATGAGCATGACGCTCACGAGGCCCATGCAGGACACGGTGGTCACGACCACGCGGGCCACGCAGGCCACGGCGATCACGTAGCCCAATTCCGCACGCTCTTCTGGATCATGCTGGTTCTCGCGATCCCGGTCGTCGGATTTAACGAAACCTTCGCCCATCTCATCGGCTACCAGCTGCCTGACGCGGAATGGGTCCGGTGGATCTCGCCGCTTTTGGGCACGGTCATTTATTTCTGGGGAGGTCGCCCGTTCTTGACGGGTGCTGTCTCCGAGATCCGCTCACGAAAACCCGGCATGATGCTGCTGATCGCGCTCGCGATCACGGTCGCCTTCGTCTCCTCTTGGGGTGCGAGCCTGAACTTGCTAGACCCCGGGCTGAATTTCTGGTGGGAACTGGCGCTGCTGGTGGTCATCATGCTGCTTGGGCACTGGATCGAGATGCGCTCCCTCGCCCAGACCACCTCGGCCCTGGATTCGCTCGCCGCACTTCTGCCCGACGAGGCCGAGAAGATCGACGGCGACGAAGTGGTGAAGGTCACCCCGGCGGATCTTGAGGTCGGCGATGTCGTGATCGTGCGGCCCGGCGCTTCCGTGCCTGCCGACGGCACAATTGTCGACGGCAGCGCCAGCATGGACGAGTCGATGGTCACCGGTGAATCGAAAACGGTGCGCCGCGGTGAAGGAGAGCAGGTGGTCGCTGGCACCATCGCGACAGACTCGGGCCTGCGCATCGAGGTCACGGCCACGGGTGGCGACACCGCGTTGGCCGGCATTCAAAAGCTCGTCACCGATGCGCAGGAATCGTCGTCACGCGCGCAACGTCTCGCGGACAAGGCTGCTGCCTGGTTGTTCTGGTTCACCCTCGGCGCCGCCATCTTGACCGCTGTGGTCTGGACCGTCGTCGGTGTGCCAAATGAAGCGGTAGTGCGCACTATCACGGTGCTCGTCATCGCCTGCCCCCACGCCCTAGGCCTTGCGATCCCGCTGGTCGTCTCAATCGCGACTGAGCGCGCGGCACGCGGCGGGGTCCTTATCAAGGATCGGCTCGCGCTCGAATCGATGCGCACCGTCGACGCAGTACTGTTCGACAAGACCGGCACCCTCACCAAAGGTGAGCCCACCGTCACCGCGATCGAACCCGCCGGCGGGCGTGATAAAGAAGACGTGCTTGCCCTGGCAGCGGCCGCCGAAGCAGACAGCGAACACCCGCTCGCCCGCGCCATCACCGGGGCTGCTCAGGCCCGTGGCGTAGCCGTCCCGCAGGCAATCGACTTTTCTTCGTCTCCAGCAGTGGGCGTGAAGGCAACTGTTGACGGTGAGGTAATCGAGGTCGGTGGCCCCTACCTGCTTGAAAAGCATTCCGCCGGGGAGCTCCCGGTCGCCGACGAGTGGCGAAAGGAGGGCGCGATCATTCTCCACGTCCTCGCCGACGGCGAAGTGATCGGAGCACTCCGGCTTGCCGACGAGATCCGCCTTGAGTCCCGCGACGCCGTCGACGCACTGCACTCTGCGGGCGCCCAAGTCGTCATGATCACCGGCGATGCGCAAGCCGTCGCCGACACCGTAGCCAAGGACCTGGGCATTGACCGGGTCTTCGCAGGCGTGCGTCCCGAGCACAAGGCCGCGAAAGTCAAGGAACTGCAAGCCGAGGGCCACAAGGTCGCCATGGTCGGCGACGGCGTCAACGACGCCCCCGCGCTGGCTCAGGCCGATGTCGGCATCGCGATCGGTGCCGGCACAGACGTGGCGATCGGCTCGGCGGGCGTCGTCCTGGCAAGCTCCGACCCGCGATCGGTGCTTTCGGTCATCGAGCTCTCCCGTGCGACCTACCGGAAGATGAAGCAGAACCTGTGGTGGGCGGCCGGCTACAACCTGCTGTCCGTTCCGCTGGCTGCCGGTATCCTCGCCCCAATCGGGTTCGTGATGCCGATGAGCGTCGGCGCAATTCTGATGTCGGCCTCGACTGTCGTCGTCGCCCTCAATGCGCAGCTGCTCCGCCGCCTCGACCTCACCCCGCAGAGCAGCACCGACCGGATGCTTGACCGGTCCAAGTGACTCGACACCGTCCACACTACTCAGGAGGCCCATGATGAACGACCACGGCTACATCAGCGATAAAGACCGCTACCTCGCCCGGCTCAAACGAATCGAGGGGCAAACCCGCGGTATCCACCGCATGATCGACGAAAACGCCTACTGCATCGACATCCTCACCCAGATCAGTGCGGTCAACGCGGCGCTGAAGGGCGTAGCACTGGGTTTGCTGGACGACCACTTGAAGCACTGTGTTGCCGATGCGATCAGCGACGGGCAGGAAGCCGACGCCAAGATCGAAGAGGCGTCCGCCGCAATCGCGCGAATGGTGAAGTCCTAAACGTCATACCGCAGTACGACGCGCGCATGCGGAGCGACAACTAGCCTTTGCGAGCATGCGCTTGTCGACGACACCCCTAACCACGATCCGCAACGCCTCGTTTGCAGCCTCGCTGGTGATGATGTGTGCACTTGGCGTCGTGTCGTCCCCGCAGGCATTGAGCTTTGCGTTGCTTGTCGGCGCGCTGGTGGTGCCGTTTACGCGGTGGCGCTGGCCGCTGGCAACTGTGGTCGGAATTGCTGCGGCCCTGGTAGTCGCGTCGTTTAGCGAGGTGCTGCCGATCGGTGTGATCGCGCTTGGCCCATTCGCTGCGTATGTGACGAGGCGCCATCTGCCTGTGCCGTTGCGTGACGTCGCAACCGCTGGCCTGCTCGTCGGCGATATCGTCGCTATCGGGTTCGTTGTGCCAGCTCTTCGGGAACTCGAGCCAACGGACCGAATCCCATACGTCGTTTGGAGCGTAACCCTGCTGACCGTGGCGTTACTCTTCGGCGAGCTGCGACGCCGAGCCGACGAAAGTGCGGAGCAGGAGCTGGCGCGCCAGCGTGCCGAGTTTGAACGCGCAGCCCAGGAGCAGCGCGCCCACTTGGCGCGAGAAATCCACGACATTGTCACCCACTCACTGACCGTCATTGTTGCGCAGGCCGACGGCGCGCGCTTCGCCGCTACCCCGGAGGCGAAGGACGAGGCGCTGCACACCATCGGCAACGTCGGCCGCGACTCGCTGCGCCAGATGCGCGGCGTGGTGGAGCTGCTGCGCGACCCTGAACAGCGCCCCCTTGAACCAACAACGCAACTGGACATCGACGGCTTGGTCGCCACCAGCCGCGCGGGCGGGCTTAACGTCGCATACACCGCCGAGGGCACCCCTCCCGAGCACCTGGCCCCGGCCACCGCGCTTACCGTCCAGCGCATCGTGCAGGAGTCCCTGACCAACGCCATGAAGCACGGCACCGGTCACGCCGAGCTCTCGGTGCGCTGGGGCGCAGATACCGTCGTGGTAGAAATGACGAACCCGGTCGCTCCCGGCGCGACTACTCGTCCGGGCCACGGAGTGGAGGGCATGCGGCAGCGCGCGGCGCTTTCCGGCGGCACGGTGACCGCATCCGCCACCCCCGCCGGCACCTGGACCACAACGGCAAGGATCCCGCTGAACTCATGATCACTCTCGGACTCGCAGACGACCAAGCGTTGTTTCTCCACGGCATCCGCAACGTCATCGACTCGCAGCCGGATTTGGAGGTGCGCTGGCTCGCCGCCAATGGTGCTGAAGCTATCGAGGCATCCGGCAATGCCACGGTGGACGTCGTGCTCATGGATGTGCAGATGCCGGTGCTGGACGGCATCGCCGCGACGAGGCAGGTCGTCGCAAAGCATCCGGCGACAAAGGTGATCATCCTGACCACGTTTGACGACGAAGCCTACGTCCTCGGCGGCCTTGGCGCCGGTGCCAGCGGTTTTCTGCTCAAGGATGCCGAGCCGGAGGCTTTGCTTGACGCTATCCGCACCGTGGCTCACGGCGATGCGGTGATTTCGCCACGGGCGACGAATAGGGTCGTCGCAAAGCTGCATGCGCCGGATGAGGAAACGGTCGCTCTGTCCCCCGCCGACCGGCTGGCGTTTCGCGAACTGACGGAACGCGAGCGCGAAGTGCTCGTGGCAATCGGCCGCGGGTGGTCCAACGGGGAGATTGCCCAGCGGATGTTCATCTCCATGCCCACGGTGAAAACCCACGTGGGCCGGGTGCTGGCGAAGACACAGTCGCGAGACCGCGTCCACGCAGCACTTTTCGCCTACCGCACCGGGCTAGTGTCGCGCACCGACCTGTTGGACTCCTGACGCGTCATACCCCGGTATCACCTTCAAAATCGTCCCTCGCGCCGACGCGAAACCCCCTTCCGTTGCGCGAGCCTTGGGGTCATGGAAACACCGATGATTCAGACCCACGGTCTGACCAAAACCTACGGACACACAGACGTCGTCCACAACCTCGACCTCAAGGTCGCTCCCGGCGTCGTACACGGCTTGCTCGGCCCGAACGGTTCCGGCAAATCCACCACGATGAAGATGCTGCTTGGCCTCGTCACCCCAACGCACGGCGACATCAGCGTGCTTGGCCAACCCATGACGCGAGCGAACCGCGCACAGGTGCTTTCGAGTGTCGGCTCGCTCATCGAAGCACCTGCGGCCTACCCGCACCTCACGGGTGGTGAAAACATGCGCATTGTCACGCGTCTGCTCGGCGCCGATCCCGAAGCGGTGCGCCGCGCGGTATCGCTAGTGCGCCTCGAGGGTCAGATGGACAAACTGGTGAAAAACTATTCGCTGGGCATGAAGCAGCGCCTCGGCATCGCGATGGCACTCGCACGCGACCCACAGTTGCTTATTCTCGACGAGCCCACCAACGGCCTCGACCCCGCCGGCATCGAGGAGATCCGCGAACTCATCATCAGCCTCGCCCGCGACCAGGGCCGCACCGTGCTGGTGTCGAGCCACCTGTTGTCAGAGATCGAGAAGATGGCGACCGACCTGACCATCATCAACCACGGCAAGCTCGTGTTCCAGGGCTCCCAAGACGAGCTGTACAGCGCGCAACTGCCGGATGTGTTCATCCAGACGCCGGATGCTGCAACTGCGGTCTCGGTCCTTCGCGCACTGCAACCGAAACGGGTCGAGGGTGGCGTGGAGCTTTCCGGGCTTGACGACGACCACCTCGCCCACACCATCGCCCTCCTGGTTACACACGGCGTACCGCTACACCAGGTCCTGCGCAAGCGCCGCAGCCTCGAGGACATCTTCATCGGCTTGACCAACGACGAGGTGGCAAGCGCATGATGGTGGAATTTGCCAAACTCAAACGCACCAAAATCGTGTGGCTTAGCCTGCTCATGACGGTGGGGATCGTCCTCTTCGCCAACATGAGTCTCTTCGCAGGCGACAATGCCGCCGCATTCCAGGCCAACCCAGATACCGCATGGGCGGGACATCTCATCGGAATCGCCATGGCGCTGGCGTTTCTGACCCCGTTGCAGTTAGCACTGGTGGCTAGCCGCATCGTGGATACGGAGCACATCAGTGGCGGGTGGCGGCTCAACGCCATCGCAGGTACTCGCCCCGGGGCGCTGCTTCTTCGAAAGTTTGGTGTTGCGACGGTGGTAGTTGTCGTCGCAAAGTGTATTGAGTTCGCTGGGGCCATAGCGCTGCCTGTCGCGATGGGCGCGCCTGCACCGCGCGGAGCGATGCTGGAGACATGGCTGCGCTTCGGTCTCGGTGTCGCGGGCACCACACTTGCGCTCCTCGCTGTGATGCTGCTGCTCGCCGCGCTTGTCGAGTCGCAACTTGTCGTGCTCGCCGTCGGGGTCGTCGGCGGGTTCTTTGGCATCGCATCACTGCTGTCCCCACCGTGGCTGGCTGCAGTCAATCCCTTCGGATACGTCGCTGTGATCCTCCCGTTCGGCTTCACTGAAGCAGGGGTCACCCCGTCGCAGCCCGGCTGGTTGCTGTGGAGCGGCTACCTCGTCCTCGCCGTAGCGGTCTTGGTCGCCGGTACCAAAGCCCTGGATCGAAAGGAGATCTAGACCATGGACCTAATCCTTAACGACCTGCTCAAGTTTCGACGCTCCCACGTCTGGGCGGTCGCGTTCCTCGTCCCCGTAGTTGCCGTCGCGATCGGCGCCGGCAACTACGCCGCGAACACCGGCACCCTGACCGCCGGTTGGGGCAGCTACTTCTCGCAAGTCATGCTGTTTTATGGGTTGCTGTTCTGCACTGCTGGCATCGCGATCCTCGCCGCAGCCGCCTGGCGGGTCGAGCACCGCGGACACAACTGGCTCACCATGCTCACTTCGACGCGTTCGGTGGGCAACCTGGTGGCGTCGAAAATCGCCGCGATCGCGGTTACTGTCGCAGCGATGCACGCTGTTCTCATCGGCCTCACGTTGTTCGTCGGTTGGGCGTTGGGGATTCCCGGTGCAGTGCCAGGCGAGCTCCTCGTCGCAGCGTTATTGGCCCTGGCACCAGCCGTTGCGGTGGCGTCATGGCAGTCACTGCTGTCTATGGTCATCCGTAGTTTTGCAGCACCCATCGGCATTGCGGTGGTGGTAAGTCTCGTATCGTTTGGCGCACTCGCGGCTGGGGTGCCTGGCGTGCGGTTCATCGTGGCGCCTGCGTTGTTGTCGCACACGCTGTGGCTGGGCAGTTCCGCCGTCGCCACCGCTGGAGCGCTCGATACTGGCACCGTTACAGGCGTTCTCGCCGCCTCCGCAGCGTTGACCGTGGCTGGCTGGGCGGTTGCTGTGGCCTACCTACGGGGCACCGACGCGCGCCTCTAGGCGCCAGGTACCCTCACCAGCCATGGTCGCCAAAAGTGAGTTTTATGAAATCGACACCGGTGTCGCGGAAGTGCTCCACGAGCCGGACGGGTCGATGGTGTTGCTGGTCAACGGGGTGCCCAGTTCCCATATCGTGCCGGGTGATCCGCAGCGCCTCGACTTTGAGTACATGCGCTGGATGGCGGACTTTTTGGATACCCACTACCCCGACGAGGCGAAGCCGAAGTCGCGGCTGACGCACCTGGGCGGCGGCGCGTGCACGTTGGCGCGCTACTTTGCCAGCGCGTGG
The DNA here is from genome assembly GCF_001810365.1 of Corynebacterium sp. HMSC055D05. Classification (NCBI taxonomy): domain Bacteria; kingdom Bacillati; phylum Actinomycetota; class Actinomycetes; order Mycobacteriales; family Corynebacteriaceae; genus Corynebacterium; species Corynebacterium sp. HMSC055D05. The sequence continues at coordinate 128,222 of NZ_KV801051.1, forward strand.
AAGGGCTCGCGCAACACGGTGGTGGAGATCGATTCCGAGTTGGCGGTGCTCGCCCGCGAGCTTTTCGACATCCCGCGCGCCCCAGCCGTGAAGATTCGTGTCGACGACGCCCGCGACGTCACCAACACCTTCAAACCCGCCACCCGCGACGTGATCATCCGAGACGTGTTCTCGTCGGCCACCACACCGCGGAATCTGACGACGGTGGAGTTCTATGCGGCGGTGCGGTCGTCGATAAGCGATCGTGGCTTCTACCTCGCCAACTGCGGCTCCCAAGCCGACTTGAAGGAGGCGAAAGAGGAACTCGCCGGCATGCTGGAGGTGTTTCCCCACGTTGCGGCGATCGCCGACCCGCCGATGTTCAAGGGGCGCCGCTACGGCAACATCGTGCTCATCGGCGCGAACCACCCCATCGAAGCCGGCGACGTACTCACCCGCGAACTGCTCAAAGGCGCAGTGCCAGCGCAGTTCAAGGGGCTTGCGTGGGCGCGCCGCTTTGCGACGACCCCACGCCACGACTAGTGCTTCAGCGCGTTATCCAACAAAATCAGCAGATCACCGATTTGGTAGTTGCCGACCATCATGTTGCGTAGGTCGTCGATAGGCAGCTCGCCTTGGCCCGCGAGCTGCTGGACCAAGCGCGCGATGTTGTTCGCATCCGTCAGATCAAAGCCTGCGACACGTGCGGCGTCGATGAACTGCTGCACACCAAGACCACCCGCGGCCAGTGCAAGGACTGCGACAACCAACTTCGTGCTGTCCTGCTCAAGCACCTTTAACTCGCCGGAATCAGGCGCCTGGAAACGCTCCAACACGCCACCAGCAGCGTTCAAGTTGCCCGCGGCGAACTGGTTCAACTGGCCCGACGTGCCGTTGAACAGGTTCATGTCCACCGGGGTGTTGATGCCGACGACGCGACCGGAGTCGCTGCGCTGCCAAAACGACAGTTTGTCCCAACCACCAACCGGCGCCGGGGGTTGATTCTGGTACGCGGCAAGCCACAGTGGGTAGGACGTGAACGCAGAGGTGTCGTTCATGTGCTCGTACCAGAAGTAGCGGTACGTGTAGATCATCGGCTTCTTGCCCGTCTGCGCCTGCACCTCAGACAAAAAGCGCTGCGTCCACGCCGCAAGCTGGACCGGGCCGAGGCCCTCGGCGACCTCCAGGTCGAGCACCGGCGGCAACTGCGTTGCCGGGCCCTCGTTGATCACGGAGGCGAAGTAGCGCGCCTGGGTGACCGGATCCTCGGCGGGGCGTGCGTAGTGGTAGGCGCCGACCTTCAGGCCGGCTTCAGCAGCGGCTTTGGCGTCCTCGTCGTAAAACTCGTTCTTCCAGCCCTCGCCCTCAGAGGCCTTGACAAAAGCGAAGTCCTGGCCGCCGATCGTGCCCACCGAGCGCCAGTCGATGGCCGCACCGCCCGGACGCTGGTGCCCTGCAACATCAACGCCGGAGACCAACCCAGGGATCGACTGGGCGTCGGCCTGGCCAAGCGGCGTGACGGTTGTGGCAAACAGCAGGGCGGCGACAGCGGCTGCTGCGGTACGGATTCGGCGAGACATCTGCATGCGGGCAACACTAGTGCACCCAAATCACACACATCACATGCGACACGCGCGTTGCGGGTTAGAGCGCGCCGGCCTCCCGCGCCTTAGCCACCACATCCGGAATCGCGTTGAGGAACGCTTCCACGTCCTGCGCTGTGTTCGTACGCCCGACCGTCACACGCAGCGCCCCCATCGCCTCACGCTCGCTGTAGCCCATCGCCTCAAGCACGTGACTCATGCGCAGCACGCCACTGGCGCACGCCGAGCCTGCCGACACCGATATACCCTGCACGTCCAGCAACATGATCAGCGCGTCCGCGTTCGCGCCGGGGAACATGAAGTGCGCGTGCCCCGGCAGCGCGGGCTCTTGCGTTGCGACGACCACCCCATCCACACGTTGCCTCACCCCCTCAATGAGCGCATCCCGCAGGCGCTCAATCTCGGTATGTTCTGCGATCGCCTCCTCGAGCGCCACCGCCGTGGCGGCGGCCGATGCGACGTCGACGGTGCCGGAGCGGATCCCGCGCTCCTGCCCCCCGCCCAGAATCACCGGCTTCGGCGCGGGCGAACGCTTCGCCAGCAGAATGCCGGTGCCGCGCGGGCCGCCAAACTTGTGAGCGCTGGCCGCAAGCGTGGTCGCGCCTAGCGCGTGGAAGTCCACCGGCACGTGACCTACGGCCTGCACGGCGTCGACATGCACCGGCGTGCCGGCGGCGGTGGCGCGCTCAATCGCCTCACCCACCGGTTGAATCGCGCCAGTTTCGTTGTTCGCCCACATCATCGTCGCAACCGCCGCCGGCGTATCCAGCGCACTCAAGTCCGTAACGTGCCCGTCGCGACCCACCGGCAGCCACTCCACATCCGCCCCAGTCTGGCCCAGAGACTTGACTACCTCGAGCACGGCGGGGTGCTCGATCGGCGTGGCAACCACCCGATCCAGCTCGGATGCATCAAACAGCCCACGCACCCCAATGTTGTTGGCCTCTGTGCCCGAGCCGGTAAACACCACCTCGACGGGGTCAGCGCCGAGGGCGCCCGCGATGCGCTCGCGGGCGTCGGCAAGCACAGCGTTCGCCTTGCGCCCCGCGGCGTGTTGGCTTCCCGCGTTGAGGGCGCCTGCGTGTTCCACCCACGCGTCGATCGCACTTTGGCGCATCGGAGTTGTAGCAGCGTGATCGAAATAGACCATGCGCCCAAGGTTAGGCGTGCACGCGCGGCTCGCACACATGCGCCACCGCCTGATCCCCAATCCGCGCGATCACCACCGCCATCTGTGCCTTGCCGCGCAGCTTCAATTTCTTGCGCAACTGGTCCGGGTCCACATCCACGCCACGTACGAGGATCTCCACGCTTCCCGCACCGTGGGAGGCAAGCGCCTTCTTCAGGCTGCGCAGCGGCACGGCTTCCAGGAAGGGAAAGCCACTGTAGCCTGCTGGGATCTGCTCGCCGGTCAGATACGCAATGTGCTCGTCGAGCATGCTCAGCCTGTGGCGCGCCGCCCACCCGCGCACCAGTCCCGCGCGCACCACTGCCCCGTCCGGGTCGATGATGTAGCGCTGTGGGGCGGTGACGTCGACGGTGTCGTCGTCAAGATCGGTGACGCGCTCCTCGCCATCTCGCAGGACCACCGCTTCTCGACGAACCCCTCCCGCCAACCCCGGCGTATACAAACACGCCTCCTTGACACCGCCGTCGACGGACACCACGCTGACCAGACCGTCCCACTCCGAATAGTCGATGCCCGGCGCGCACTTCACTGCCATCTCGCGGCCGGCGTGCGCATCGAGCAAATCCGGCAGCGGTGGAAGCAACTGGGCTGGGTCGGTGATTCGGCGGCCCCCGGCGCGACGCGCTGGATCAGCAACCACCACCCCGTCAGACGTCACCGGCTTGAGCGCATCCGCCTGCGCCAGCCACGCCTCTTGCCCCAAGTTGTGCCGCGCCATGATCAAACGAGGCATGTCTAAGTCGCTGCCCATCCACGCAATGCCGCGCTGACGAAACGCCGGCGCCTCCGAGCCGACAGAACACGTCACGTCGTGCACCATCTGCGCTCCCGCCTCGGCAATGCGCGCGGCACGTACCCCCGCTACGCGTGCTGGGGTGGCCTGCTGCGCGGCGTCGGCATCGGTAAGCCAAAGGGCAGGAAACTTGCCGGCTGCGGCGCGCCGGGCGGCGATAAGCGCGCTGACGGCTCGGGCGTAGTCGCCAAAGTGTTGGTCCAACACCGCACGGTCGGCGAACACGCTCTTTTTGGTCAGGGCGATCTCGGGCTCGACTGCGGAGATCGCGTCAGCGTTCGCTGCGAGGAACCGTGCCTCTGCGACGCTAAATGTCATAGCGTTTTCCAATCCGGTCTACTGGTCGGAACGTGAAGAACTCTTCGTATCGCGCATCGTCGACCGGGTCACCGATCACGGGAGCGAGGCTTGCTCCTTCCGCGGCGTGCAGGACGTCGTCGACAGTTTCAAAGCGTCGCAGCTCGCTTAACTGCGCCCACGTGGAGGGGGCGAGGCGAACGAGGCCGTGGCGCCAGCCGTCGAGAAGCAATTGCGGCGGGAACCAGTTCGCATCATCTGCCTCGTCCGTATTCGAGTCAGGCTCTTGGCCCTCCGGGTTGGCAGCAACAAACGTAAACGTGTCAAACCAGTTGCCACTTTCAGACACCCCGACCCAGCGCGCCACCGGCTTGAGCAGGTCCGCGCACACGTTGAGGTTGCTCTCCTGCAACACGTCAGTCAGGGAAAGCTCGTGAGATTCGAGCCGGAGGCGGTGGTTGTGGAAGGGGCGGGCGTCGTCGAGAAGCGTGCCGTCATCGTCAACCGCAAGCAGCGTGCCAGTCTCCTCGAACAGCTCGCGCACCGCCGCGAACAACACCGCGTGAGCCTTGTATTTGGTCACCCCGAGCTGGCGAGCAAGCGAAATCGCGGAACGCCCAAGCCACAACTCGCCATCGTCCCAGGCACGCGGCGGGAAATCACGCGAATCCACCCCGCCGCCCGGAAACACCGTCAACCCCGGGTAATTCGGCATGGACAGGACACGCTCCTGCACCCACACCTCAATGCCATCGGCGCTGTTGCGCAGCAGAATCACCGTCGCAGATAAACGCGCACCGAAAAACCCGCTCTTCTCGCTCGGGTCAATCGAATCGGCCTCGTCGTGCGACAACACGGCCTCGTTGCGCTTCTTCTCCGTCGGCATTGCTCCCACCCCGGCGGTCTACGCCCGGTGTGCACCCCTACGGGCTGAACGGGCGCGGCGTGCGAAGAAACGCCCGTCAGCGCGCGTCACTTCGATCGGCTGGTGGTAGGCGCGCGAGACGTTCTCGGACGTCAGCACGTCATCGATGAGCCCTTGGGCGACGATCTCGCCTTCGTCCAGCAGCATCGCGTGGGTAAACCCGTCCGGGATCTCCTCCAGGTGGTGGGTGATCATGACGATCGCCGGCGCATCGGGGTCCATTGCCAGATCCCCCAGGTAGGCCAGGAGGTCCTCACGGCCGCCGAGGTCCATGCCGGCGGCGGGCTCGTCGAGAATGAGCAGCTCCGGGTTGGTCATCACGGCACGCGCAACGAGCACGCGCTTCTTCTCGCCGTCAGACAGGGTGCCCCAGCGACGGTCGATCAGGTGCATCGCGCCGACTTGCTCAAGTACTTCGAGGGCTTGGTCGTAATCCATCTCGTCGTAGTCCTCGCGCCAACGCCCCAAAATGGCGTAACCAGCGGAGACCACGAGGTCGCCGACCTTCTCGTCCTCCGGCACACGGTTCGCCACCGCGGAGGACGTCACGCCGATCGCGGCACGCAGGTCGCGCATATCGGTCGCGCCGACGCGCTCGCCGAGAATGAACACGTGGCCTGCCGATGGGAATTCCTGCGCCGACGCCATCCGGATCAAGGTGGTCTTACCGGCGCCGTTCGGCCCGATGACCACCCACCTCTCGTCGAGCTCGACCTGCCAATCGACAGGGCCGACGAGCGTGTGTCCGCCGCGAATGAAGGACACGTCGCGCATGTCGATGAGCAGGTCCGGATCTGTCACCAATTCCTCTGTCTGATTCACGTCCCCCATCTTGGCCTATTTCGGCCCGCGTGTGTGGTTGCCCCGCGCTACCCTGGCGGGTGAATCAATGGTCGCTCGGAAGGTTTTGATGATGGTTGCTCGCTTCGGCATCGACGACGTCCGCCCCCAGGTCTCTGGGCGCACGTTGCCGTCGAAGGCGGTTGTTGGTGAGGTCGTGCCGGTTTCCGCGTTGGTGTGGCGCGAGGGCCACGATGCGATTGCTGCGACGCTGGTACTTGTCGCGCCGTCGGGTGCGCAGTACGAGGTGCCGATGCACGCCGAGTTTTATCGGCCGGATTATTGCCATGCGGTGTTTGTGCCGGACGAGCAAGGTCTGTGGCGCTATCGGGTGGATGCGTGGAGCGACGTCATGGCCACGTGGCGCAACGCGGTGGAAAAGAAGCTCGCCGCCGGCCAGTCGTTAGCGGAGTTGTCCAACGATATTGCGCATGGCGTGGAATTGTTCGACGCCGCGATTGCTCAGCATGCTTCCCCGGTGCTTGCCTCCGCGCGCGCATCGCTTATCGACGACACCCTGCCCCTTTCCCAACGCATCACCCCCGGGTGTTCCCAGGAGGTGCAAGACGTGCTCGCCGAACACCCCCTGCGTGAATTGGTCACCCGCGGGCCCGTCGCCGATATCCTTGTGGAGCGTCGCGAGGCACTCGTGAACTCCTGGTACGAACTGTTTCCGCGCTCCACCGGCGGTGTGGATAAAAAGGGCAACCCGATCCACGGCACCTGGGCCACCACCGCGGCGCAATTGGACCGAGTGGCGGCGATGGGGTTCGACACCGTCTATTTCCCGCCCATCCACCCGATTGGCGAGGTCAACCGCAAAGGCCGCAACAACACCCTCACCCCCGAAGACGGCGACGTCGGCTCCCCGTGGGCCATCGGGTCTAAATACGGCGGCCACGACGCCTTCGACCCAAACCTGGGCGGCGAGGACGAATTTTTGGACATGATGGACCAAGCCAACGAGTTGGGTCTGGAGATCGCCCTCGACTTCGCCCTGCAGGCTGCGCCCGATCACCCGTGGGCGAAAGAGCACCCGGAGTTTTTCACCGTGCTCGCCGACGGCACCATCGCGTACGCCGAAAACCCGCCAAAGAAATACCAGGACATCTACCCGCTGAACTTCGACAACGCGCCCGAGGCGCTCTACGCCGAGATCTACCGGGTGCTCATGTACTGGGTCAACCTCGGCGTGACCACCTTCCGTGTAGACAATCCCCACACGAAGCCGGTGAACTTCTGGCACTGGCTCATTTCCAAGGTCCACGAAACCGACCCGGACGTCATCTTCCTCGCCGAGGCGTTTACCCGCCCGCCGCGCATGTACGGGCTGTCCAAGGCTGGGTTTAGCCAGTCGTACACCCACTTCACCTGGAAGGTGACCAAGGCGGAGTTGACCGACTTTGCCCAACTGCTTGTCGACGTCGCCGACGTCTCCCGCCCCAACCTCTTCGTCAACACCCCCGACATCCTGCACGCCACCCTGCAGACCGGTGGCCCGGCAGCCTTTGCCCTGCGCGCCACACTCGCCGCCACCATGAGCCCATTGTGGGGCGTGTACTCCGGCTACGAACTCTACGAAAACCGCCCCGTCGCCGCCGGCAGCGAGGAATACCACGACAGCGAGAAATACCAACTGCGCCACCGCGACTTCGACGCTGCTCTCAAGCAAGGCAAATCCCTCGAGCCGTACCTGACGCTGCTCAACCAGATCCGTCGCGACAACCCCGCCCTGCAGCAACTGCGCCAAATCCGCTTCCACCGGATCGACAACGACAACCTCATCGCCTACTCCAAGGTCGATGCGATTTCCGGCAACGCGGTGTTGGTCGTCGTCAATCTGGACCCCACCGGCACCCAAGAAGGCATGCTGCACATCGACGCCGACGCCATCGGCATAGCCCCTGGCACCTTTGACGTTCACGACCAGATCACCAACGAGCGATACACCTGGACAACCGCCGAAACCGGCAACTACATCAAACTCACACCCGAGAAAAACGTCGCGCACATTCTGCGTTTGCCGGAGGTTGCGCCGGATCGTCGAGAAGCACTCGCGTACCGTCAGATCTCAGACCACGACTACCGCCCCTAAGGACCACCATGAACACCAACCTGCTCATCCCGGACGGGGACCGCCAACGCCTCCTCGCCTGCACCCACAACGCACCCCACGACATCTACGGCTGGCACCCCCACGGCGACGGCTCGATCATCCGCGCCCGCTTCATCGGCGCCGAACGCGTCGAACTACTCATCCACAACGCGTCCCAACCCATGCAGCCGCTTGGCGACGACATCTGGGCCACCACCCTCGACGACACCCACACCCCCGACTACCGCTACCGCATCACCTACCCCGGTGCAGCCCCCATCATCGTCGCCGATGCCTACAACTTCCTGCCCACCCTCGGCTCCCTTGACATCCACCTCATCAACGAAGGCCGCCACGAACGTCTCTGGGACGTCCTCGGCGCGAACGTCCGCACCTACGAAACCACCCTCGGCGTCGTCACCGGCACCTCATTTGCCGTCTGGGCGCCAAACGCCACCGGCGTAGCCGTCATCGGCGACTTCTGCTCCTGGAACCCCAGCCAATACCCCATGCGCAGCCTCGGTGTCTCCGGTGTGTGGGAAATCTTCATCCCAGGCATCGGCGACGGCGACGCTTACAAATTCGCCATCCACACCGCAGACGGCACACGCATCGACAAAGCCGACCCGCTGGCTAAACGCACGTTGACTCCGCCGGAGACGGTCTCGGTCGTCGCAAAGCCAAGCGAATTCGAATGGAGCGACCACGACTGGATCACCGCCCGTGCCGGACGCGATGCCACCAACTCCGCCATGAGCATCTACGAATGCCACATCGGCTCCTGGAAACAAGGCTCCACCTACGCCACGCTTACCGACGAACTCGTGCCCTACCTCGTCGACAACGGCTACACCCACGTCGAATTCCTCCCCGTCGCCGAACACCCCTTCGGCGGCTCCTGGGGATACCAAGTCACCGGCTACTACGCCCCCACCGCACGCTGGGGAAGCCCCGACGACTTCCGCCGCCTCGTCGACACACTGCACGCCAACGGCATCGGCGTCATCGTCGACTGGGTGCCCGCCCACTTCCCCAAAGACGACTTCGCCCTCGCACGCTTCGACGGCACACCCCTCTACGAACACCCCGACTGGCGACGCGGCGAACAACGCGACTGGGGCACCTACGTGTTCAACTTCGGCCGCCGCGAAGTCCGCAACTTCCTCGTCGCCAACGCCCTGTACTGGTTCGAAGAATTCCACCTCGACGGCATCCGCGTCGACGCCGTCGCCTCCATGCTCTACCTCGACTACTCCCGCGAACCCGGCGAATGGCTCCCCAACCAACACGGCGGCCGCGAACACTGGGAAGCCGTCCAATTCCTCCAAGAAATGAACGCCACCGTCCACCGCGAACACCCCGGCGTGCTCACCATCGCCGAAGAATCCACCGCATGGCCAGGCGTGACCGCCCAAACCGACGCCGACGGCCTCGGATTCTCCATGAAGTGGAACATGGGTTGGATGAACGACACCCTCGAATACTTCTCACTCGACCCCGTCCACCGCTCCCACCACCACAACGAAATCACCTTCTCGCTCGTCTACGCCTTCTCCGAACGCTACGTCCTACCGTTCAGCCACGACGAAGTCGTCCACGGCAAAGGCTCCCTGTGGCAGCGCATGCCTGGCGACGACTGGAACAAAGCCGCAGGCTTACGCGCCCTTTACGGCTACATGTACTCCCACCCCGGCAAACCGCTCATGTTCATGGGCTGCGAATGGGGCCAAACCACCGAATGGGACGAAGCCCACTCCATCAACTGGGACGACCTGCACCGCGACTACCACGCCGGCATCAAACGCCTCGTACGCGACCTCAACCTGGTCTACCGCGACACCCCCGCCCTGTACTCCCAAGACAACACCCCCATGGGCTTCCAGTGGATCAAGGGCGACGACGCCTCAAACAACGTCCTCGCCTACATCCGCTGGGGCGTCGACGCCACCCCAGTCCTCGCCGTGATCAACCTCTCGGGAGTCTCCCTGCCCAACTACCGCCTCGGCCTGCCCGAAGCAGGCGCATGGGACATGCTGATCAACACCGACGAATCAGTCTACGGTGGCGCGGGCAACGAACTGCCGCGCACCGTGCACACCGAACCCACCGAGTGGGACCGGTTCGACCAGTCCATTGAGCTGCACATCCCAGCCATGAGCGTGCAGTACTACGTCCTCCGGCGCTAAAAGCCGAAGAGTTGGTCCATTGCCCCGCGGTTGGTGTTTTTCACCGGGTAGCCGCGGGGTGAGATCCATACTGGCGCACCCCGCACCATGACGATCCGGCCCCGTTTCTTACGCCACGGGTCATCATCATTGACCCGGTTGTGATACCTGCATAGCGGCGCAAGGTTGCCAATATTGGTCTCCCCGCCATGCCGCCACGCCTCCACGTGGTGTAACTCGCAGTTGTCAGCCCCGTGACGACACCCAGGGAATGCACACACCGGCGAGACCAACTTGGCCAAATCAC
>NZ_KV801051.1:138515-138762 GCF_001810365.1 Corynebacterium sp. HMSC055D05
TGCTTCTGATTCGCCAAACGCTGCGTGCGATACAGATTCACCGCACCGGCCTGCGGATGAAACGCCGCTACTTCCAACGCATCACCGAACTGGGCGGCGAGAAACTCCGCACCGGTCATGGTGGTGCCATCGGTCATGGCCAAGAGCACATCATCACCATTGCCATCCAGGATGCACAGGTAATCCGGCAGCGGCACCAACACAGTGGGACGTGGCGCTGCGGTTGCGACCTTGCCCTCGCCGAAGA
>NZ_KV801052.1:0-527 GCF_001810365.1 Corynebacterium sp. HMSC055D05
AAGCTCCTTAGAAAGGAGGTGATCCAGCCGCACCTTCCGGTACGGCTACCTTGTTACGACTTCGTCCCAATCGCCGATCCCACCTTCGACAGCTCCCATGACAGGCCACTGGCTTCGGGTGTTACCAACTTTCATGACGTGACGGGCGGTGTGTACAAGGCCCGGGAACGTATTCACCGCAGCGTTGCTGATCTGCGATTACTAGCGACTCCGACTTCATGGGGTCGAGTTGCAGACCCCAATCCGAACTAAGGCCGGCTTTCAGCGATTAGCACACCCTCACAGGCTCGCAAACGCGTTGTACCGACCATTGTAGCATGTGTGAAGCCCTGGACATAAGGGGCATGATGATTTGACGTCATCCCCACCTTCCTCCGAGTTAACCCCGGCAGTCTCTCATGAGTCCCCACCATCACGTGCTGGCAACATAAGACAAGGGTTGCGCTCGTTGCGGGACTTAACCCAACATCTCACGACACGAGCTGACGACAACCATGCACCACCTGTACACCAACCACAAAGGGAAA
>NZ_KV801053.1:0-1688 GCF_001810365.1 Corynebacterium sp. HMSC055D05
ATCGACTACCCGAGCCTGGCCTGTTTGTGGTGTTGGGGTGTTGGCTTCGGCGTTACCGTTGCGGGCGATGTCGGCCTGGATGCGGGAGATGACCTGCAGATTCGGCGCGAGGTTGTGGTCGATGATTTGCTGGCACGCTGGTTCAAGTGTGGTTTTGTTGTGCTTGTTCCCGAGCTTGACCAACACGTTGCGGGCTGTGCGTAAACCGCGTGGCAGGGCTTGGGCGTTGTGCTCAAGGATCATGGCGATGACCTTGCTGGTTGCGGGCCCAAACGACGATGCTCTGGCGTAGAGCTCATCGCGAGTTAGCGGTTTGACCCCAGTAATCTCTTTGTCTGGGGTATGCGCAGGGTCTGTGCAATAGCGGTACTTAAACCCGTGCATACGCGGGTGTTCGGCCACGAGGCTATCGCCGTTGAAGATGCTGACCAGGCTGTTGGTCAGCCGTGCGCGCAAAGTCTTGCCGATGTATTGAAACGGCACGGAGTAGTACTGGTAGTCACAACAGATGTGCCAATTGCGATCGACTTTGACGCTGCGCCAGGACACTTCCGTAAATGGGGTGTCAGGAAGGTTGCGCATCATGGGTGCTTCATCGATGTCAAACAGCTCACGACGAGTAAACCCATGCGCATTGGGCATGGTTGTGTTGATGTCTTCGAGGCGCTCAGCGATCGCTTCGTTGAGCTCTTCAAGGCTATAGAACTCAACCCCATCGAAATAGCCAAGGATACGCGTATAGACAAGTTGGACGGCACGCTCAACTGCGGCTTTATCGCGGGGTTTTCCCGGACGTGCTGGTACAAGCAAGATGTCATAGTAGTCAGCAAAGTCCGCATAGCGCTGTTGGATGCGTCGTGCGGGTTTGTTCTTCGCCGGGCGATACGTTGCAGTCGGCGCGTTATCAGGAACGATGATGCCGGGGCGTTTCCCGAGGTAGTTTAGGGCTTTGACGTGGCAGTCAATCCAGGCGTCCATCTTCTCATTCGCCGTAGCAACCACAAATAACAAAGAAGAGTAGGGACAGACAGCCACAAATAGGCAAGCTTTCATCCCTACCTCACCGGTGGCTTGGTCGATGATGCGGACTTTGTCGCCCGCCCAGTCGACGTAGAGCTCTTGGCCTGGTTCATGCTCGATAATCGAGGTCATGCCGGTAGCCCGGATGTAGTCACGCAGGTGTTCACAGAACTGGGAGTACTGGTACTTCGATTCACCTGCGGCGCAAGGGGAAGCGACATAGTCCATCCACAGCTTATGGCGCGTGAGGTGCTTGTTGTTCGCCAGCTTCTTCGCGAGTTTTTCGAAGTCAGGTCGGTCATAGCGCAAACGCCGACTCGTTCGCTGATCGCTAAAGTGCGTATCGAAGAACTCTGGATCCAGCTGAGCGAACGAAGACTGCGTGATTGCGTGGTCAGCAATCACTGCTTTGACTTTGGCGATATCCCTGTTGGAGCACTCCAAGGCAGCAGAGATGGCTGCATAACTCGCTCCGGTCAAACACATCGCCATGATGTCTTTGAAGTTGGCCATAAAAGGCCCTCCTTGCGGTCAGAAAGTGGTGACACACCGGCACAGATTGCGCCGACGTCACCTACAAAAATGACCGAAAAAGAAGCCCCCTACCACCTATCCGGAAAACCCCTACCAACTACGCGGATTGCCCCTACCAACTACACGGAAACGGC
>NZ_KV801054.1:0-1177 GCF_001810365.1 Corynebacterium sp. HMSC055D05
GGTTGGCGGTGTTTCATGCCTTCGACGTGGTTGATGTTGATTACTCCGCCGGCTGGGCGGTGTTTGAGCTTGATCGGTAGCGGCACACTGAAGAGGAATTCTCCGTCGTGTGCGGTGAAGAATTCAGCGACGTTATCGGCAGTAACGTGGCTGAGCAGTTTGCGGCTTTTGAATCTCAATCCGACATACAGCGGGTATCCGAGGATATGAACTGCCCCGTGGCGGCTGATGGTCAGTTCCAAGGGGATATCAAAGCGCTGCTTTTTGACTGCTTCATACGGGTCTATGCTGGTCGTATCCGTATGCGATGCACCTGGCGTGGTGATTGCACGATCGGTGTTGACCCTGGGTGAAGTGGCAGCTTCCCCGGGGTCGTTTGTGTATGCATGCTTCGGCTTTGCATGGGGGTTGTTGGCGAGGTTGTAGTCGACAACGCGCTGCCAGACCGCTTCAGGATCAAGCGGAGTTGTAGGTGATTCAGCCTGCGGGAACGTTTCCCAGGCTTGTTCGGGCGTGATGTGCATCTTGCCGACGAGCAGGCTTTGATGTCGCCGATGTTTGTTGTAGACCTCGCGGTAGGCCGCAAGCGCTTTTTGCAGTTCGTCGAATGTTTCCGGTGTGCGTGCATCGAGAAACTGCACCAACGTGCGGTGGGAGCGTTCGTCTTTGCCTTGCGTAGTTGGGGCGAAGCCAGCAATTGCCAGCACACCTTGCTTCGCCAACCAAACTTCTGTGGCTGATAGACGACCGCGATGGTAGGTGGCAAACGCTTCACTGTTGTCCGACAAGATTTCCTGCGGTTTGCGGTATCGGTCGAATGCTTCTTTCAAGGTGATGCGAGCATCCTCGCCGTTTTCAGGCCGGGGAAACGCTTTTGTGCCAACATCGAATCTGCTGGCGTCATCAATAACTTGATAGATCGTGACCTGGGTATGTTCGACGTCGAATAGCCGGTAGACCACAGCATCGATCTGCCACAGTTCACACACAAAGTCGCGGGCAAACCGCTTATACGAACTGCGTGGGCGCTTGCGGGCATTCGCGTCAACTACTCCAGCGTCGTGCAGCCAATCCGCGATGGTCGACCGAGATGGAGTGCGCTCCGGGCCGATTGTGTCGAACAGGTGGTAAAAGATCGACAACGGGCCGTAGTCTAGCCCCTGCTCTTGCAACGTGA
>NZ_KV801055.1:0-39818 GCF_001810365.1 Corynebacterium sp. HMSC055D05
GGTTGAGGTTCCGGTCAACGGCCACGAGAAGGGCAAGGACGACAACGGTTCCGAGACACAGCCGGGTGTTAAGACCACGGTTGATGATTCGAATGTGACTCCGGTTGATCCGACCGATCAGGAGCAGGACACCGGTATCAAGGTCACTAACCCGGATGAGGACACCAAGGTCTCGGCCAAGGATGAGGACGGCAATGACGTCCCGGTCAAGATCGACGAGGACGGCAACGTTGTTGTCACCCCGGGTGAGAAGGTTGATGGGCCGATCGACGTGACCATCACCGATCCTGACCTGCCGGATGGCAAGGTTGAGGTTGAGGTTCCGGTCAACGGCCACGAGAAGGGCAAGGACGACAACGGTTCCGAGACACAGCCGGGTGTTAAGACCACGGTTGATGATTCGAATGTGACTCCGGTTGATCCGACCGATCAGGAGCAGGACACCGGTATCAAGGTCACCAACCCGGACAATGACACCAAGGTCACGGCCAAGGACGAGGACGGCAACGACGTCCCGGTAGAGATCGACGAGAACGGCAACGTTGTCGTCACCCCGGGCAAGAACGTTGACGGACCGATCACGGTGACCATCGAAGACCCAGACCTGCCGAACAGCAAGGCTGAGTTCGAGGTTCCGGTCAACGGCCACGAGAAGGGCCGCGACGACAACGGTTCCGACGCCTCCGGCAAGACCACGGTTGATCAGAACGACAAGAAGTCTGTCGATCCGACGGATGAGAAGCAGGGCACCGGTGTCAAGGTGACCAACCCGGACAATGACACCAAGGTCTCCGCGAAGGATGAGGACGGCAAGGACGTCCCTGTCGAAATCGATCCGAACACCGGCGAGATCGTTGTCACCCCGGGCAAGGATGTTGATGGTCCGATCACGGTAACCATCGAGGATCCGGACCTGGACGGCGGCAAGACCGAGGTCGAAATCGACGTCAACGGCCACAAGAAGGGTCGCGACGACAACGGTTCCGGCGCGTCCGACGACAAGACCACTGTCTCCCCGGGCAAGAGCACGGTCACGCCGAACGGCAAGGGCCAGAACGTTGGCAAGGTTGATCAGGGTAACTCTGACAAGAAGGGTGAACTGACGGGTGAGCTCGTCGATAAGGATGGCAACCTGATCAAGGGCGCCAAGGTCACCATTGACAAGGATGGCAACATCATTGTCTCCGTCCCGAAGGGCACCCCGGCCGGCGAGGCTTGGGTCGTCGTTAAGGAAGACGGCAAGGAGATCCACCGCTTCAAGATCCAGATCGGTGAAACCATCGACACCGGCAAGTGTGTCGCAACCTCTGTCGGGTTCGGTCTGCCGCTGATCGCACTGCTGCCGCTTGGTCTGGCAACCCAGATCGAGATCCCGGGTCTGTCCGATTTCGCCGCACAGGCGAACGCACAGATCCAGAACGCCAACACGCAGCTGCAGCAGCAGCTGGGCATCTTCAACCCGCAGCTCGCTGCACAGGTTGAGGGTCTGAACAAGCAGCTGGGGCAGTACGGCACCGACATTGCGACGGTCGCCGGTGGTCTGGCTCTGATCGCCGCTGGCATCCTCGCCGGCACGATCATCTACGACAACTGCACCCCAGGTGGTGGCTCTTCCGTGAAGGACCTGGAACTGAAGGGTTCTTCCGGCAAGACCTACGCCGGCTCTTCCAAGGAGGAGAAGGCACAGCCGAAGAAGTAATTCGGTAGCCCAACGCCTTCAATGAAGGCGCCTTCCTCGAAACGCCGTTGCCCCGCTCACCAACCCGGTGGGCGGGGCAACGGCGTTTGGTGCTGTGATTGTCCTTACTTTAATTAAGCGGGTGTCCGATTGGTCGTGTATCGCAAGGCAACTGAGCGAGCTAGGAAATGACAGAAAAGCGTGACATTGGACAACTTGCACTGCCTGTAGGCTATCTAGCCAATAAATCTAGAAGTAAGATAACAAGGATGTCCCGTGGAGAAACGTGCCCTCGAGGCTGCCTACAGAAACCTCAATGAGGATCATTACGTCCTCTATGTGGATGAAACATATAACCGGCCAGAAGAAAACCTCGGCCGTTCCTTTTATTTGATTTGCGGGGTCCTAATTAGTGCCAGGTTCTTGGATGCCACTCGAGAGGACATACGTGAGATTGTTGATGGAGGATACTGGCACACTACGGAAGCATTGCAGAGTGCCGAGGGGCGGCAAAAGGCTGAGGGGCTGCTCACATACTGCAATGATGTCGGCGACCAACATATTTTTGCCTACAAAAAGGACTTGACTCAAATAGGTGAGGAAAATGAGGTGTCGGTTGCTCAAGCGCGTGATGATTGCTTAAAGGCGTTGTTAGTAGCCGTCCAGCAGAATTACCCTGGAACCCGGCTTGTCGTGATGGAAAAACGACAAAGGCACACGGAAAATGATGCTGACCGTCGTCTGATAAAACACTTACGCTCTGTCGGTGCAATATCGCGCTATACGCAGGTTCTTCATGAATCGCCCAAGGAAGAACATCTGCTGTGGCTCCCCGACCTTTCGGCCATGGCCCTCCGGCGTTCAAAAACGCACCATGACCGGACCGGGCTTTATTTCAAGCTTTATCTTGAAGACCATTCGTTCGTTATTGATCTAGATAAGAAAGTTGAAAATGAATGATCCCGCCGGCCAGCAGCTCGACGGGATCTGGGCGGTTCGCTGTCCCCAGAAACTTCTGGCGAGGGCGTCGCCTCTGTCTAGAGGATAGCCTGACGCTATATGTATTTTCTATTACGGACGCAAGGGTCGTTTGACCAGTGCGAACGATCGACTAAGGCGGTTTTCGTACCCCATGTTGGGGGTGGATAATGTCTTGGGGGCTCAGTGGGGACTCAGTCGTGAAGTGTCGAGCGGATTTATTGAGCCTCTTTTTGCACGTGCTCTCGGCTACCTGCGCGACATATAAGTGTGGGACAATCTGGCGTTATGACTGTTCCATCTTCTGCACAGCGTCGCGCGCTGATCCTTGGCACGTCGCCGATGGCCCGCGAGCTTGAGCAGGCTTACCAGCGCCTCGGGTTTGAGACTCAGATTGGTGCTGTGTCGCTGGCTGATCAGTTCCACCCGGACATCATTGTGACCACGGGGGATTCGCCGGACACGCTCGAAGAGGTTGAGGTGGCGGCGGAGGCTGCCGGGGCGGCGGTGGCGCCGTCGACAAGCGCATGCCGCCGTACTGCGGACCGCATGGCGGTGCGCACCCAGGCGAGCGAGGAACTGGGTTTGCCCACGCTGGATTGTGAGTTTGTGACCACGCCGCAGGAAATGCAGGACGCGGTGGAGCGCCTCGGGTTTCCGTGTGTGGTGAAGTCGCCGAAATCCCGCGACGGGCAGGGATTTTCCACGGTGCACAGCAACGCCGACCTTGCGGAGGCCTGGAGTATCGCCTCGGAAGGGGAGGGTGACGGTGTGGTGGTGGAGCGCTACATCGACTTTGATTTCGAGGCCACCATCCTCGCGGCGCGCTCCATCGACCCGAACACGGGCGAGTTGGCTACGTGGTTCTGCGAGCCGATCGGCACCCGCCACCGCGAGGGCAAACTGGTGGAGGCGTGGCAGCCTGCGCCGATGCCGGAGGCCGCGATGGACAACGCGCGCTCGATTGCCGCGCGCATCATGGGTGGGCTTGCAAGTTGCGGCGTGTACTCCATTGAGCTGTTTGTCTCTGGCGACGATGTCTACTTCTCCCAAGTCACCCCACGCCCGAGCCGTGATGGGTTGGTCACGCTTGCCACGCAACGCGTCAACCAGTTTGATCTGCAGGCGCGTGCGACGCAGGAGTTGCCCATCGATTCGACGCTGGTCAGTCCCGGTGCCGTGCGCTTCCTGCCGGGGGTCACGCCCTCGCTGGAGGCTATCGCCGCCGCGATGGAGGTGGAGGAGACCACGGTGCGCATGTTCGGCCCGGATGTGTTGATTCTTTCCACCGCAGATTCGGCCGCAGAGGCGCGTGTGCGTACCGACGACGCGGCGCGCGCCATGAAGAAGATGTAGGTCACACCATATAGTGTCTCGCCGTGTCGGCAGTGCCGGTAAACTATGCACTGTTTGCCCCACAACGAAAGGTGAGACAATGTCCCAGACCCTGCTTGTAACCCTTGCAAACCGCACCTTCGAAGGCGTGGATCTGCAACAGCTCGCCGGCCGTCTCGGCCTCGAACTGGTGCGCGCCGAAGGCGACAGCGTGGCGGAGATCTTCAACTCCGGCGCACTGTTTGGCGACGCGAAACTGATCCAGGGCACTGGTGACTACAACTTTGACGGCGAGCTCGCCGCAGCTCTCGGGGTGCCCGTGGTGCTCATTACTAGCGACGACACCACCGCACCCCTGGCCAAGCGTCGCGTGGAGGAGTTCGGCGCGGTTGTGGTGTCGTCGATTAGCGGTGGCGAGGTGGAGACCTTCCAGCCCGCCGCAGTCGAGGCCAAGCCGGTCATGAGCCCGATCGTGTTCGAACATCAGCTGCTGGAGCAGGCCAAGGCCGCAGGCTCTCATGTGGTGCTGCCGGAGGGCGAGGACGACCGCATTCTGCAGGCGGCGGATCAGCTGCTGCGCCAGGGGATTGCACAGATCACGATTCTTGGCGATGTTGACGATATGAACCGCCGCGCCGCCGACCTCGGCCTGGACCTAAGCGGCGCACACCTGGTCAACCACCTCGAATCCGATCTGCTTGAGGAGTTCGCCGCCGACTTTGCGGAGCTGCGCAAGAAGAAGGGCGTGACGCTCGAGGAGGCCCGCGAGACCATGAAGGACGTCTCCTACTTTGGCACCATGATGGTACACAAGGGCCTGGCAGACGGCATGGTTTCCGGCGCCGCGCACACCACCGCGCACACGATTAAGCCGTCGTTCCAGATCATCAAAACCGCCCCGGGTGCGTCCGTGGTGTCCTCGATCTTCCTCATGGTCATGCAGGACCGCCTCTGGGCGTTCGGCGACTGCGCCGTGAACCCGAACCCGACCGCCGAGCAGATCGGCGAGATCGCCGCCGTGTCCGCCAAGACCGCCGCCCAGTTCGGCATTGATCCGAAGGTGGCCATCCTGTCGTACTCCACCGGCTCCTCCGGTGCGGGCCCGGACGTGGAGCGCGCCGTTGAGGCCACCGCGAAGGCGAAGGAACTCGCCCCGGACGTTGCCATCGACGGCCCCCTGCAGTTCGACGCCGCCTGCGACCCGGGCGTGGGCGCGAAGAAGGCCCCCGAATCCCCGGTAGCGGGCCAGGCCAACGTGTTCATCTTCCCCGACCTGGAGGCCGGCAACGCGGGCTACAAGATCGCTCAGCGCACCGCAGGCGCCCTCGCAGTTGGTCCGGTGCTGCAGGGCCTGAATAAACCGGTCAATGATTTGTCCCGCGGCGCCACCGTGCCAGATATCGTGAACACCGTAGCTATCACCGCGATTCAGGCAGGGGCGAAGTAAATGTCTTACGTACTGGTTATCAACTCCGGCTCGTCCTCGATCAAGTTCCAGATCGTCGACCCGACCTCCGACGCATCGGCAGACCCGTTCGTCTCGGGTCTTGTTGAGCAGATCGGTGAGCCCCAGGGCCGCATCACCATCAAGTACGACGGCCAGAAGCACGTCGTACAAAAGGCCGTGCCCTCTCACGCGTCCGGTTTGCAGGAGACGTTCAAGCTTCTCGACGCCAAAGGCGTCGGCCCGACCCAACTCGACATCGTCGCCGCAGGCCACCGTGTTGTCCACGGCGGCATGGTGTTCTCCGAGCCAGAGCTGATCCTGGACCCGGTCGTGGACATGATCCGGGACCTCATCCCGCTGGCGCCGCTGCACAACCCGGCCAACATCGATGGCATCGAGGTCGCCCGCGAGTTGCTGCCGGACATCCCGCACGTCGCCGTGTTCGACACCGGCTTCTTCCGCGACCTGCCCCCGGCCGCCGCGCTGTACGCCATCAACGCTGAGGTCTCCGAGCGCAACCTGATCCGCCGCTACGGCTTCCACGGCACCTCACACGAGTTCGTGTCCTCCCAGGTGCCGGAACTCATCGGCCGCGACCCGGCGCACACCCGCCAGATCGTGCTCCACCTGGGCAACGGCGCTTCCGCTTCTGCTGTGGCCAACGGCCACCCGATCGACACCTCGATGGGCATGACGCCGCTGGCAGGTTTGGTCATGGGGACCCGCTCCGGCGATATCGACCCGGGCATCATCTTCCACCTGGTGCGTCAAAGTGGCATGACTATCGACGAGATCGACAACCTCCTCAACCGCCAATCCGGCGTCAAGGGCCTGTCGGGTGTGAACGACTTCCGCGAACTGCGCGCCATGATCGAAAACGAGGACGAAAACGCCTGGCTGGCCTACAACGTGTACCTCAACCAGCTGCGCCGCTTCATCGGTTCCTACATGATCGCGCTCGGCCGCGTGGACGCCATTACGTTCACCGCCGGCGTTGGCGAGAACGATAAGTTTGTTCGCATGGATTCGCTGGACAACCTGAAGCACTACGGCATCGAGATCGATCCGGCGAAGAACGATTTGCCTAACGACGGCCCACGTATCATCTCCACCGACGACTCCACCGTGAAGGTTCTCGTCGTGCCTACCAACGAGGAGTTGGCCATCGCGCAGAAGGCCGCCGCCGTCGCCGCACGGGTATAAAAGCAAAATGTTGTAACAACTTACCCTAAGCCGATATATTGACGTGTAGTAACAACGCCCGCATTGCGGGCTGAACATACCGTCAAAGGGGATGGGCAGATGGCCGAGCAGCACCGCAACGTTTCCAGTGTGCGCCGACGTGGAACCTCAATCGCAGCATGTGCCATCGGCCTATCGCTCATCGCAGGCGCGGTGCAACCGGTGCAGGCGGCCGAAACTACGAAACCCACGGAGACCACGGAACCCGCACCGGAGCCGGTTGCAGACCCGGCGAATCCCCCCGAGGTCGACGAGGGCTGGTCTGGCGTCTCCTACCCAGCGGCTAAGGTGCGCCTTGGCCAAACCACCTCCACGCAACCTGTCCTCGGTTTCCTCGAGTCGTACATCAACAAGCCGGTGCACTACCGCTTTGAACATCCCGATGCCGTCAACCCGGCCTGGGGTGCTGAGATCGACGGCGATTCGGGCACCGTGACCATCACCCCGGATCCGTCCAAGGCTGAAGAGCTGCCGGATGAAGAGACCATCAACATCATGGCGGTGTACAAGGACGGCGACCACAAGATCGTGCCGTTCGATATCGTGCTTTCTGCGGACCCGTACTTCATGCGGGTCGAGGACCGCACCTTCTGGGCGCACAAGCGCATCAAGCCGGTTCCCGTTCGCGCACTGCGGGTTCCCGATGGCGCCACATTGACTATCGACGCCTCCACCCTCCCCGAAGGCATCACCGCCGACACCTCCCGCGCCAAGGGCCGTGTCCAGAACGTCTACCTCAAGGGCGCCCCGACTACTCCGGGCACCTACAACGTCACTGCGCGCGTGCTGGGCGAGGACGGTACCCCGCTCGTCGATACCGCAGGCAACGTCGTCACCCCCATGTTCACCATCACCGTCAAGGACACCTCGGAACTTCCCGAGCCCGTCCGGGAGAAGCTGACCACCCCGCCGGACGGCACCGTCCGGCCCGGTGAGAAGTTGGAGATCCCCGTCGACACCGAAAACGCCTCCTCCGTGGACGTCCAGGGCCTGCCAGACGGCGTGATTTACGACGAGGAAAACAGCGTCATCACCGGTACCCCGAAGGAGCCGGGCGACTACGACGTGGTCGTGGAGGTCATCACCGAAGACGACAGGTTGTTGGAGGAGCACCTTGAGATCTCGGTGTCCGTGGCTGACGGCTTCGCGTGGCATCCAATCACGGTGCGCGCTGGTGAGGATGTGGAGGCTGCGCCGTCGAGGGTGCCGTCGACAAGCATGGGCATCCGCGCCGCCGACGATGCGCCCGAGTGGGTCACCGTTGGCGTCGACGGCGTGATCAAGGCGGTCCCGCCGCGCGACCTGGCCCCGGGGGAGTACAAGTTTGGCGTGATTACCGACGACGGCACGCGCAGCACCGTCACCATCGACGTCCAACCTCCCAACACCGACGCCTCCCGCTACTGGCCCGAGTACCGCCCGGGCTACTTGCGCTACGGCGAGACCGGCAACAACAGCGCGCCGACCGCGACGCTGACCGAGGGCGGCCGCAGCTACCGCAACCAGCCGCTGCCTGCCGGCACGAAGTTCGAGATTCTGGGTGATTCCACGGGCCTTGAAATGGACAAGGACACCGGCGTGATCACGGTGACAAAGCCACGCACCGAAAACTTCGACGTCCGCGTGCGGATCACATTCCCGGATGACACCATCGCGGAGCGTTATGCGAAGTTCATCGTGGACCCCGCCCCGCACAACGTCACCTACCAGCCCGCCTACGAGCAGAACAAGGGCGCGCAGCCGGGTAAGACGGTGCTCATCCGCCAGATTGGCAAGATGCCCGAGGATGCGGAGTACGTGCTGGCCACCCCGCACACCGAACTCGAGGGCTGGGATGTTGCCGTCGACCTGGATTCCGGCCTGATTCGCGCGACCGCGCCGAAGGACAACGCCAAGCCGATCGAGGTGCAGGTCCGCGCGCTGTACTCGGACGGCACCATCGATGACGTGCCGCCGAGCGAAGGCGAGCCCAGCGCCAACCGCGAAGGCGGCGAAGCTGCCACCGTGCGTATCGACGCCCTCACCGGCGACACCCTCGCCGACGGCGTCCGCAGCCTGGAGTACAAGCCGGTATTCGACGCCGAAGGCAACATCAGGATCACCCCCACCGGCTCCGTGCCGGAAGGCACGAAGTTCGAGGCAGACGGCCTGACCACCCTGCCGGTAGAGCTTGACGAGAACACCGGTGAGATCACGATCAAGGTGCCAACCGACGCACCGGCCGACGCACCCTTCGACGTGCCGATCAAACTCACTCTGCCGGACGGCTCCACCCAGGAGGTCGTCGTACCGGTGACCACCCGCTCCGAAGCCAAAGGCAAGGCCGTGTCGTGGGCGCCGCTGAAGCTCACCGAGGGCGGCGACCCGACCACCAAACTGCCCACCGCTGCACCGGAGGGGGCGCGGTACGGGCTGGCGGCGTCGTTTAGCGAGCCCGGCTGGCGCGTCCATGTCGACGAAACCACCGGCGCCATCACCGCCGCCATTGACGGCGGCATGGCGGCGAGGAGCAACGCGCTGGCCACCCTGATCCCGATCGTGGTCACGTTCACGGACGGCTCCCAGCGCATCGTCGAGGTCCCGGCCACCGCCGTGCGTGGCGAGGCCGCCCTCACCGGCATCGAATACCTCGGCGGCAACGTCCGCGCAGGCGCGGAACGTGTACTGACCCCCACCAAGCACAAGGGATCCTTCTCCCTGGTCACCCCGGTGGAGGGGCTGCACACCGCCATCGACCCGGAAAACGGCGTGCTCACCGTCAAGGCCACCCCAGATACCCTGCCCGGCATCCGCGAGGTGCCCGTGCGTGTTAGCTTCAGCGACGGTTCGGAACTGTTCACCTCCGCGCCCGTCCAGGTGCTCACCGCCAACGGCGCGACCACCCTGGCCAAGGACGCGAAGCTGGAGAACATGCTGGTCAAGGGCACCGCTGGCGAGACCTCCCGCTTCGCCCTGACGCGCCCGGAGACCGCCATCGACCACCCGTTCTCGCTCGGCCAAACCGAATCCGACGGCTGGACCTTCGGCATCGACCACGCCACCGGCGAACTCACCGCCAGCATCCCCGCAGGTGCGGAGGGCCATGCGAAGGCCGTGCCGGTGTTCGTCGAATACCTCGACGGGTCCCGTGGCAAGTTCACGGTGACGGTGGAGGCGACACGAGCGGTGGAGTCGTCGACAAGCAGTAGCTCCGTAGACACCCACGCGATAGGCTGGATCGCCGGGCTGCTTGCCATCCTCGGCCTCATCGGGGCAGCCAACTACGCCCTGTACGAAAACCGAGAGTTTTACCAACAATTCCTAGTCTGGTGGAAGTAGGAGAACATGCGAGTACACAAGAAAGTCGCCGCCGCCGCGGTTGCCGCGAGCCTCGGTGCAGGTCTCGTAGTGCCAATACAGGCAGACGCCGTCATTGAGCAGACGCGTCCGTTCTCCGTCGACGCGAAAACCGGCGCATTCGAAGGCTTCCAAACCGTCGAAGCCAACAAGGGCCGCGTCAGCTGGCTGACCTACAACAACCCCACCTACGGCAGCCTGCCCACCGCCCTCTACATCGACGCGTTTAACGACGGCACCCGCGTCCAATACGTCGGCAACGACACCGACGTCAAAACCTCCAGCAAAAACGGCGTAGACACCATCACGCTCACGCACACCAAAAACGGCGTCGAACTCACCCGCACCTTCACCGTCACCGCCAAAGAAGTCACCGTCAACGTCGTCGCACGCAACGTCACCGACGCACCGAGCCCCCTGGCCATCGACCTCACCGCCGGCATGATGTCCTACGACTACGACCTCACCGCCACCCCCAAAAACAACGGGTACGAGGTCTCCGTCGGCGGACGCTACAACGTGCATACGCTTTTCGACGACCCCACCACCACCGCAACCGGCGACACCCTCAACAACGCGCTCGCCGGCGCCAACAACGCCAGCCGCTTCCAAACCGGCAAATGGGAAAACACCGTCGCACCAGGCGAAACCCTCGAAGCCACCGTCACCTTCCAAGGCACCGCCAGCGAAGCGCTAAAAGACACCGACGGCGACGGCTTCCCCGACGAATGGGAACGCAACGGCTTCACCTCCGCCGACGGCAAAGAATTCCCGCTCCACCGCTGGGGCGCCGACCCCACGCGCCCAGACCTGTTCCTCCAACTCAACTGGATGAAATCCGAATGGGAATCCCTGGGCTGCTCCGACAAGCGCAAGTACGCGCCCACCGAAGAAGACTTTGACAAGTTCCAGGAATGCGCCAATGCGAACACCAACGTGTACCGCCCCTCGCGCCAAACGCTGAACGACCTCGTCGACCTCTTCGACAAAGAGGGCTACAACCTGCACATCGACGCCGGCGTCTACTACAACAACATCCCCGGCCTCGAACCCCACGGCGGGCCAACCGAGGACTACGCAGAGTACTACTTCGCCGGCGAAAACCCGGCAGTCAGGATGATCAAGGACCGCGACCGCCTGCTCGGCGACCGCAAAAACATCTTCCGCGTCGGTGTCATCGGCGACAGCCAAGCCGCAGACAACCCGTCCTCCGGCAACGCCCTACTTGCCGACGGCGCCTTCTACATCGCCAAAAACGAACGCATGACCTCGCAGGAACAACTCCGCAACACCATCCTGCACGAGTTCGGCCACAACCTCGGCCTGACCCACTCGGGCTCGTCGAAAGTAAAACGCCCCGACAGTGAGTACGTCCCGCACTACGAATCGGTCATGAACTACCTCTACCAGTTCAGCGTGTTCAACTACTCCAAAGAAACCGCCACGCCCGACAGCACAAAGCCGCTGCCGGCCAAGTGCACCGACGGCTCCGTCGAATGCTTCAAGGGCAACTACAGCATCGCCCCCGACTGGGACAACCTCGACCTGGTCAACGGCGAAATCCGCAAGGCCACCGGCACCTCCGGCGTCGCCGACGAGGACCCCGACGAATCCGGCCACACCCACCCCTCCGTGAGCCAACTCGTCGCCCTGTCCGCCGAACGCAACAACGGCAAGGCGGGCCTGCGCATGCTCAGCCTGAAGGACAACCCGTCCTACATCGTGGCTAATCGTTACGACTCCCGCGTCAACGTCGAGCTCTCCAACCTCGGCATCGACCTGCACAAATTCACCCTCCAGGTGAACTACCCCGGCGGCGACTTCCGCAGGGAATACCCAGTCGAAGGCGCCCTGACCGAAAACGCAGCCCTGCCCATCGAAGTACCGATCACCAACACCATCGGCTACGACGAAGCCGAAATGCCGATCCAGTTCCGCGTCTTCAACGAGGAAGGCCTGCTTGTCGAGGACCAAACCGTCAACTTCTCCGTCCTCAACTACTCCGCCAAGGACATGCAAGACCTCATCGCCGACCTGGAGAAAACCAACCCAGAGAAGGCCGACCAGGTCCGCGACATCCTGGCCAAGCCCGACCCGTCCAAGCCGACCCTGACCCAGGCCCCGCCGATCCCAACCGCCACCAACCTGCCGGTCCTGCCCGGCCAGCGCGACCCGGCGATCACCTCCCTGGGCCCGAAGCCGACCACGCCGCGGCCAACCAAGCCTTCCAAGACGGTCTACACCACCCCTGGCCCCACCGCGACCAAACCGACCTCCACCGTCGAGCCGCAGGCCTCCGGCAGCTCTGGCAGCTCCGGCAGTGCCGATGGCTCGTCCACGCCGGGTGCGATCGTCGGCATCATCATCGCGATCCTGGCGGTGCTGGGCCTCGGCGGTGCCGCGGCCGCGTACATGAACCGCTAGCCACGCGCCGGGGCGCCCGGCCCCCGGCCTCGCGCCCCGGCCCCCGGCCCGTGGACCCAAACGGCGCATCCTACACGGTGCATTTCGTCGAAAATCAGCGAAATATGCCGTGTAGGATGCGCCGTTTAGCTTTTGACCGGCCCTACCGGCCCCACCAGCCACCACCCTCAGAACCAGGTGGCGGGGCGGACCTTGTTCGCCATGTCCACAAGCGCGTAGCGGTGCTGGGCGTAGGGGGCGACGCGGGCCTGGGCGCGCAGGGTCTGGGCGAGGCCGTGGCGGATTTCGCGTTCGGTGAAGGAGTATTCGAAAAGGGTGGGGGTGTTGGCGGAGCCTTCGGTGACCAGGTAGTGCAGGGCGGCGTCGAGGACGGCGGTCTTGATCTGCAGGAAGCGTGGCTCGGTGGTGGGGATCTGGTCGAGGCGGGCGGCGGCCTCCCGGATTTGCGCTTCGGTGGGGTCGGCGCCGGTGCCTGCGACGGGTAGGACCAGGTAGAGGATGGCGGTGAGTTGGGCCATGCGGGAGTGGCGCGAGGCGTTGGGCACCTTGTCCAGGGCCCGCAACGCCAAATCGGTTTCCCCTTCGCGCATGAGCATGCGGGCGAGGCCGAAGGCGGAGGAGACGGTGGTGGGGTTAGTGAGCCACACCAGGGAGTACAGCCGGATCGCGTGGAAGCGTAGCGCGCCGGGTTCGAGGGCGGTGACGGTCCAGGTGGGGTCCATTTGGCCGTTTTCCACCATGGCGCGAAGCACGGTGGTGGGGACGTTGGAGAGGGGGTGTTCGAGGTTGGTGGCGGTGCGGGCGAGGGAGTCGTCGATAAGCGATTGCTCTTGGAGGCCTCGCTCTTGCAGCAACAACTCGGAGACGGCGGCGAGTGCGAGTTTGGGGGCGGCCTCGCCGGGGAGTTGGTTGAGCACTTCGGAGAAGGAGCGGGTGGCGGTGGGGAAGTCGCCGAGCAGCATTTCTACGACGCCGGAGTACCAGGAGAAGCGCCAGGTGTCGCCGAAGCGGTCCTGGAGGGTGAGGAGCCAGGAGCGGGCTTGGGAGGTGAGGCCGAGGTCGATCATGGTGCGCACCACGCCGAAGGGGATTTCCACGGAGTGTTCGTATTGCGGGGTGGTCATGGCTTGGCGCAGGGTTTCCAGGGTTTCGCGCGGTTCGGCGTAGGAGGAGCCTTGGAGCATGGCGGCGCCGACGTCGTCACGGTTGATCAGCGGGGAGGGCAGGGCGGCGACGACTTCTTGTGGGGTGATGTCGACGGTGCGGGAGATGCCGTCGATGAGTTGGTCGGTGCGGAACACCAGGTGTTTGGTGCCAAAGGTGCGGCGTTGCGGGGAGAAGAGGGAGTGTTGGGCGGGGTAGGTGCGGCCGTCGTGAACCGCCACGACCTCGCGTAGTACGCCGAGGAGCTGGCTTTCCAGTTCGGAGACGCTATCAAACCTCCGCGCGGGGTTTTCGTTGCAGCACCGCGCGAGCAGCCGGTACAGGGAGGTGTATTGGCGGAAGAGTGGCTCGTCGGTGGGCGTGGGTAGGCCGGGGTCGTAGATGCCGTCGGTTTGCGGCAGGTCCACCACGAGCGAGGCGAGTGTGCGCCCCACCGTGTAAATATCGGACGCGATCGACGGGCCCTCCGTGGCCACTTCGGGCGCCTGGAACCCCTTCGTGCCGTAAATGAACCCGTAGGCGCCGATGCCGGACACCGCGCCCATGTCGATGAGTTTCACCTGGTCTTCGGTGACAATGATGTTGTCGGGCTTCAGGTCGTTGTACACCACCCCGCGCGAGTGCAGGTAATCCAGCGCGGGCAGTACTTCCAGGATGTATGCGATGGCGATGTCGGGTTCGAGCACTCCGCTTAGCGACGAATTCCTTCTCGCCCGTAGCGAAGGCCCACCCACGTACTCCATGACGGTGAAGCCTCCGGGGACGCGGGGGTCGTCGATAAAGTTGAAGATTTTCACGATCCCGGGGTGGGTGATGTCCGCCAGGAACTCGCGCTCCGCCTCGGCGGCCGCGGCCTCGTCGGGGTTGTCGGTGGAGTGCAGGCCCTTGAGCACCACCACGCGCCCGGCCACGTAGTGGTCCTGCGCGAGGTAGATCCAGCCCATGCCGCCGTGCGCGATCACGCCGGTGATCTCGTACTGGCCAGCCACGATGTCGCCGGGGTGCAGCACCGGCGGCGCAATGCCCTTCTTCACCACGGCTGGCTCCGGGTCGATCAGCGCCTCGCGTGGTTCGGTTGGCTCCACCCACGGCAGTTCCACCATGCCGTCGGCGATGATGCGGCTGGCGCGCCGGGTGCCGCGGCGTTCGCGGAAGGTGTCCAGCGCAGCTTGGCGCGAGCGTTGCGACGTATCCTCGCGCCCCGACCCCTTACGCAACTTGTCCAGGTCTTTGAGCAGCCCGGCCATTTCGCCGAGGCCGGCGTATTCGGCGTCGGAGTCGTCGTCAAGATCATCATCGTCGGCGAAGGGGTCGAAGGCGACGGCTTCGGTGCCTGGTTCATCATCCGCGAAGGGGTCGAAGGCGACCGCTTCGGTGGGCTGGACGTCGTCGTGGTCGTGTGGCTTAGCCATCGTTGTCCTCCTTCCGGTACCGCAGCGGCGGCGGTGAGGATTCAGCTATAGACCCGCCGAGCCACGTGTTGTACAGGGTGTACCAGGAGCCGTCGTTACGCATCCGCTCCAGGGTGGCGTTGACCTGGCGCACCAGATCGTCCTGCCCCTTGGCCACGCCGACGCCGTAGTACTGGGTGGCAAACGCGCCTTCCAGAATGGTCGTGTGCGGGTCCTGCGCGGCCAGGCCGGCGAGGATCGCATCATCCGCCACGATCGCCTCCGCCCTAAACTGCTGCACCGCCATCAGGCAATCCGACCAGGAGCGGGTGCGCAAAATGTTCGAATCCGGCACGTAGGTTTTGGCGATACGCAGCAGGTTTGTCCCGTCGACGATGCAGGCGGTGCGCCCGGCGAGGTCCTCCAAGCTATTCACGTCGCGGTCTTTGGGCACGAGCACTCTTACCGACGACGTCAGGTACGGCGTAGAAAACTCAATCACCTCAGCCCGCTCGGGCGTAATCGACATCGTCCGGATAATGATGTCCACCTCACCCGAGTTGAGCGCCTCCGTGCGGGCCGCCGAATCGACGAAGCGGAAATCGACGCGCAGGTCCTGATCGTCCTCGAAGATGTCGTGGGCGATCGCCCGGGCCAGGTCCACCTCTAACCCACGCAAACGGCCGGAATCCGTGTCCCGGTACGACAACAAGTACAGGGACTGATCAATGCCGACGATGATGCGGCCGCGCTGGCGGATGCGCTCCACGTTCGGCTTCGGGGCCTCCTCCTCGGCACCGTCCGCTTCACTTCCAGCGCCCCCGCGCGGGTCCAACGACCCCTCCCACTCGAACTCGTCCGGCGTGAACGGGTCCGCCGGGGGACCGGCCGCCGGATCCAACTGGGCGCCCGGCGGCAGCGGCACCATCTCGCGGGTCGGCGACGGCGTTTCGATCGTCGCCGATACCTTCCCCTCATGCCCCTCACCGCCGGCGCACGCCACCAACGACGGCACCGCAAGCGCCGCCACCGCACACGCCGCAACCACACGCGAGCCGAACCGAGCGCGCATCATAGGTACTCACCCAACCTGCGGCGGATGCCCCACCAGATACACACCACTGCCAGCACGGACAGTAGCGCCACGGCGGCGGAGACTCGCCGGGTCGCGTCCAACGACTCCGCAATGTAGAGCCGCGTGTTCTCCCTCGAGGACGCAATCAGTTCCGCCAGGGACCCGTCGAGGCCACGGAAGGAGGCCTCGCCGTCGGCGTCGCTACGCGTGCTCAGCAGCGCCGCGGCCTGGTCGTAACTGCCGGAGTTCAGCGCCCCGACCAGTTCGGCGTGTTCGTTGGACCAAGCGTTGAGGTGGGAGCGGGAGTCGTCGATAAGCTGCTTGTTCATGCCGTAATCCTCCGCCGTATGCACCGCGCCGGCGACCGACGAGTAGGTCTCGGTGAAGTCGCGGGCGGACTGGGCGGCGGTTTCGCGGCGCAGCAACGCGAAGGTTTCGTCGGTGCGGGTCTCCAGGGCGTCGATGCGCGCCGCCGTGAGTTCCTCCCACGGCTGCGCCGCCCGCGCGTACGCCACGGAACCGGAGCGCCAGGACTGGAAGTTAGACACCCCGGCCCAACTGATCGCGATGAGCAGCGCCAGCGTGGCGGCGAGGAAGCCACGGTTGAAGCGGCGGCGGAACGTCAGCCACAGCCACCACTGCGCCAGCAACAGGAACCCCAGCGCCGCCAGGAAGCCGGACAGGGTCACCCACTGCGGTTGGGACAGTCGGCGCATCTCGTCGGCAACGTCCTGGCGGGTGAGCGTGTTGATCTCCTGCGCCGCCGACAGCATCCGCGTACGCATAATCGCGCTGGCCTGCGACATGTACGCCACGCCCACCGGGTTGCCCATGCGCTGGTTCACCTGCGCCCGCGCGTTCAGGCCGCTGTAGACGGGCAGGTCGCGCTGGATGTTAATCACCAGGTCCTCGATCTCCCGGCTCGAGGCAGAATCGGCCTCCACCGCGCCCTTGTAAATCTCGGAGGCGGAACTGACCGCCTGGTCCAGCGCCGCCGTATAGGTGCGCATGTCGTCCTCCGACATAGGCCCCGCCTGCACGTAGGACCCCGCGGCGATCGTATCCGCCCGCAGCAGCGACGTGGACAGCACGTGCGCCGCCGCACTCATCGGCTCCGTGGCATTCAGCACCGTGTCCAGCGACTGGTTGCGCAGCGACATGGACTGGCTCATGGACAGCCCGGCCGCCAGCATCGAGGTGGTCAGCACCACCATCACTACGATCAACTTGCCGGGCGTGGTCTGTAGAAACGCCTTGCCCCGGCGCCCCATCGCCATCGGCCGCACAAGCCGCCCTTGCAAGAAGCGGGCACGTTCGCGGCGCGGCTCCAGCTCATCGAGCCATGCGTCCGCGCTCGTCTCCTCCAGCCCCGCAGCCGAGGCCGTCGCCCGCATTACCATTCCGCAATAATAACCGCTTCCACCTACAGTGGGGGCATGCTTGGCGACGGAAACGGCTGGGTCACCGCACCCAACGGCACAAAATTCTGGGGTCTTCACGGGGCCGCTGGCCTCTTCCTTATCGCGGGGACCGGCGAAAACGCGCGTGTGCTGCTGCAACACCGCGCCGCCTGGACCGCTCAGGGCGACACGTGGGGTATCCCCGGCGGCGCGATCGATTCGCACGAAACCCCCGCCGAGGCCGCCATCCGCGAGTCGGTGGAGGAGTGTGCGATTGACCCCGGGGAGGTGGCGGTCGTCGATACGCTGCGCACTGCGGAGTTCCCCAACTGGTCCTACACAACAGTGCTCGCGCTTTGCGACGAGCCCCTGCCCACCACCCCCAACGAAGAATCCGAAGAACTGCGCTGGGTCCCCCTGGACACCCTGCGCGATTTTCCGCTGCACCCCGCCTTCGCCGCCTCCCTAGACACGGTGCTTGCGCGCGCGATGGTGCATACTAAACCGCATGATTGAAGTCCAAGGACTGACGAAACGCTACGGCTCCGTCCAAGCCGTCGATGACCTCACCTTCACGGTCAAACCCGGTGTGGTCACCGGCTTCCTCGGCCCCAACGGCGCCGGCAAATCTACCACCATGCGCATGATCCTGGGGTTGGATAAGCCCACCTCGGGCCATTCGCTTATCGACGGCACCCCCTACCGCAACATCCCCAACCCCACCCGCAAAGTCGGCGCCCTCCTCGACGCCAAGGGGGTCCACCCCAACCGCTCCGCACGCGCCACCCTGCTCTGGCAAGCCCAGGCAGCCGGCATTGCGCGCAAGCGTGTCGACGAAGTCCTCGACCTCGTCGGCCTCACCGACGCCGCCAGCAAACGCGTCGGCGGATTCTCCCTCGGCATGGGCCAACGCCTCGGCATCGCCGCCGCACTGCTCGGCGACCCCGAATACCTCATCCTCGACGAACCCGTCAACGGCCTCGACCCCGCCGGCATCCGCTGGGTCCGCGGCCTACTGAAGTCCCTGGCAGCGGAGGGCCGCACCGTGCTCGTGTCCTCCCACCTCCTCGCCGAGATGGCCCAAACCGCCGACAACCTCATCATCATCGGCCGCGGCCGCCTCGTCGCCGACACCTCCGTCGCCGAATTCATCCGTAACAACTCCGGCGTGACCACCGTGGTGCGCGCCGCAGACACGCAGGCGCTCGAAGCGGCGTTGGGTGGGGTGCCGTTTAGGCGCGTCGTCGATAGTGAAGGGCGCGCGACACTCGAAATCGCCGACCGCACCTCCGACGACATCGGCGCCCTCGCCTTCGCCGCCGGCATCCAACTCGCCGAACTCACCGAACGCCGCGCCTCCCTCGAAGAGGCCTACATGCACAGCACCCAAGACCAAGCCCAGTACGTATCCGCGGAGGCCCCCAATGCATAACCTCATCCAAGCCGAGTGGACCAAACTGCGCACCACCGCATCCTTCTTCTGGACCACCGGCATCACCCTGGTCATCTCCGCCCTCTACGGCCTCCTATTCGGCTACGCCTCCCGCACCAGCGGCATGCCCTACGCGCCCCTGACCGTCATCGCATCCGTGGCCACCACCATCGCCATCATCGTGATCGTGCAGGCCGCCATGACCGTCACCACCGAATACCGCTACGGCATCCCCGCCACCAACTTCCGCGTCGTCGCCCAACGCTGGCAACTCGCCGTAGCGAAGGTGCTGCTCGGGGCCGTATTGGCCGCTGTCGTGGCGCTGGTCGCGCTGGTGCTCGCCTTCATTCTTGGCGACCTCACCGCCTCCGTCCCCGCCAACTGGACCACCAACCCCGCCACCCAACGCGCCCTCTGGGCCGTCCCCCTCGGCATGGCGCTGATCACCATGTTCACCCAGGGCGTCGGCTGGCTGGTGCGCAACACCTCCGGCACCATCGTGGCCTGCATCAGCATGATGCTGCTGGTAGAAACCATCGTCGGCTTCATCCCGCGCTTCGGTGCCGACGTGGCCAAGTTCCTGCCCTTCGGCAACCTCACCTCCTTCATGGTCAACCAGCCCAACGGCCACTGGGGCCTCGGCGTATCGCTGCTGGTCTTCGCCGTGTGGGCGGTGGGGCTCTGGATCGCGGGCCTGGTGGCGCTCGAGTCCCGCGACGCGTAGGGGTTCCGCGCTGGTGCCGCCACCCCGGCGCGCCACCTCCCGCAAACGGCGCATCCTACACGGCGCATTTCGTCGAAAATTAGCGAAATGTACCGTGCAGGATGCGCCGTTTAGCTTTGAGACACCCCGCGCCGCACCCTACTGCGCTACACTCAAGCGCGTCTCGGGGAGGGGGCAACATGATTAGACAAGATTTGGTGGGGAAACTAGTTGGACGCGGCAAGGCTGCTGAACAAGTTTGTGTGAAGCTGTCGTCGACAAGGTTTATCGCGCGCACGGAATGGGTAAAACTGAAGCCCCACGAACAACAGTTCCTACGGTGCTGGGCAGCGGGGGCGGCGGCACACACGTCGATACTGGTGGGACGTGCTGCGGCGACGGCGCACGGAATGTGGGTTCTGCCCCGCACGTTTGAGGTGGAGATGGCAAACCCGAAGGGGCGCGTTCCCCGACACTCGCAGCGTCCTTCGGGCGTTACCTATCGACGAATCGTCGTACCAGGCATGGACATCACCGCGTTAGGCCAGAACGACGAGGTGAAACTCACGACCCCGGTGCGCACGGCAGTCGACATTGCTCGGTGGCACGGCGTGAAAGAAGGCGTGGTCGCGATGGACAGCCTGTTCTTCGGGAAACTCGACGCGTTCAAGGGGGGCATCCACACTGAGCTGGAGGAAACAATCCACCGCCTTAGCGGTAACCGCGGCATTGAACAGGCCCGAGAGGCGTTTGGGCAATTGTCGATGCTGTCGGAGTCTCCGTATGAGACGCTCGTTCGCCTTCTGCTTCGGCGCGTCGGTGTCGTGGCGCAGGAGCAGATGCGCATCGGCAAATACCGGGTGGATTTGCTGTGGGGCCAGCTGGTCATTGAGGTCGACGGTGCCATCAAGTTTGAGGAGGATGCGTCACGTGCCGCTCAACAGCACATTCATCGTGAAAATCAGCTTCGGGAGGCCGGCTACTGGATCATCCGCATCACGCCTAAAGAAATATGGGCGGATGAGGAAAAGGTGCTTCACCGCATTGTTGCGGCAAAGCGTCGTTCGGAGAAGATCGGCCCGGCGTCGGTTGAGGCTCTGCCCGCGTGGTGAGGCACCAAACTTAGCCAAACGGCACATCTAACACGGCGCATTCCGCGGAAAATTAGCGAAATGTACCGTGCAGGATATGCCGTTTGCGTTAAAGGGGCCGGGCGGACGGCAAGGGCCGGGCTGGGGCCGGGCGGGGAAGCGACGCAAGGGCCACCCAGCCACCCCACGCACCCAGCCCAAACCCCCTACTGCAGGGCGGAGGTCAGTTTCATCACGTTGTCGATGTAGCGCCTGTACCAGGGCCGCTGATCCCACCGCTCCAAAGTAAGCTCCCGCGACACGGCTAGATAACACGTGCCGAGTTCGGACAGCATGTGCAGCAGCGCCCCGGAGGCGACGAAGAGGGAGGATTCGTAGTTGAGGCTGAAGGAGCGGATGTCCATGTTGGAGGATCCGACGACGGCGGAGGAGCCGGGGAGGCCGTCGTCGATAAGTACGAACTTGGTGTGGAGCACGAATGGCGCGGGGAATTCCCAGATGCGCACGCCGGCTTTGAGGAGTTGTTCGTAGTAGGCGGATTGGGCGTGTTGGACCATGAATTGGTCGGATTTGGCGCTGACGAGGAGGTCGACGTGTACGCCGCGGTAGCAGGCGGAGGTGATGGCTTCCAGCAGCGAGTCGTCGGGCACGAAGTAGGGCGAACACAGCGTGACGTGCGTTTTTGCGTTGTGGATCATGGACACGAACATGCGCAGGTTTGGTTCAGTGAGGTATCCGGGTCCGGAGGGGACGAGTTGGAGCACGCCATTGCTTGTCGACGACTCCCTCACCGGCGCCTGCTCAATCACCTCGCCAGATTCGGTGTACCAGTCTGTGGCGAACATGGAGTCGGCGGACGCGACGATGGGGCCTTCGAGTTCGACAAACGCGTCGACCCATTGGCGGCCGGCGCGGCGGTGTTGGCGGACGAGGTAGGAGCGGTCGATGAGGTTGAAGGATCCGAGCATGGCTACGCGTGAGTCGACGACGAGGAGTTTGCGGTGGTTGCGTAGGTCGGGGCGGCGCCAGCGGCCGCGGAGTGGGGCGAGTGGCAGCATCATGTGCCAGTCGACGCCGATTTCGGTCAGTCGGCGTTTGAGTTTCCGGAACCCGGGGTATTTTTGGCTGCCGATGTGGTCGAAGAGGAGGCGGACGTGGACGCCGCGGGCGACGGCTCGTTCGATGGCGCGGAAGACGACGTCGGTGGTGTCGTCCCAGGCTACGGCGTAGATTTCGATGTTGACGTGGGAGGTGGCGTCGTCGATAAGTGATGCCATGCGGTGCATCGTTTTGCGGTAGTCGGTCCAGAGTGCGCGTACGTCGGCGTGGACGGCGGGGTAGCCGGTGAGGGTGCGGTTGAGGCGCACGATGGAGGTGGTGACGTCGGGCAGTTCTTCGTCGGCGGGGAAGTCGGCGACGTTGAGGTTGGTGTCGTCGATGTGTCGGCGTGCTTCAACTTGGATGCGGTGGCGGCGTCGCGACACGAACGTGGAGCCCATGAGGAGGTACAGCGGCAGCCCGACGACGGGCAGCAGCAGGATGAGCAAAAGCCACGCGTTTGCCGACGACGGTTTGCGCCCGCCCGGCACCACACCGATCATGACGAATTTGATGGCGTAGTCGAGGACCATCGCCGCGAATTGCCACCATCCGAGGTCGATATTCATCGGACCTCATTATAGGAGAGGCCGCGCGTGTCGTAATCGACGATCACGGGTGCGTGGTCGGAGGCACCCTTG
The DNA here is from genome assembly GCF_001810365.1 of Corynebacterium sp. HMSC055D05. Lineage (NCBI taxonomy): Bacteria > Bacillati > Actinomycetota > Actinomycetes > Mycobacteriales > Corynebacteriaceae > Corynebacterium > Corynebacterium sp. HMSC055D05. Next base: position 22,436 of record NZ_KV801055.1, read on the forward strand.
CCGCGGCGTTCGTCGACGTCCACCCAGGCGCGTTTGAGCAGGTCGCGCATGGGTGCGGTGGCGAGTTGGAAGTCGATGAGCATGCCTTCGTTGTGCTGGAACCGCATGGATTTGTAGTCCCAGAAGGTGTAGGGGTCGTCGTGACGAATTTCGTACAGCCCCGCCTCCAGCAGCATCTGGAACGCGGCGCGTTCGGGTTCGGTGACGTGGGTTTTGCCTTCGAACCAGGCGACGTCCCATACGTCTTCGTCGCGGGGAGCCACGTTGAAGTCGCCCATGAACACCTGCAGGTCGCCGGGGCGCACCGACTCCGCCAGGGACCACAGGAATTGCAGTTTGTAGTCGTAGTGCGGGTCGCCGATTTCGCGGCCGTTGGGTACGTACAGGCTCCACACTTCCACGCCGCCGCACTCGGCGCCGACCGCGCGCGCTTCCACCTCGGGCTCGCCCTTCTTCGCAAATGCGGGTTGGCCGTCGAAGTGGTCGCGCACGTTGTCCAATCCCACTCGGGAGGCGATGGCCACGCCGTTCCACTGGTTCACGCCCACGTGCGCGACCTCGTAGCCTGCGGCTTCGAAGGTGGCGTAGGGGAATGTTGCGTCTGCGGTTTTGGTTTCTTGCATCGCGAGTACGTCTACGTCGTTGCGTTCGAGGAATGCGGCGATGCGTTCGGCGCGGGTGCGCACGGAGTTGACGTTCCAGGTGGCGATTCGCATGCGCCTAGCCTAGCGCCAGCCGCCGACGGTGGTGTTCGAGTGCTCCTTCGGGCACATTGCTAATCGACGACACCCCGTATCCCTCACCGTCCACCCACGCCACCTGCTCCTCCGCAAGTGTCCATTCGTCGGTGAGGAGTTTCAGCGCGGGTTTCCCGATCCGCTCCGGGATCATGAGCCGTACTGGCAGGTTGCGTGCGCGGTAGAAGGCGCGGATGGCGTCGATAGGTACGGGTTGCAGGCCCGCCGACGGTCCGAGCGGTACGGCCGAGTTCGCCTCGTCGGTCTTGCCGGTGCGCATGAGCCAGCCTTCGGCCCAGGCTTCTTCGGTGGTGGGGATGCCCTCGGCAATGCGACGTTCCAGCGCGCGGATCTCGGAGTTGCGCACCGTGCGGGCGGAAAGTTTCTTAATGATGTGCACGTTGGCCACCTCGATCGCCTCCTTCGAGGACGGGAAGCCACCCACCTCCTGCGGCCGCACCACCAGCGGGTCGAGCGACACGACGTGCCCGATGATGTCGCTGGCGTGCTCGCCGCGCCGCTGCCTGACCACGACGCGGTCACCCACCCCCACGTCATCCGAGCGGAAAATACGCGACATATGTTGTGTTTCTCGCGCTCTTCTTATCGACGAGCCCTACCCGCACCCGGCAACATAAACGCCACACCGGCCAGCAGCGCAAGCGCGCCCAGGCCGATCAGCCCGCGCATCGGGGTGCCGGTGTCGGCGAGGTCGCCGTCGCGCTCATCTTCGGTGCTGGTCGTGGTGCGCGAGGTGCTCGAGGAGGACGTGGTCGAACGCGTCGTGCTCGACGTTGCCGAGGTGGTGCGGTTCTGCAGCACCGACGCCGACGTCGTCGACGAAGAGGAAGACGAAGACGACGAGGTCGTGGCGGTCGCGCTAGACGTCGTGCTCGACGAAGTGCCGGAGGTTGTGGTCTCCCCGGTAGTCGTACCGGTCGTGGTGCTTGTGGTCTCGGTGCCGGACGACGTGTTCGTCGTGGTCGTCTCGCTGGTGGTGGACTCAGTGGTCTCCGAGGTGGTGGTCTCGTCCTGCATCCGCTCGGCGCGCAGGCTCAGCGACTCAGCAACAGACTCGGTGGCCGGGGCGGTCTCCGCAGCGGACGCAGACGTCTTCGGCGCCTTGCTGCTCGGCTCGGTGGTCTTCGCCGCCGTGGTTGCCGGAACAGCAGCCTTCTCCGAAGCCTTCTCGCCAGCCTTCTCCGCAGTCGCATCCTCCGACGCGGCAGCCTCTTCCTTGCCGCCCGGGATGCCGTAGATGATGCGGGCGTCGCCGTTGTCAGAACGCTCGAAGGCGTCGAAGGCGGTGGTGCCCAAGATGCCGTCGAGGCCCTTGAGGGCGGAGGGGAGGACGACGGTGTCGTCGTTAAGTAAAAGCTCCGAGCGCAACTTACGCACACCGGCGCGCTCGGCCTTGAGGGCGTCGGCTGCCTCGTCGAACTCGGCTTCTTCCTCGTCGGTCAGGTCGCCGGTGTCCTCGCGAAGCTCCTCAAGGTCGTCGGCGGCCTCGATGAGGTTCTTGCGCCAATCGGTGAGGATCTCGCGGACCTCGTCCTCTCCATCCGCTTCCTTAAGCGCGGTGAGGGAGGTGGTGCGGGTCTCGGTGACGTCGCTAAGCAGCTGCTCGAGCGGCGTTTCGGGCGCAGCGGGAGTGGTCAGCGTGATCGCAGTCGCGGCGATGACGGCGGGGATGCGCATGGGTGCCTCCGGAAAAATAGACAGTCCCGCACATCATACCGCGTTAGTGGCCGAACGGATCCTCGTCGGTGCCTGGAAGCCACGTGTTGCCCGGCTCGCGCCAGCCCTTATCGCGGATTTCGCGCTTCGCTTCCTTCTTGTAACGGCCGGTGAGCACGTCGGTGTACAGGAAGCCGTCCAGGTGGCCGACCTCGTGCTGCAGGCAGCGGGCGAAGAAGCCGGTGCCTTCCACCTCGATCTCGTTGCCGTTCTCGTCCAGGCCGGTGACCTTGGCCCAGTCGGCGCGGCCGGTCGGCCAGGAGTAGCCCGGGACGGAGAGGCAGCCTTCGTCGTCCTCGCCGTCGTCGCTAGGCATTGTCTTCGGGATTTCGGAAGTTTCCAGCACCGGGTTGATCACGGTGCCGCGGCGCATCTCGTCGCCGTCGGGGCAGTGGTAGACGAACAGGCGCAGCGGCACACCAATCTGGTTGGCGGCCAGGCCCACGCCGTGGGCGGCGTCCATGGTTTCGTGCATGTCGGCGATGAGTTCCTGCAGTTCCTCAACGGGCTGCGTGACCTGTTTGGTCGGTTCGTGCAGCACAGGGTCGCCGTGGATAACGATGGGTCGGATGGTCATGCCAATATATTAGGCATGCTTTCCGACACCGACCTCGCCGTGCTCCGTTTCGCCGCGCGCGCCCCGCGGTCCCTCGGCAAGCGCGAGGACGCTATCCGTGCCGAACTTGGCATGACGCCGATCCGCTACTACCAGCGCCTCAACGTCCTTTTGGATAATCCGGATGCGCTCGCGGCGGAGCCTCAGTTGGTGCGGCGGTTGCAAAGGCTTCGCGACGCCTAACCCGGTGTGTTGCCTCCCTTCCCCCACCAGGTGTGGCTATTGTTGCTGCTGTGACTAAAGATCAGTATGGCAACGACCCCCGCTACGACAACGTGGGCGACGAGCCCCTCGACGCCGAAATTATCGACGACACCCCCACCGACGCACCCGCCGAGGAATACCGCGGCGCGCACCGTCGCGACGACGACGCCGACTATGACTATGACGAGGCCTACGACGAGGCGTACGCAGGCTACGCCGCCGGCTCGACCGCCGTCACCGCTGGCGGCGCTGGCGCTGCTGGAGCCGGTGCTGGGGCGGGCGCCGCTGCCCAGGGCGGCCTGCCCCGCCGTGGCCTCGCCATGATCCTTATCGCCGTTGCTGCGTTGCTGCTGCTCTGGGCCCTGTGGGCGATGACCCAGAAGGGCGACGACAACAACGCCGCATCCTCCGCCTCGTCCGAAACCTCCACCTCCGCTACCGCTGAGGCCGCCCCATCCACGGCCCAGCCTGGCGAGGGCCAGGGCCAGGGCGCCCAGGACCCCAACGCCTCCCAGGATCCGAACGCGCCGCAGGACCCGAACGCCGAACAGCGCGAAGGCGACCAGGCCCAGGACCCCAACGCGCAAGACCCCAACGCGCAAGACCCGAACGCCGAGACCCCGGCACCGGCTCCGGCTCCGGCCCCGCAGGGCGCGCAGCTCGACAATGCGAGCGCGCAGGTCTTCGTCTACAACAACTCCGGCATCGCTGACCTGGCTAATCGCACGGCGGACCAGCTTAAGGGTCAGTTCAACGTCGCTAATCAGTCCCAGGACGCTGCGACGATGAACATGCCTGAGCAGCAGTACGGTATCTTCCCGGAGACCTACGTGTTCTTCGACCCGGCCACCCCGGGTGCTGAGCAGGTCGCTGCCGACATCGCCCGCCGCGTCGGTGGCACCGCCCGCGCCAAGAATGACATCCCGGAGGGCGCCGTCGGCCTTCCGGAGCAGGCCGCGAATAACCGCAGCGCGGTCGCGGTCGTCCTCGCCGGCTAGTTTTAGCCTCCAAACGGCGCCTCCTACACGGTGCATTTCGTCGAAAATTAGCGAAATATGCCGTGTAGGAGGCGCCGTTTAGCTTTGCGACGACACCACCCCGGCACCACCCCAACACATGGTGAGAATGCAAGGGTGAAGATGGCCAAAAATCGGCAAGCTCTCCGTTGCGTCCTCACCATCTGTGTGGAAGGCGGAACCCCAACAGCACCGCCCCGCATATAAACCGCTTCGCCATGCCAGTCCCGGGAACCGAAGCGGTTAGGCTGGCTGACTATGGATCCGTTTCGCGATTTTGCCAGGTCGGCCGCCCCTACCCTCGGTGTCGAGTGGGAGATTTGTCTCGTCGACCCGGAAACGCGCGACCTTGTGCCGCGTGCGGCTGAGGTGATCGAGGAGGTGCAGAAGCGCAATCCGGACGTGCACCTGGAGCCGGAGTTTCTGCAGAACACGATCGAGCTTGTCACGCCGATCTGCACGAATACCAGGGAGGCGGTCGACGCCCTCCAGCGCGACCTCAAAGCGATCAAGGAGGTCGCGGATGAGAAGAACCTCCGCCTGTGGGCGAGCGGCGGCCACCCGTTTTCGGATTTCCGCACGAATCCGCTGAGTCCGAAGAACACGTATCAGGAGATCGCGGATCGCACCCAGTATTGGGGTCAGCACATGTTGTTGTGGGGTATCCACTGCCACGTGGGCATCAGTCATGAGGACAAGGTGTGGCCGATCATTAATGCGGTGATGACGAAGTACCCGCACCTGCTCGCGATAAGCGCCTCGAGCCCGGGTTGGGACGGCATCGATACGGGTTACGCTTCGAACCGCACGATGCTTTACCAGCAGCTTCCCACCGCGGGTATGCCGTATCAGTTCCAGGATTGGGATGAGTGGGTTGCATTTATGCGCGATCAGCAGACTTCGGGCGTGATTAATCACACGGGCTCGATGCATTTCGATGTCCGCCCGGCCGCGAAGTGGGGCACGATCGAGGTTCGCATTTCGGATGCCACGTCTAACCTGCGCGAGCTCGCCGCGGTCGTGGCGCTCACGCACTGTCTCGTGGTCCACTACGACCGGATGCTCGATCGCGGCGAGTCCCTGCCCACCCTGCAGCAGTGGCACGTCGCGGAGAATAAGTGGCGCGGCGCCCGCTACGGCATGGACGCGCTCGTGATCACTAGCCGCGATACGGACGAGGACTGGATTAAGCACGAGTTGCAATTGCTTATCGACGAACTCACGCCCACGGCCCAAGACCTCAACTGCCTCGACGAGCTACGGCTGGTCAGCGAAATCGTCGAGCGTGGCGCCGGCTACCAGCGCCAGCGGGAGATTTACCAGCGCACGGGTGATTGGAAGGCGGTTGTGGACGCGACCTGCGACGAAATGTGGGAACTCACGCCGTAGCGCCGTAGCAGCCAGCCCTTAGCCCGCCGGCCGTTCGGTTTCGGTGGGCTTGTTGGGGTTGATGCGCTTGGGGTGGTAGCTGGCGGGGCGGTCGTTGCGGGTGAGCTGGCCGTCCTCGCCGTAGAGGCCCTCGCGTCGGGCGATGCGGCCGAGGCGCTGGCCGGGGACGGGGTTGGTCATTAGGGCGAAGATGACCAGCAGGATCATGATGCCGATGTCGCCTTTTTCGTGGACGCCGAAGTCTTCGGCGGTGGTGACTCGGATGATGGTGCCGATCATGAACAGCACGAGCCCGGTGGTTTGGGGTTTGGTGATGGCGTGGACGCGCGCGAGGGTGGAGTTGAAGCGTGCGGTGCCGACGGCGGCGGAGAAGACCATGAACGCGCCGGGCAGGATGAAGATCAGGGAGATGATGTCGGTGATCATAGGGAACCATCCCTCTTGCGGAAGCGGGCGACGGACAGGGAGGCGATGAAGCCGAGGAGTGCGATGACGATCATCACGTTGACCACGGTGGTGTCTAACGTCCAGCAGATGTAGAGGGCGAGGGCGCACTGGAGGGAGGCGGTGATGCCGTCGTTAGCTAGGACGCGGTCGAGGGAGTCGGGGCCGACGATGACTCGCCAGGCGAGGATGAAGAAGCCGGCGAAGATGAAGATGGCGGCTATGGCGAGGAAGACGTTGTAGATCGTTTCGTTCATTTGCTCCTGCTTTCGAAGATCCCGATCATTTGGCGTTCCAGGGTGGCTACGTTGGCAATTTCGCGTTCGATGTCGGCCGGGGTGGACGCGTCGAGGACGTGGATGGTCCATTCGCGGTTGGCCAGGTCGATGTCGGTGACGGTGCCGCCGGGCTGCAGGTTGTAGGCGCAGGTGGCCAGGTAGAACACCAATTCGTTGCTGACGCGCATGGGCACGCGCAGGATCGCGTTTTTGGGTTGCGGTTGGGGCCGCAGCGAGAGCCAGGCCACTTTGGCGGAGGCGACGATGAGGTCCCACAGCCAGATGCCGACGAAGGCCATCAGGCGTGGCCAGTGGATGCGGTTTCCGCTGCGGGGGACGCGCGGCAGCGGCAGGGCCAGCACGATGACGACGCCAAGTGCGAGGCCGGCGGCGACGTTGCCCCAGGACACTTCGCCCATGAGCAGGACCCACATGAAGGTCAGCCACGCAATGTAGGCGGGGCGCATGCGGTTTTTTACACCTGTGAGCAGGCTCATCAGTTACGCACCTCCTGGTTGCGACGGTTCATCAGCGAGTCGTGCCCGCCGTGGGAATCGGTGGGTTCGGTGAATGCGTCGAGGTTGCGGGTGGCTTGGGTGGGGTCGTCGATAAGTACTGCGCTGCGGTAGATGGTGACGTCTTGGGCGGATTGGGCGGCGCGGTCGGTGATGTTGGAGATCGGGCCGGCCAGGAACGTGATCGACGTGGAGGTGAGTACCAGCAGTGCGGTGGAGAGGAACATGCCGACGGGGATGCGGCCGACGTCGTCGCGTTCGCCGGCAGAGACGGTTTCGCCGCGCTCGGCAAGGTTGGCGGGGCGGGCGAGGACGACGTCGCCTTCGGGGGCGTCGGCGCGATCTCGCAGGAAGCCTTTGGACCAGACGTTCATCATGGCGTACAGGGTGAGCAGCGAGGTGACCACGGCGCCGCCGATGAGGGTCCAGGCGAGCCAGGAGCCGTCTTCGGCACCGGCTTGGATGAGCATGACTTTGCCCAGGAAGCCGGATAGGGGTGGGATGCCGCCGAGGTTGAGCGCCGGGATGAGGTACAGCACGCCGATGACGGGTGCGGTGTACAGCAGGGAGCCCAGGCGGCGCAGTTGGGCGGAGCCTGCTTGCCTTTCGACGAGCCCAATCACCAGGAACAGCGACGTCTGCACCAGAATGTGGTGGACGGCGTAGAAGATCGCGCCGGATAGGCCTGCGACGGAGCCGAGGGCCACGCCGAAGATCATGTAGCCGATGTGGCTGACCAGGGTAAACGACATGAGACGTTTGATGTCGTTTTGGGCGATTGCGCCCATCACGCCGACGATCATGGTCAACAGGGCGACCCACATGAGCATGTTGTCGAGCGAGCCGTCGGTGAACACGGTGGAGCGCATGCGGATGATCGCGTACACGCCAACTTTGGTGAGGAGGCCTGCGAACACGGCGGTCACGATGGAGGCGGCGGTGGGGTAGGAGTCCGGCAGCCAGGCGTCGAGGGGGAAGACGGCGGCTTTGATGCTGAAGGCGACGAGGATCGTCGCAAAGATTGCGGCGCGCGTACCGGTGGGTAGTTCGGCCATGCGGATTCCGACTTGTGCCATGTTCACCGTGCCCACGGACGCGTACACGAGCGCAAGCGCAAACAGGAACACCATCGACGACGCCATGGACACCATCACGTAACCGATGCCGGCGCGCACACGCTGCGGCGACGCGCCCAGGGTGAGCAGCACGTAGGAGGCGACGAGGAAGATCTCAAACCCGACGTACAGGTTGAACAGGTCACCTGCCAGGAATGATAGGTTCACGCCCATGCTCAGCAGCATGTAGGTGGGGAGGAAGACGGCGACTGGGTCGTCGTCGTCACCATCGCGCAGACCTTGGGAGATGCCGTACCACATCACCGCGAACAGCACGATCGAGGAGACGAACAACATTATCGACGACAACCTGTCCGCCACCAACGTAATCCCGATCGGCGCCTCCCAGCCGCCCATTTGCACCGTTTGGATGCCGTGGATGTCGGCGACGATGATCAGCACCGCCGACATGACCGTCAGTGTGGCCAGGGTCAGCAGGGCAATGAAGCGCTGCAGGTTCACGCCGCGGAACACCAGGATGAACGCCGCGGAGATGAGCGGCAGCAGAATCATCAGCACCGTCAGGTACGGCACTGCGGGCAGGGCCCAGTCGGCGAGGGCTAACATACTACTTCTCACGCTCCGCCCCCTTTACTGGCTCTTCGAACGATGCCGACGCAGCAGCCTTGCCGGCCGCTTCCTCTTCGTCGCGGTCGCCCGTCGGCGTGGTTGGGCGCACCGCAATTGCGCGGTCCTCTTCGTCGCGTTCGACCACGTCGTCGCTGCGGTAGCGGTACTGGCGGTAGGCGAGCGCGAGCATGAATCCGACCATCGCCATCGAGATGACAATGGCGGTCAGGATCATCGCCTGCGCGAGCGGATCGGCGGCGTCGGCTGCTGCTACGGAGTCGCGTCCGAGGATCGGCGGCGAGCCCGCGCGACCGCCCGACTGCAGCAGGAGCAGGTTCGCGCCGTTGCCGATGAGCAGCACGCCCATGATCATGCGCGTCATCACTTTGTCCAGCATGAGGTATACACCGGCCGCGATGAGTACGCCTGAGCCGATGAGTAAGAACAGGTTTGCTTCCATTTACTTCTCCGAGCTCTTGCTAATCGACGACGACCCTGCCGACGACACCGCCGCCCGCTCATCAAACCGCTGCCGGCGATCACGCTCTTGCTGTTCGCGGCGGCGACGGTTTTTCTCTTGCAGTTCGATGGCGCGGTCGCGGGCGCGCTGCTTACGGGACTCTTCTTCGAGGTCGATGTGGGCGCCCATGGAGGCCAGCACGTGCATGATGAGGCCGACGACGATGGCGTAGACGCCGGCGTCGAAAAGCAGGGCGGATGGGACGTCGACCTCGCCGATGAGCGGCAGACTGAACGTGGCGTACCCAGAGGTCAGTGGCGGGTTGCCGAAGAACATGGGCACGACCGCCGCGGTGGCGGACATCAGCAGGCCAGCGGCGAGCACCTTGCTTGGGTGCACCGGCAGGGTTGCTTCAATCTCCTTGCGACCGCCCGCCAGGTAGCGCAGCGTGAGCGCGAGCGCGGCGACAAGGCCGCCTGCGAACCCGCCGCCGGGGGCGTTGTGGCCGGAGAAGAAGAAGTACGCCGACAGCAGCATCATCGACGGGAACAGGATGCGGGTGGCAACCTCCACCATCAGGGAACGGTTCTGCGCCGTCTCGTCGTTGACGCCGGATGCGAGCCAGCGGGCCTTTGTGGTCTGCAGGGTCGGGCGGCGTGACTGGGTTTCAAACTTGCCGGTGCCGAAGATCAGGCTGGCCACACCCACTGCGGCGATGACCAGCACGGTGATCTCACCGAGCGTATCGGCGGCACGCAGGTCCACCAGCAGCACGTTGACGGTGTTGCGGCCGTGCCCGATCTCGTACGCCAACTCCGGCATGGTTGTGGAGATCGGATCGGCCACGCGCGCGGACATCGCCGTCATGGCCACGACCACCACTGATACGCCGGTGCCGATGGAGAGCCAGGCGCGGAGACGGTTGTCGTCGTGACGCGGCTCGACCTCTGTGGGCATCTTGCGCAGCACCAGCATGAAGATAACCATCACAATGGTCTCCACCAGCGCCTGCGTCAGCGCCAAGTCCGGTGCGCCGTGCAGCGCGAAGATCATGGCCAGGCAGTAGCCGGTCATGCCGACCATCACCACGGCCGACAGGCGGTTGCGCTGCAGGGTGGCGAAGAACGCCATGCCCGCCATGATGATCACGATCAGGCCTTGCCAGACGTTTTCCCACACGATCATGCGGATGTTGTTCGACGCCCCCAGGATCAGCGCAGCCAACGGCACAACCATCAGCGTGGCAAAGATGACACCCAGGTTGATCGCCAACGAACCACGCTGGGTGGACGCGGTCAGGCGCATCGACCAGTGGTGCAGCTTGCTCAGGATGGTGTCGTAGACGGCGTTGGCGTTACCCAGCGCGGGCTGTTCAAACTGGGCCTTTGCCACCAGGTCGCGCTGCCAGAACATGATCGCGCCCGCAGTGATGATTACCGCAGACAGGATCAGCGGCACGTTGATGCCGTGCCACAGCGCGAGCGTTTCGCCTTCCACGTCGGGGAAGCGCGCGTCGAGGTGGTTGTTGATCGGGTCCGACAGCAGCGCCGGCACCAGGCCAAACACGATCGTGCCGGCGGTCAGGATGGCGGGGGAGAGCCACAGTGTGGGGCCCACCCGGTGCATGTCGCGCACGGCTTCGGAAGGCTTGCGGTCGTGCTCTGGTTTCGTCGCAAAGGCACCGTGCAGGAAGTAGAGCGAGTACGCCATGGTCAGGATGGAACCAGCGACCATCACTACCAGCGTGATCCTGCCCGGCATACCGGTGAGCAACTCCTCGTGCAGGATCATCTCCAGCGCGGCTTCCTTGGCCACAAACCCGAACAGCGGCGGGATGCCAGCCATCGACGCAGCCGACACAATGGCCAACCCCGCCAACAACGGCTGCTTCTTGCCCAGCCCCGACAGTTCGTGGATGTCGCGCGTGCCGGTGGTGTGGTCGATCGCGCCCACAATCATGAACAGCGCGGCCTTAAACAGCGAGTGCGCGAACGTGATCGCAAGACCCGCCATCGCGGCCTCACGCGAACCCACGCCGATCACCGTGATGATGAAGCCCAGCTGGCTCACCGTGCCGTACGCCAGCACCAGCTTCAGGTCGCGCTGCTTCAGCGCCATCCAGCCACCCAGCAGCATGGTGAACCCACCCGTAGACAGCACCAGCAGGTGCCACGTGGTCACCGCCGACATGTCGGGCGCAAGCCTAGCGACGAGATAGATACCCGCCTTGACCATCGCCGCCGAGTGCAGATACGCCGACACCGGCGTCGGCGCCGCCATCGCGCCGGGCAACCAGAAGTGCCACGGGGCCTGGGCGGACTTGGTCAGCGCACCCAACATGATCAGCACGATTGCCGCGGAGATCGCCGGGGTGCCCTCGATGTCGGCGATCTGGGACACCTCGGACAGACGCCAGATGCCGGCGTTGAAGCCTAGGAGGTTGATGCCCACCAGCATGGCCAGGCCACCCATCGTGGTGACCATCAGCGCCTGCATGGCTGCGCGTCTGGAGGTCGCCCGCTCCCCGTAATACGACACCAGCATGTACGACAGGATCGAGGTCAACTCCCAGAACACGTACATGAGCAGGAAGTTGTCCGAGATGACCAAGCCGTACATGGCCATGGCGAAGGCGCTGAGCTCAAACCCGAACTTGGCCAGCCTGCGCGGGTTCGAGTCGAAGTAGCCCCAGCAGTAGAACAACACAAGCGCCCCGACACCCAGGATGATCAGGCTAAAGAGCGCTGCTAGGGCATCGAGGCGAAACTCTAAGTTGAGGTTGGTCGATGGCATCCACGTGAACGTGGAAACGATCTCCCCGCCGTCGCGGAACACCCCGTCGGCGAAGAGTTTGACCACCCACAGGAAGCCGCCGAGAGGCACCAACGCCAGTAGGGCGAACGCCGAGCGGCCGATGCTGCGCAGCAGCACCGGGGCGATGGCGCTGGCAGCCGTGAGCGCAAGAAGTAACGTGAGCACGTTTCTGGCAGCCCTCCTTTGAGGTCGGTCGTACCGTTGGCGCGCCTAACCTCAGGGGCTTTCCAGTTCACACAGAAATAACTTGCTCATCGCGGCAACAAGATACAACGCGTCAACACCAGTGGCGCGGCCGTCTTTTTGCCACTGTAGCGAATTTTTCTTACTTCCCGTATTGCTGCAGGAACATCGCCTCGGCGATGGCCACATGTTCGATCTCGGTCGGGTCGACGGACTCGTCAACACCGTGAATGCCACACAGCGGCTCTTCCACGCCGTACAGGGCGATCTCCGCGTTGGGGAATTGCTCCTGCAGGGTGATGGTCAGCGGGATCGAGCCGCCGGTGCCTACGACAGCCAGCTCGTCTGCGCCGTATGCGTCCTTCAGGCACTGCCCAAGCTTTGCGACGGCCTCCGCTTCCACATCCGTAGAAAACGGCTGATTCACGCCACTGACCTGTACGTCCACCTTGGCGCCCCACGGGGTGTGGGCCTTGATGTGCTCTACCATCTTCTCCGCCACCTCGGCGGAGTCCTGGCCAGCCGGAACACGCAGGTTGAACTGTGCCTCCGCGCGCGGGTTCACCGCGTTCATCGCCTCTGCAACCGGGGTGGAGGTAAAGCCGATCATGGTCACGGCCGGGCGCGCCCACACCAGGTCAGCCGGGTTATCGTCTGCGGTGCCCAGCAGTTCCACGCCGTCCAGGACGGTCGCGTCGCCGCGGAAGGTTTCCGGATCGTACGGGTCGCCGTCCCACTTCGCGGTGGTGTCCACGCCGTCGATAGTGGTGCGGCCGTGCTCGTCGAAAAGCGATGTTGCAATGACCATCAGTGCGTGCGCCGCATCCGGAGCCGCGCCGCCGAAACCGCCGGAGTGGATCGCGCCCTTGAGCGTTTCCACCGTCACGTTGATCTGGGCGCCGCCGCGCAGGGAAGTGGTCAGCGTCGGCACACCGACAGCGACGTTGCCGGAGTCCGCGATCAGGATCGCGTCCGCCTCAAACACCTCAGGCTTGTCGACGATCAACTTACCCAGACCGTCATCACCACCGAGCTCCTCGGAGCCCTCGACGACAACCTTCAGCCCCAGGTCCGTGCCGCCGTTTTCCTCGACGAGGCGCAGCGCCTCCAGGTGCATGGCCAGGTTGCCCTTGCAGTCCGCGGCGCCGCGCCCGTACCAGCGGCCGTACCGCTCGGTCAGCTCGAACGGGTCGTTCGTCCACGCCTCCGGGTCGTTCGCCGGGACGACGTCGTAGTGCGAGTACAGCAGCACCGTCGGCATGCCGTTCTTCGCTGGCTTCGTAGCGACGATCGTGTCCGCGTCGTCCACCGTCGGGTAGCGGGTGACTTCAAAGCCTAGGTCCTTGAGCGCCTCGACCGTCCACACACACGCTGCCTCGTGCTCGTCCTTCAGGGCCGGGGTGGAGTGCGGGGAGTTAAAGGACACCAACTTGGACAGATCCGCGAAGATCCGGTCGCGCTGCGGTGCGTAGGTTGCTGTGCTGTTGCTTGTGCTGTTCTGTGCGTCAGTCATGGCACTACGCTAGCAGCAACCGAGCCAGCCCCTGCGTCTCTTGCACTCAACCCCCGAGAGTGCTAAAAATGTGGCTGGCACTCATCTCAACCGAGTGCCAAATAAACGAAGAAGAGCGGGTGAGGCTGAGACCACTCGTCAGCCGTGCCGTCGCGGGCGCCTGCTTGCACCGACGAACTGAGTGATCGTCCACGTACGCCTATATATAAGGAGTGACACACTCACATGGCAAAGATGATTGCATTTGATGAGGAAGCACGTCGCGGCCTCGAGACCGGTCTGAACACCCTGGCTGATGCTGTGAAGGTCACGTTGGGCCCGAAGGGCCGCAACGTGGTGTTGGAGAAGTCTTGGGGCGCTCCGATGATTACCAACGACGGCGTGAGCATCGCTCGCGAGATTGACCTCGAGGATCCGTACGAGAAGATCGGTGCGGAACTGGTCAAGGAAGTCGCCAAGAAGACCGACGACGTCGCCGGTGACGGCACCACCACCGCTACCGTTCTCGCCCAGGCGCTCGTGCGCGAGGGCCTGCGCAACGTTGCTGCGGGTTCCAACCCGATGGGTATCAAGCGCGGCATTCAGGCTGCCACCGACAAGGTATCCAAGTACCTGCTGGATCAGGCAAAGGAAGTTGAGACCCAGGAGGAGATCGCTTCCACCGCTGGTATCTCCGCTTCTGACCCGGAGATCGGCAAGAAGATCGCCGAGGCAATGTACGCCGTTGGCAACGGTGCGGTGAACAAGGAGTCCGTGATCACGGTCGAGGAGTCCAACACGTTTGGTGTGGACCTTGAGGTCACGGAGGGTATGCGCTTTGACAAGGGCTTCATCTCCGCTTACTTCGCTACCGACATGGAGCGTGGCGAGGCTGTGCTCGAGGACCCGTACATCCTGCTGGTGTCCGGCAAGATCTCCAACGTCAAGGAGCTTGTGCCGGTGCTGGAGCAGGTTATGCAGTCCGGCAAGCCGCTGCTGATTATCGCCGAGGACGTCGAGGGCGAAGCCCTGTCCACCCTGGTTGTGAACAAGATCCGCGGCACCTTCAAGTCTGTGGCTGTGAAGGCTCCGGGCTTCGGTGATCGTCGCAAGGCAATGCTGCAGGATCTGGCGATCCTGACCGGCGGCCAGGTCATCTCCGAAGAGGTCGGCCTGTCCCTGGAGACCGCTGGCGTTGAGCTGCTGGGTCAGGCTCGCAAGGTTGTGGTGACCAAGGATGAGACCACGATCGTGCAGGGTGCTGGTCAGCAGGAGCAGATCGACGGCCGCGTGAAGCAGATCCGCGCCGAGATCGAGAACTCCGACTCCGATTACGACCGCGAGAAGCTGCAGGAGCGCCTGGCCAAGCTGGCCGGCGGTGTTGCAGTGATCAAGGTTGGCGCTGCTACCGAGGTGGAGCTCAAGGAGCAGAAGCTGCGCATTGAGGATGCTGTGCGTAACGCCAAGGCTGCTGTGGAGGAGGGCATCGTCGCTGGTGGCGGTGTGGCTCTGCTGCAGGCTGCCAACGAGCTCGAGGGCGACCTCGGCCTTGAGGGCGACGAGGCTACGGGCGTGAAGATCGTCCGCGAGGCCCTGTCCGCTCCGCTGAAGCAGATCGCGCTGAACGCTGGCCTGGAGCCGGGCGTGGTGGCTGACAAGGTTGCCAACCTCCCGGATGGCGAGGGTCTGAACGCTGCGACCGGCGAGTACGTCGACATGCTGGCTAACGGCATTGCGGATCCGGCAAAGGTGACCCGTTCCGCGCTGCAGAACGCTGCGTCCATCGCCGCGCTGTTCCTGACCACTGAGGCGGTTGTGGCTGACAAGCCGGAGCCGGCTGGTGCGAACCCGGGCATGGACCCGGAGGCCATGGGCATGATGTAGTGCCCGCCTAATGAGCAACGCGTCCTTCGGGGCGCGTTTTTCTTTTGCGCATTTGCTTGTCGACGACCCCCTGAATAGGTGTAGTTCCCCACATCCACTTCCGGTTTGTGGCGTTTCTGGCGCGATTTTCGGCGCTGAATGGTCTATACAGTCGTCATCGAATTCATATGACGTTTACTTCTTTTATTGAATTTGGGCAGGTAGTCGATAGAGCTGAAATATGGTTACGTTTTGGTAAACGTGAGGTGTTGAAAAATATCTGTCAGCATTGAAAACAATTCTGCAGTTCCCCTTGACGTAATCGTTACCTATGGCAAAATAACTCCCTGACGCCCGATGGGTGTCAGTACCTGTCAGTAAAGCCAGACACAGACTGGCACCTAACTTTTAGGAGCATGTAATGCCTGTAGATCTCAAGGTCATCCAGAAGGCGCTCAAGGACTTCAAGACGTTCGCAACCGCGATCGAGAAGATCTTCACCAAGACCCCGGAGTCTCTGCTGACGTTCGCTGAGAAGGCGACCGGCAAGAAGGTCACCCCGAAGCCGGCTGCAGAAGCTAAGTAAGCACACCTCTTAACTAGGAGAAAAACATCATGGAAGCACTGTACAACTGGGTTGCACTTTCCTCCGGCACCGGTCTCGGCGTTGAGAACGGCACCGCTACTGAGGTTACCCGTATCCCGGGCGCTCTCGTTGAGCTGCTTGGCAACTTCGGCGTCCTCGCAGGCGCTCTCGCCGACCTCGTTGGTCTGGTTGCATAAGACCGACTTCTGAGGTGCCTCGTCGCTACGTGCGACGGGGCATTTTTTGTTATTCGGGGGCTTTCCCAGCGCAGCGGGGCAAAGCGGAATAGAATGAGTGGTATGGCTGACCACAAGGATGACGAACTGCCGATGATCGACCTCGCCCAGACCGAAGGTTGGGTTGTGGACGACACCGATGAAGACGATCCGGTGCTGCTGATGCCGGACGGCACTGCGATTCAGACGTGGCGCGAGAATTACCCGTACGATGAGCGCCTCTCCCGCGATGAGTATGAGCATGAGAAGCGCGCGCTCCAGATTGAGCTGCTGAAGTGGCAGAACTGGACGAAGGATACTGGTCAGCGTCACATCATTATTTTCGAGGGCCGCGACGCCGCCGGTAAGGGTGGCACCATCAAGCGCTTTAACGAGCACCTCAACCCCCGTGGTGCTCGTACGGTTGCGTTGGAGAAGCCGTCGCCACGCGAGAGCACGTCGTGGTACTTCCAGCGCTACATCGAGCACTTCCCGGCTGCGGGCGAGATCGTGTTCTTCGACCGTTCCTGGTACAACCGTTCCGGTGTTGAGCGTGTGATGGGTTTCTGCACCGAGTCGCAGCACGCCGAGTTCCTGCGTGAGGTGCCGATGCTGGAGAACATGATCCTCGGCTCCGGCATTTCGCTGACCAAGTTCTGGTTCTCCGTGACCCAGAAGGAGCAGCGCACCCGCTTTGCTATCCGCCAGGTGGATCCGGTGCGTCAGTGGAAGCTGTCGCCGATGGACTTGGCGTCGCTGGATAAGTGGGAGGACTACACCCGCGCCAAGGAGGAGCAGTTCCGCTACACGGATACTGATGAGTCCCCCTGGATCACCATCAAGTCCAACGACAAGAAGCGCGCCCGCCTCAACGCGATGCGCTACATTCTGTCCAAGTTTGAGTACACGAACAAGGACCACGACGTGGTTGGCGAGCCCGACCCGTTGATTGTGAAGCGCGGCCGCGACCAGATCGGCGACTAAAGCCCCTGCTTATCGACGACCCTCTGCCCCGGAATCGAACCACCTCCCGGGTGCAGGGGGTCGTTTTTGTGTGCAGGTTGCCCTAAAAGGTGCGTTGTGGGGGTGTTTCTCAGGAAACATTTGGGCCTGTGACGGCAATATGTGACAAAAACCTCCCCCCCCCCC
>NZ_KV801055.1:39918-48883 GCF_001810365.1 Corynebacterium sp. HMSC055D05
CCCCCCCCCCCTGTATGTGCCGAGCGCCACAAAAGAATGTAATCAGCTGTATGTAAGTGCAGGTGGCAAATCGCGTTAGACGCAACGACCGGATTTGCTTCCTAAAACGTGCCTTAGCGTGCGAAAAAGCTAACCACTAGGACTTTTAATTAGTTGTACGACAAACTAAATTTTGCGGTGGAGCCCAGGCTGGGCCCAGAAGATTCACACGGAAAGACACGCCGTGTAGAAACACTTCTCTCGCTGACCGAAAAGGGCCCAGCGACAAACATTTCTCCGAAAGGACCACCACTATGGCAATTGCCATGAAGAAGACCGCCGCGATTGCAATCGCCGCAGGCCTGACCTTCGCCGGTTCCGTCGGCATCGCCGCGCAGGACGCGCTTGCTGCAGACGTAAACGCTGGTGTTGGCGAAGCGACCACCGCATACTCGCTCACTGTTCACAAGCGCGGCGGAAACTGGCAAGAGAACGGCAACTACAACGGCGGTGCCCTGGATGCAGCGCCCGGCACTGACCTCGGTGCAGGTTTCAAATTCTCCATCGAACAGGTGAAACCGAATCCGGACAAGATCAACGATGCAAGTGCCGCGACCCCGATTGAAGGTGGAGCCAAGGCGGAAGGCACGACGGACGCCGACGGTAAAGTGAGGTTCACCAACCTGCCTGAAGGTGTTTACCGTGTCAAGGAAACTGGCGTTCCGGCCGACAGTAACTACATCACTGGTCCGGCCTTCCTGGTCAGCGTTCCGGTAACTACCGCAGACGGCACCAAGAACATCAATGATGTGGTTGTCTATCCGAAGAACACGGAAACGAAGGTCGAAAAGTCCGTGAAGGATGAAGACAAGAACTCCGGCGACACCATCGACTACACTATTAGCGCAAATGCGCCGGTGGTTCCGGCGGGCAACAAGCTGACCTCCTTTGCGGTTCAGGATGCTTTCCGTAAGAGCGAGCTGACCGATGTGAAGGTTACGAAGGTTGAGGTCGGTGGGGAAGAGGTCCCGGCAGGTGAATACGAGGTGGTGGACGGCAAAATCGAGGGTGGACCGGCTGATGCTGACACCACTAAGACGGTGAATTTCGTCGGCGCCGGTCTGGATCGCGTGAGCAAGCAAGAAGCGGTAGAGGTGAAGGTCTACCTCACCGCAACGATGCAGAAGATTGGCGACGGCGAAATCGTCAACAACGCGCGCTCCATCGTTCGCGGCCCGAACACCAAGTCGACCGACGAGCCCAAGGAAACCCCTTGGGACGAAGTCAAGACTTACCTCGGCGAGCTTCGACTCGTGAAGACTGATGGTGGAAACACCAAGCTGGCGGGTGCTAAGTTCGACCTCTTCCGTTGTGATGAGTCCGGTAAAACTACTGGTGACGCCATCGAAACTGGCATTGTTTCCGATCAGGATGGTCTGGTGAAGTTCAACAAGTCGCTTCACGTTACGGACTACATCGACGATAAAGAAGTTGCTGAAGTAACGAAGCGTTACTGCGCTGTGGAGACGCAGGCTCCAAAGGGCTACCAGAAGCTGAACAAGCCTGTAGTGATCGATTTCAAGCACAGCGACCTGAATGAGGATCTGCAGGTAGGCGACGTTAAGTACGAGAAGGTCCAGAAGACCGTGACGGTTGTTAATACCAAGCCGCTGTTGCCTGCAACGGGTGGTATGGGTGTTCTGATCATCGTCCTGGCTGGTCTTGCGATCATCGGCGGCGGTGTCTACGCGGCACGTCGCAACTCCCAGTCCGCATAAGCAAGAACGCATAAGCGGACTCCAGGGCTAGTGCTCGCCAACGAGCGCTAACCCGGGAGGCGCTCCGGATCCAACCGGAGCGCACGCCCGCCAGCAGAAGGGCGTTAAATTTCTGCTCCAGTTTTGAAGGAAAGGGTTGTCGTCGATAAGCGATGGCCCCAGAGAGGACAACAACGTGACCACAGCAGTGAAGGCGAAGCACCGGAAGCATCCGGCGCAGAAGTCGTTCTTCCAGCGTGTCGCGCTGCCTGTCCTCATCATTCTCGTTGGTCTGGCGGTTCTGATGTACCCGGTGGTTGCTACTCAGCTAAACAACCGCGTACAGGAACAGGTAGCGAAAACCTACGAAGACCAGCTCGAGGCGGCGCCGCCGGAGCAGGTCAACCGCGCGTACGAGGCGGCGGTCGCGTACAACCGCGCGCATACCGACGGTCCGATTCTGGACCCGTGGCTTGCGCGCATCAGTGAAGACAACGCTGAGTACAAGGCGTATGAGGCGCAGTTGGCGGGGGTGTCGGCGATGTCGCAAATTGCGATCCCGTCTATCGACGTCCGCCTGCCCGTCTTCCACGGCACCAGCGAAAACACCCTGCAAAAGGGGCTCGGCCACCTGTACGGCTCCGCACTGCCGACCGGTGGCAAAGGCTTCCACTCCGTGATCACCGGCCACACGGGGCTCACGACTGCAACGCTTTTCGACGACCTCGCCGACGTCGAAGTCGGCGACGCCATCTACGTCTCCACGTTCGGTGAGCGCATGAAGTACAAGGTCTACGACATCGAGGTCGTGCTCCCGGACGAGACCGACAGCTTGCGCGCCGAAGCCAACCGTGACCTGCTCACGCTGATCACGTGCACCCCGTACGGCATCAACACGCACCGCCTGCTGGTCCACGCCGAGCGCGTGCCGATGGATCCGGACGAAGCGCAGATTCTCGACGAATCCACGTCCACCTTCCAGTGGTGGATGTGGGCCCTCGGCGGCGTCTCCCTGCTGGTACTGCTGGCCCTGATCTGGTGGATCATCCGCGAAAAGAAGAAGAGCGACCGCAAGGACGCTATGAACAAGGAGGTTCAGTCCTAATGCGAGCTTCGAAGATTGTCGCGACTCTTGGCGCGGCGTCCATCCTCGCCACCGGGGCATTCATGCCGTTTGCCGATGCCCGCGGGGTCTCCGGCAACGACAAAAACATCCCCGCCGACAGCGTGGACACCACCCGCGCCATCTCTCTGCTGGTGAGGAAGAGGGCTACCAACCCTTACGACGACGTCCCCGCCGGCGAGAAACGCCCCGCCATCGAAGGCGCCATCTTCGTGCTCTCCCGTGTAAACGACATCGACGTGACCACCGAGGAAGGCCGCGAAGGCGCCAAGAACCTCACGATGGAAAAGGTGCGTGAGAAGGGGCTTGGTGTCGTCGATAAGAAAACGACCGATGCCCGCGGCGCGGTGCAGTTCACCGGCCTCAGCGCCGGCCTGTACCTGCTCGAGGAGCAGGCACCTGACGACGACCATGAATACCACGTCTCCAGCCCCCAGCTGATCATTCTGCCGCTGGGCGATGTGAAGGGCGAGCGGTTCACCTACGAAAACGTCGTAGTGACCAAGTGGGACGACGACGGCGGTCTGACCCCAACCACAACCCCGACGCCAACGCCTGGGACCTCGACCCCAGCAACAACCGAGCCGACGACGAAAACCACGCCGACCACCCGGAAAACGACTCCTCCGGGCAGCACGGTGACCACGGTGACTACCCCGGTCAAGACCACGCTGACCACCACGCGCTCCGACGGATCCACAACCGTTGTGACTACACGAACCAATTCGGTGACCACCGTCACCAAACCAGGGGATAACACCCGCGGCGGAGACCTGGCCTCCACAGGCGCGAACGTGCTGTGGGCCGCAGGACTCGGCGGACTGCTCATTTTGATCGGGTTCGTGCTGGCCCGGCGAAGCAAAAACGAAGAACAGACACGGTAGATAAGCGGATTTAGGAACAAGGATTATGCGAAACGTAATGAAGCCTGCAGCCACTGCGAGCTCGCGCGCCCGTCGCTCCGTTCGTGGAGTCGCTGCCGTGGTCGCCTCGTTGGCGCTCGCTGCCGGCTTAGGCTCCTACCCGGTCGACGCGCAGGAACCGGTTGCTTCTACAACTACGAGCACCGCGGCTGGTACTACGGTGCCAGAGACGAAGGAGTCGACGACTGCTTCGACTGCATCCTCGGCATCTTCATCTACGACGAAACCGGTTGTGGTTGAGCCGAATTCAGTGACGGTCGAGCGTTCCGGAAACATCGACCACATCACCATTCGCGACACCGACGACAACCCATGGGACTCCGGGCGTAAGGCCTCCGACGAGTACATCTGGGGTGTGAAGCGCACCGGCGAGGGCGACATCACCCGCATCGTGAGCGTCACCGCTGACGGCAAGGAGCTGGACTCCCAGTACTTCGGCTATGTTAACGGCGAGGGTTTCGACGTCATCGGTATCGACGAAGACGCGTTCTGGTCCATCCCGCCGATGAAGCTGGAGATCGAGGTCGAGACCACCAAAGCTGGCAACTACACGATCGCTGAGCCGGAGGAAGTCCCGACCGCGCGCGAACTTTCGGAAACTGGTTACGGCCGCACCGACCAGGCTGCCGCCACGGTGAGGCCGGAGGGCGTTGGGATGGCTCGTGCTGCGGCTGAGACCGTCTGGTCCGAGGAAGTGCAGCTCAACTCCGAGATTGTTGGCACGGAAAAGCAGCGCTTTAACAACATTGGCACGGACCCTTACTTCGAAGTTCGTCCAACCGGTCAGTTGGAGAATCAAGTCGGTCCGGACATCAGAATCACGCGCATTGTGGTTCGCAACACCGAGGAAAACAGTCGTAAGGCTGACGATGAGGCAGTCGTCCTCAAAAACGATGGTGTGGACGGGGAGCACTATTTCAAAAGCCCCACGCAAGTAAGGGACAGCCGGAATCGAATTAAAGGCTTCGAGGCAGTTTTCTTCAATCCGGAAACTGGAGACTCGCCGGTCCCCGAGGAGTGGATCATCCATTCGGGTCAAGACAGTCTGAAAATCGGTGTTGATGGGGTTGACGGATGGGACCGCAACCTCGATACACTCCGGAGTCGCTACGTAGTTGAGGTCTACGGTTCCTTCAGGATTCCGACGGAACCCACTCCGCCGGAGACCTCCCCGACGGAGACCTCCCCGACGGAGGATGAGACTCCGTCTATCGACGATGAGACGAAGCGATTCGTTATGGAAGGACAGGGTGGAATTCGTTTGAGCCCAGCGAAAACCACCGGCGAGAACCCTTACGAATCCACCACGACCGTCGATGGGAAATCGACGTTCTCTAAGGCAGTTGTCCGTATCAGTGCACCGAACAGTATTTTCGCGATCGAGGGCTACACTTTCAATTTGGATAAGACTGAGCCAGGGACGTCTTTTGAACGTGTAGTGAAGAGTATTTCGGGGGACTACGTCGAGTACGAGGTCTACCCAGTACAGAATGGGAAACGGGTCGATTCCGTCGAGGTGCCGAGTGGTGCAAAGTTCACCATGACCTCCAAGTTCAGCGACGACCCGCAGAGCGTCGATGTCGTGGCGACGATTCACGGTACGTCCCTTACCGAGAAACCAGTCCCTGACCTCCCACCTACCAACCCTGACGGATCGGATTGGATGAACGACCAAATTCCGAACCCGGAAATGGTGAAGAAATGCGGTTTGAAGATCGCAATCGTGGCTGACCTCTCGCTCTCATTGCAGAATGCGGTTGGCAACGTCGACGGTTTCGAGGGAAGTCGTGACGCGGCTACGGCAATGGTCAATGCGTTGAAGGATGCGCCAGGAACCCAAGTTGGTATCTATAACTTTGCGACCAAGGCCGGTACTAAAGGAACCACAGGGAAAAAACCAGTAGATGTAGCAGTTAACGGGGAAGTAAACCCCAAAATCACCAGCGCAATCAACGAGTGGAAGAAGGAAAACGCCGGTAATGCGACAAACTGGGAGGCTGGTTTGAAGCAGGTGCAGGGGTCTGGTTACGACATCGTGTACTTCATCACAGACGGTATGCCGACATACGATAACGATGGTTGGCAAAACTATGACCGGGACCCCAACAAGGCTTTGCTTCCTAACGCTGGTGCATTCGTGCAGGCTACTTCTTTGAACCGGGCGATCCTTGCAGCTAATGAATTGAAGCGGGAGGGCACGAGGATCGTTCCGGTCATGGTGGATCTCACGCTCGGGAACAACAACACCGTTACGCAGGATTATATCCTCAAAGACTTGCTAAGCACCCGGGCTTATGAAAAGGGCGGAAGAAACGGCGATTACCTCATTGATCTCGAGGGGGAGTATGCCGCCTACGAGGGATGGGAGAGTGCCGCCTATGCGAAAGGCAACGGTACAAATTCGTGGGATCTAATTGTTAACGCTGAAACCGCTATCAACACGAAAAAAGGCAGCGATGGGCTGATGGACATTGTTAACACGAAAAGGAAGAAGGTTACCGACCAAGAGCATCTCTGGACGTACGGCACCCGCACCGTAAAGGAAATGGGTGAGGATATCTCCGGAACGGGTAGCACGGTTCACATCAACGAGTATTCTCAGCTTGCCGGTCAGCTTGAAAAAATCGCGAACGAGATTAATCAACTTTGCAAGGGGCGGATTATCGTCCAAAAGCAGATCGTCGACGCCAACGGCAAGGTGCTCACCGACGGTGCGAAGGACTGGGAGTTTTCGGTGATGGCGAACAGTTCGATTATCGATGCGGGCAATAATGACTTGGTCTATGCGGATTCCAAGAAAACCGCCAAAGAGGAAGGTGCGGACAAACCGCAGGCTTCCTGGAACCTGGTCACCGACAAGCCGGCTACGGCAACGATTACTGAGTACCAGCAAGATGGCTACAAGCTATATCAGCGTGGTGAGAAGAACGATAAGAAGAATGCTGTGTGTACGCAGTATCTCAACGGTGAGGAGTCCTCTCTGGAAGTTCAGAACGCGGGCGCGACGGGCTTCAGAGTTCCGGTGAACACCAGTGGTGACGACGTTGCAACGGTTTTCTGTGTCGTCGCGAACACTAAGACTGACCAGCCGAAGTTCGGTCTCCAGGTGAAGAAAGTTGATCTGGACAACCGCAGCAACACACTATCGGATGCGAAGTTCGAAGTCCGCGAGGTTGCCGCAGCCGAAGGCAAGGACCCCCAGACGTGGAACCTCGAACCAGGTACCGAACGCGGCACGTACACCCTTGACGCGGTGCTTGAGCCAGGCAAGGAGTACGACCTGGTCGAGGTGAAGGCACCGACACAAGATGATGGCGTTGTGTACTCGTTGCTCACTGCACCAGTCCGGTTCCGCGGGACCGTTCAGGACCAAGGAGTCGCGGTTGAGTACGAATCGGACGGCAAATGGGTCTCCGATATCTCAACCCAGGGTGTGTGGAGCGTCGTCTCCGATAAGAAAACGGCGTATCTAGAAGTCGCCAACGTCCGCCAGGGCGACCTGCCGAAGACCGGTGGAGCTGGTCTCCAGCTGCCGATCCTGCTTGGTGGTGCACTGATCGCTGCGGGTGCGCTTGTGGGGCGTCGTAGGGTAGCGGCGTAACCGGCACGGATCTCGCAGATAGTCGAAAACGGGCGTTGCCCTGAACATCGGAGTTCAGGGCAACGCCCGTTTTCGTTTTAGTGCAACGTCCATGGCGTTGGTAGTGGTGCCCGAAGGTGGAAACGATCCCGATGCTCTTCGCCAATGAAAGTCCGTTCGCAACAGCTTGCTTTTAAGTAGGAGTTTTGGCAAAAGAAAACCCGCCTCCGAAGAGGACGGGGGAGTTATGCGGACGATCTTACGCGAGATACCGGCCTTGTCAATGGAGTTAGATCCTCCCCTGTTTAGGCCGCTGGCTTAGCGGCACTGTGGTGAGGACCGAGAACCCGGCATCTCAGGATGTGGCAGAATTTTCGCATGACTGATGCTGTTAAGCAGGCGAGGAAGATCGCGCAACGTATGGCGTTGGTGCGAGAACTTGCAGAACTTAGCATCGCCGAGACAACTAAGGGATCGCCGATCTCGCCCGCGCGGCTAGTCGCGATTGAATCTGGTGAGGATTTACCTCGGTCGCTCGATATTGCAGTGGTCGCGGAATCGACAGGACTGCCAATTGGATGGTTCCTGGAGGAACGGCCACAACTCGTTGCTAGCCGGAAGCCGGCAACAGAGGGAGGCTTTTCTCCTGCATTCGATCTTGCGCTTGAACGGTTGTCGGTACACGTCAAACAACTGGTAGGCGAAGGCATTATCGCAACCGCAGTACACCAGGGTTTTCGGTTGGTTGAGGATCATGACGTCATTGCGCGCCGAGCGGCAGAGGGGCGGGACAGGGCAGACGCAGGCGATGAGCCGATTAGGGATCTCTCTGCGTTCTGTGAGCGCGTCGGTTTACTTGTGTTTGCCCAGTCCTTCCTTGGTTCTCCGTTTGAAGGGGCGGTAACTGAGATTGAACGCAAACCAGATGATGAGTTTGGTATTGCCCTGGTGGATAAGTGTGCTGGGCTTCTCCGGTTCAGGTTTACGCTTGCACACGAGCTTGGGCACTGGGTGTATCGCACGTCTTTCGAAACTGGTTGCGGACACGGAGCTGTCGAACGCGCTATGAATTCGTTCGCTGCGCATCTGCTGATGCCGCGCTCCTTTGTAGAACGGATGGAGGCCAAACACGCAGACAGTAGAGCGCTCGCGATGGCGGTTTCTTCTCAGTGCGGTGTGAGTTGGAACGCCACGCTTGGGCATCTTGCAAACCTCGGTGTTATCACCAGCACAACCTATGCGTTTGAGATGGAACGCAAACCCGACAGTCATGAGTTTCAAAATGCTGGTTTTGCAATTCCGATGGTTAAAGAACTGGACGTAGTTCCTCCTCTGTATCGCAGTGCAGTGCTCAACGCGTATCAACAGAGGAAGCTCACGACGGGTAAAACTCTGGAAGTGCTATTCGGATCAGTCGCTCAGGAGCAGCTGCCGGAGAGGACTCCACCGCGGGGGAGAAAAGCCTCGTGAGTGAGACCGGCTGCGCCCGCTGTTTCGTGATAGACACAAGCCACCTCACGCACGAATTTTCTGACAATCTCCGACGCGCCGAAGACCGACGGCGCAAACTGCTGAGTGCGCGTAGTTGGTAGGGGTATTCCGA
>NZ_KV801056.1:0-213 GCF_001810365.1 Corynebacterium sp. HMSC055D05
AGGTGAAGAAGGACCAGGACACCAAGCTGGAGAATGTTGCGCCTTCGCGCGATAAGGGTTCGGTGTCTGGTTCTGTGGATCCGGAAGCTGTTGAAAAGATTGAGTTGGTTGACCCGAAGACGAATGAGCGTCGTGAGGTGTCGATTGATTCCAACGGCAATGTGAAGCTGGATGAGATTCCGACGGGTGACTACACGGTTGTGGTCACTCCGA
>NZ_KV801057.1:0-16428 GCF_001810365.1 Corynebacterium sp. HMSC055D05
GCCCAACCAGACACACTTTTTGAGCCTTAACCCGTGACCACCGCTGCGAACACTGCACATACTGCGCTCGATCAACTCGCTGACCTGCTGGGTATCGGCCGTTACACGGTTGCGGATGCGGGCATGATCCCGCGCGCGATCGCCCTTGCCGCCGCCGAGGAACTCGACGTGCCGTACGAGGACGCGTGGACTGCCGAGGAGATCGCGGACAGCATCTTCGACAACTTCGCCCAGTACATCCTGGGCTCCGGTGTGGATGGTCGGGCGGCGACGCTGCGTGCAATTGTCGACGACCACTTCACCGCCCAGAAGTCTCGCACCCGTGGGTCGGGGGTGTCGTCGTTTAGCAAGCTCTCGTCGGACGACTTCACCCCGGCGAAGAACAAGTTGGAGGCGGTCAACCGCATTAGCGCGCTGACCGATTCGGGCCCGGAGACGCTCGGTCCGGGCTCAAAAGAGCGCAAGTCGGTGCTGGTGAACCTGGCGCGTGCGATCGATGCCGCCAACGCGCCGGAGGATGCAACCAAGATCGAACTCGGCCGCTGGCTGGCGGGGCAGTTGGGCGGGACGTGGGGGTCGCGCGATTACTCGTCGGGCTACACGATCACGCTCAACGGGCTGAATAATCTGCTGCACCTGGCCACGCGCCGGTTTACGGGCGCGGAGGATTTCGCCTCTCCATTGCTGGAGGCCAACGCGCTCGTCGCCGGTGCTGCGGAGGCGCTCGGTCTGCGGGCGGACACCGACTGGGACACGGTGCCGTTCGACGGACGCACGTGCGTGGAGGAGATGTTCGCGGCGGAGTACCGCAACCGGAACCAAACGGAATGGTTCGCCTGGTACGCCGAGTTCAAGGTCCTGCCGTTCTACGCCAAGAAGTTCAAGGGCGGGCCGGTGACCATCGGCCACACGGAGTTCGACTACCAAGGCACCCGCACGTGGGATTTGAAGGTGCATTCCAGCGACGGCAAGGCGGACCGCACCCCGCTCAACGACCAGTACTCGGTGGACCTCGCCGCAGCACAGGACGGGGTCGGTTTCATCGTGGTCAACACGGTGCCGGATTACACCGACGAGGACGCGTTTTACCGCTGGCACATGGCCAAGCGCGGCAAGGTGGTCAAGGAACGCAAGCCGAACTCGCGCAAGCTCAAGGTCGCGCACACGGTGACCAGCATCGAGGCGTACTACTTCCCGGACACTGCATCTATTAGCGACGCCATCGCCCGCGGCATCATCAAAGTCTTCAACCAGGGCCGCCAGCAGGACGGGTCGCCGCGCAAGCCGAAGTACGAGATGGACATGGCACTCGCGCGCGGCACGGATTATTTGCTTACGGCACTTGCGTGAGGTCCTGCGCGTACGCCGCCGCCACGTCCACGTCACGCCCGAACACCACGCGGTTGAGCCGCTCCACAAGGGCGAAGGGGTGCTTAACGTTTTCGTTGACAATGCCGGCGTTGAGTTTGGTGACTAGGTTGTCGCGTTCGGAGGCGCGGATGTCGCTAATAAGCACAGGCTCGATGTCGGGCACCGGCACGGACATGAGCACGCGACGGGTGAGGCTTACGCCGCCGTCGTGCCAGCGCCACCACAAATACGGCGCGGACGAGTTCAGCGTCACCGCCGCGAGGTCACGGTCGTGTGCGGTGGCGAAGTGCAGCACCTGCTTCGAGCGCCTGCTCAACTCCCCGAACGCGGCGGAGATGTAGTAGCGCGGGGTGGTTGCTACGGTGAGCGAAAACTCCGTCGGGCCAGGTACGACAAGGTCGGCGATGGTGCGCTCCCACCTCTGCATCTGCTGCCAGATGTCCTGGTGGTCGGGGTGGATTTTCAGCCACTCCCCTCCTGGTCCGATCTGCCGTGGGGCGAGCAGGTGCGGTGCTTTTGCCAGCAAGGCTGCCCTTGATGCCGCACGCCATCGCAAGATCGGCGTTACCCGCCACGCGGTCTCCCCCGGCGGGCACACGGTGACGGCGGCGCGCACAAAGTTGGTTTTCGACGTGTTCGACGAGCCGAACTTGTAGCCGCGAAACAGGGTGTCGGGGACGTTGTCGAAGACGGTGATGTCGCCGCCGGTGAGGTGGTCGTCGATAAGCAATCGCAGCCCTGCGAACTTCGGCGCGCCCAGATATGACGCGGGCGTGACCGCGATGAAGCCGCGGCTGGTGGTGGCGACGCGCTCCATGAAATAGGCAAACAGGTCGCGGGTGGCGGCGGTAGCGAACGTGTCGTCGCGCGCGGTGGAGGCGTACGGCGGGTTCATGATGACAAAGTCGTGGGCGGGGATGTCGTCGTGAAGAAAATCGGCCACCACACAACGCGCGGCGAGCGCCTCAAAGCCCGCCGTGTCGCCCGGCGCGAGGAAGTGCGACAGCAGCACCACCGCGGTGCGCAGCGCGACTGGGTCGATGTCCACCAGGATCAATTGCTTTGCGACGAAGCCCCCCACATCCCCATCAACCTTCCGCGCAAGATGCCACGCGAGCACCCCAGTGCCGCAGCACGGGTCCACCCACGTGCCCTCCGGGAAACGGTTGACGTGCTGGGCCATGAAAGCGGCGGCGTCGTCGGGCGTGAAGTACTGGCCCGCATCCTTGCGCGCCTTACTGTCGCTGAGCGCCAGGAACGCCTCGTAACAAACCGCGATCTCCCCGATGGTCATGTTTTCGAACACATCTTCTGCCAGCGGCTCGACCCCCAGGTAGGATTCCACCACCGGCGCAAGGTCGGGCCGCAACGCGTTCGAGTGCGCCGCGATCCCCCGCAGCCATGCCTGTTGGCCTGCGATTTCGGGGTGCGCGCGCAGGCGGTTCAGCGTGGCGGTGACACGCTTTGCGGAGAAGTTCGATCCCTGGGGCACGGTGCCCGAGCTTATAGCTCTTTTACTCTTCCGCTCCAATCTGGGCTGCTGTATACTCGCGTGCATGATCGACGCAAAGCTTTACGAAGCAATCAACCAGCAAGTCACCGAAGAGTACGGTGCCGCCTACATCTACCGCTACCTGGCCAACGAGATGGACGCCCTGTCCTTCCCGGGCCTGAGCGAGTGGTTCGCCGCGCAGGCATCTGAGGAGTGCGACCACGCGCAGAAGTTCGCCCAGCACCTCATCGACCGTGGCGAGCACGTCAAGCCGCACAACATTGAAATCGACGCGCCTGAGATCAAGACCCCGCTCGACGCGTTTGAGGCTGCTCTTGCGCACGAGAAGAAGGTTTCCGAACAGATCCGCCAGATCACTCGCCTGGCCGATGAGGTCGGCGACCTCGAGTCCCGCCCGCTGCTCAACTGGTTCCTGGAGGAGCAGATTGAGGAAGAGTCGACCGTGAGCGAGATCGTCGACCAGCTCAAGCTTGTTGGCAAGGACGGCTCGGGCCTGTTGCGTATCGACGCCCGCCTGGCCGGCCGCTCCACCGACTCCGACGCGTAACCCACCCCGGATTTCGCGTTCAGCCCCCGTCACGTGCGGGGGCTTTGTTTGTGTCTAGCGCTGTTTGTGTCTAGCTGGATTGTTGGCGGCGCTTGACCCGCCACATGTCGATCGCGATGACCACACCGAGGATCGCAGCGTGCTGGCGTTCGCTCAGCTCCGGCTCGAATTGCACCCGGTAGTCCGACTTGCCGGTCAGTTCGCGCCCGAAGCCTTTGTATTCCGCGACCACGTGCGCGATCGGGCGGCCCTGCGATGTGAGCGTGTAGTTGCGGTTGAACACCTTGCCTTCGACTTGCACCTCGGGAAACCCTGCGATGTCGAGGTCGAATTTTGAGCCCATGAGCTTGAACCGCGATGTCAGCCGCGCCAGCTCCATCGCGGGCGTGACTAGACGCACGGTGTAGCTGTCGCGGATGAGGTCGATCGGGTCTTCGATGCTGATAAGGTGCGTGCCGCCTGCGTCGAACACGTCGACTTGGCGCGAGGCCCGGCTCAGCACGTCTTTCATGTTGAGCTTCGTTTGCCGTGCCGTGCCAAGCGGTTGTCCGGTGGGTGCTTCGATCGCGAACTCGTTGCGGCCGAAGATTTTGGTTTGCCGGATAATGACTTCGTTTTCCCGCAGCATGGTGTAAATCGTAATCCCGCCGCGCTGCGCGTGCCGGGCAGAAATGCGCAAAAGGCTGACGCCAGTTTCGAGTGCGAACTGGCATCAGCCTTTTACGGTGTTCGGAAGAGAAGGGTTAGGCGGTTTCCTCGGTCTCCTTACCGTCGCTCTTGTCCTCGCCCTTGTCTTCGCCCTTGTCGGAGGAACCCTTCGCGTCTGACTTGGAGCTCTGGGCCCACTCCGGCAGTTCGCCGTCCTTGCACAGGGCGGCGAGGATGCCAATGCCTGCTGCCAGACCAGCCAGGGACAAACCGATGGCTGCTGCCTGGGTGACCTCCGGGCCGAACTGCTGCTGCAGACGGTCAGCCTCAACCTGGATCTGACGCATCCACTCCGGCTGCGGGCGGCGGTTGGTCTCGCCGCCGAGGCCGAACTGCTCGAGCGGATTCGGGATGTTCATTTTCTCCGACACGTTCGCTGCTGCCTTGCTCAGCTCGGCGCCGAGCGGGCCGGCCAGCGGTGCGCCGATGGCGATCAGCAGGCCGAGCGGAACCAGCCACAGCAGTGGGTTGTTCTCGGACGACATGCTGTCGAAGCACTTCTTGATGTTCTCCGAGGATCCCTGGTCAGACACCAGATTCTGCGGCTGCTTCTGGCCCGGGTCGTTCGGGATGGAACCGTTGTCGGTCTTGACCGGGATCTCGACGATCGTGGTCTTGCCGTCCGGCGTCTTCACCTCCACCGGGATGGTGATGTTGGTGCCCGGCTTCACGTCGGCTGGCGGGGTGATGGTCAGGTTGCCCGTGCTTGGGTTGACCTCGACCTTCCAACCCTCCGGGATCTTCGGGTTGTCCGGGATCTTCCATTCGTCCGAACCGTTCGGCGGCGGAACCTCCGTCTTCTGGCCCGGGTAGACAACGATCACGGTGGTGGTGTTGTTGTCGCCTGGGGTGGTGTTGTCGGTGCCGTTGCCCGGCTGGGTCTCCGGGACCTTCACCGTGACCTTTGCCGGCACGACGTCGGTCTTGCCGCTCGGGTAGGTGACGGTGACGTTGATGATCTTCTCGTCGCCATCCTTCGCGGTCTTCGGCACGGTGACCGTGATGTCGCCAGTCTTGGCGTCGATCTGCGGGTTCCACTCCTCAAGATCCTGACCCGGGGTGATCTCGTAGGTGGAACCACCCGGCACGTCGTCCTTCTTCGGCTTCAAGGTGGCGTTCTGGCCCGGGGTCTTCTCTACCTCCGGGTACTCCGGGGCACCGTGGACGATGACCTTCGCCGGAACGTTCTTACCCACAGAACCGTCCGGGTAGGTCACGTCGACCAGGATCGTCTTCACGTCGCCAGGCTTTGCGGAGCCCGGGATGGTGACGGTGATCGTGCCGGTTGTCGGATCAACCTTCGGCACCCAATCGCCCAAGTCCTGGCCCGGGGTGATGGTGAAGGTGGAGCCGTCCGGCAGGTTCTTGTTGTTCTGCTCGAGGCTGACCTCCACCCCGACCTTGCCGTAGGTCTCGCCGTAGCCCGGGGTGTTCAGGTTTGCGTCGGTCTCGCGCACCGTCACCACCGTGTCGATGGTGTCCTTGGAGCCGTCGGCGTAGGTGACGTCCACGGTGAACGTGGCGGTATCGCCGTGCTTCGCGCCCTTCGGGGCGGTGACCTTCAGCGTGCCGTCCTTGGCTGGTTCGGCGGTCCACCCTTCCGGTGCGTCGACGACGGTGTAGGTGGCGTCGACGGCGGTGCCGCGGACGTCGCCAGGCTGTGCCTTCAACGCGACATCAACGGAGCTACCCGGCTTGACCGTGTTCGGCGTGTTGTAGGCGGGAGCAAACTTGGCAACGGGGACGGAACCGGTGAACTTCGGCGTGTCCTGATCAACAACGCCGTCCTCGGTTGCAACGCGCAGTACCTGTGGGTTCTTGTAGGCGTCGAAATCCTCGTCCTTGGTGGTCTCGCGAGGGTTCGCGATGATTTCCACATCAACCTTCGCCGCCTTGTCGTCATCAACCGAACCGGTCGCGCCCTTGGGGAGGGTGACGTAGACCTTGCCGGTGTCGTCGACACGCACCTTGGCACCCTCGATCTTCTTGCCAGCGATGGAAACGTTGCCGGTCAAACGTTGGTAGTCGTTCTCCGCATTGGCCACCGTGATGCCGGTGTCGTACTCGTTGCCGTCCGCGATGATCGCCTGGGACTGCTGCTCAGAAGCAACAATTGGCGCGCAGTCATCGGTCTCAAATACCCACGGGGCGACTTCAATCTGCACAGTTGGGCTGACGCGGGTCTTCTCAGCCGCCAAGATCGTCGGATTATTGACCCTCCAAGCCCACGTCTGCGCCTGCTGATTGCTGTCCACAGCCAGCTTCACAACGGCCGTGCGCTTCTGATCACGCTTCAGCGAAAAGGACTCCTGATCAATCAGCGCAACCTCGTTGACATCAAGCATCTCAACGGGCTCATTGCCCTTGCGCTTGATCTCAACGGAGCCCTTCTTCAGAGCTTCAAGCTTGTAGGAGTGGGTTGCATCCTGCGTACCTACGTTTTCAACAACGATGAACGCCGTGCCGGATTGAAACACCCGCTCACTGTCAGCGCTTACGCTCACCCACGGCACGAAAGCGTTGTCTACCTCGTCGAGGCCAACACCCACGCTGACCCCGTTTTGGGTTGTCTTCAGCGCCACGCCAGGGTTCACCGTGGTGATGTTCTGATCCAGCACAACAGCACATGCGCCCTGCTGTGGGTTCGCGGTCCGACCCGGAGGGCTTGTGAATTCTTCTGGCAGCGCGGTTGCTTGCGGGGCGACAACAGCCGAAGCGCCGAGGGCAAGCGCAACGGTGCTCGCAGCAATCTTCTTCGAAATCATGAAGTCTCCTTAGAGGTTCGTTGCCCAGTGGTGCGTCCCCAAACGCAGCCACGTGACCTTCCTCCAAATATGAGTGAGCTTCAGACCGACCGCAAGAGTTTTAACATATAAAAAACAGGTTATACTTCACTAAAACACAGCAATTACAAAGATTCCCACGTCCATGGGTCGCGCGACAGTTGTGACGGTTCGAACACATCCAACAAACCATTCACGCTATCTACCTGGCCATATCCGAGCGACCCGGCAATATCACGCACAATGTCGGACTGACGTTTATCGGCCAACATCTCCCGCAAGGTGACAGCACCATCGCGCTTTGCTAATCGACGACCCCCTGGCCCCACCACAAGCGGAACGTGAATATAAAAAGGCGTCACGAGAGAAAGTTGATCAGCCAAATATGCTTGTGCCGGGGCAGAAAACAACAAATCGTCGCCGCGCACAACCTGATCCACCCCCTGAAAACCGTCGTCCACAACGACCGCCAAGTTGTACGCCCAATCCCCCGCCTGTGCCTGATCCACACGCCCGCCGCGCTTCAAAATCACATCATCAACCGGCCCCGTGTAGGCACCGTGGTAGAAATCCTCAACCGTCCACTCACGCACGTGGGCCCGCAGACGGATTGCGGGGAGGCGGCCCTCGTCGGCGAGGTCGCGTCGTCGTAAAGCACGCTGCTCCTCCGTGAGATCACGGCACGTCCCCGGATACATCCCCGGCTGCGCATGCGGCGCCGACGCCGCCTCCCGGATATCCCGGCGCGTGCAATAACACTCATACGTATCCAGGCGAGCCAGCGCATCTGCATACGCGTCCCCGCGATCGTGCTGGTAGAGCACCGGAGGATCGAAGTCGAGGCCGAGCGCCTCCAAGTCCTCAATCTGGCGCAGCGCCGACTCCGCGGATGAACGCTCCGAATCAATATCCTCCACACGCAAAAAGAACTTCCGGCCGCTTTGGCGAGCAAACAGCCACGCCAACACCGCCGTACGCAAATTGCCAAAGTGGAGATCGCCGCTCGGACTCGGCGCATAACGACCAGCAGGACCGTGGAAAACAGACATGTGTGCAATGATATTGCGCATGTCACCGCGCGTATCCCGCTCCCCATACCCGTACCTGCTCGCAGTGTTCTGCGCAGTGTTCCTGATCTCGAACATCACGGCACAAAAAGGCGTGGTCATCGGGCCACTGGTCACCGACGGAGCCTTCTTCCTCTTCCCCATCTCCTATGTCATCGGCGACGTCATCGCCGAGGTCTACGGGTTCAAAGCCGCACGCCGCGCCGTGTTCACCGGATTCTTCATCGCTGTGCTTGCCGTGGCAACGTTCTACATCGCCATCTGGCTGCCCGCCGCCGAGTTCTACGACATGCAAGACACCTTCGCCGCAGTCCTGGGCTTGCTGCCACGCATCGTCGCGGCCTCGCTCGCCGGATACGTGGTGGGCCAACTGCTCAACGCGTGGGTGCTGCAGAAGATGAAGGACCGCTTTGGCACCGACCACCTCTGGGCGCGCCTGATCGGCTCCACCATCGTCGGCGAATTCGCGGATACGCTGCTGTTCTGCACCATCGCCGCGAGCGTGATCGGCGTCGATTCCGCGAGCACGTTTATCAACTACGTCGTTGTTGGGTTCCTGTGGAAGACCCTCATGGAGGTCGTGCTGCTGCCGATCACCTACCCGACGATCGCAGCCGTGCGCCGCGCCGAGCAGCGCATCGCCGACGAGAGCGCGTAACCCACAGGGCTCCGAAACCTGTACTGTTGCTAATGCAGACCCCCTCCACACGTGTGGACCAAGGGGGTCTAGCTGTTTCTAATCTAACTCGCGTGGCCCCCTGGAAGGATCACGCGGAGCGAGGCACTCGCTGTACCAATTGTGGGCGAACTTGTGTTTGGGCACTTTCATTAAGGACGAATTCGCACTCCACGCAACGTGATCTGCCATCTGAACGAGCTGTGACGCTCTGGAGTCCAAGAAGATGGGATCCTCAATAACATGCGGAGTTGCCCTTGGGAGTTCACGATGTGCTCGGCGAAAGTTTTTCTCAGTTCCGTCCCTTACGAGCCGGTGTGAAGGCCAAGCGCAAATCCAGCGCAGCTAGAACCTTAAGCAGCGTTTCTACCGTCGGATTCCCAACTCCATTTTCTATGCGACTCAGTTCAGCCTGTTGAATTCCGGCAGCATCAGCAACAGATTGCTGAGTTGCGCCGCGATCATGCCGGGCCGACGCAAGTGCAGCACCTACCGCTTTACGCTCTGCAAGTTCCGCAGCAAACGCTCGCGTTGCCGCATCACGAATTACCTCGGCTGCTGGCGATTCCGATTCTCGATATGGCTGGATGAAGTCTTCAAACTTTGTAGTGGCCATTTGTTCACCCCCACGCTCCGCTTAATAGGTAACCAGCAGCAAGTTTATGTGTTTAACCTCATATCAGCAAGACGTATTTACTCTCTTTTCCACGCAGACAAAACGGAGCGCGCTGCACGAATTTCCTTCTGCTCCTGCTTTCGACTTGGATCGCGCAACTTGTTGTATCCACCGAGCAACAAAACGATTCGCTGACCATAGAAAGTGCAATAGACACGAATTAGCACCCGTTTCCGCCTCCACCGCTTTGGAACTTCGCCAACCCTTTCCGCTGCACCAAATTCGCGCAAGATCGTCTCGATGTCACGTCGTATTCGTAGTTCGAAAAGACCCTGCCCTAAATTCTTTCCCCACTCGCTGGCACAGATATCGATGCCCAACGGTGCGAGCACATGCTCAATCGCTACCTCTACGACAGTGCGCTCCGCTTCATCCAACCGACTGTAGAAACGAGCAAAATTCCCACCGTCAAAAACCTCAATACTCCAAGTTGGTTCAGCCAAACTATCCCCCAATCCCCAATGCGATTCACTTTAGCCGGATGCGGCTCGAAGTTTCCCCAAAATCGCTCCAACCCTAGACCCGCAAATCACAGCTTAGGGGCAAACCCGAACTCACCCTGCTTGCTAGATCGAGCACATGAGTGTCCCAGAGGGCGTTTGACTGGTCATCGGGCCGAGTTCGGGTTTGCCCCTAAGCTGCCCGCGCGACTACATATCCCCTACTTCCCGGCGTAATAGCGGCCGAGGAACTCGTCGCGGTAGGCCTCGTAATCACCGGCGTCGATGGCAAGGCGGATGTTGTCCACGAGGCGGATCATGAACTCTAGGTTGTGGATCGTGCACAGCGTGCCCGCCAGGAACTCCTTCGCCTTGAGCAGGTGGTGGATGTAGGCGCGAGAGTAGTTCTCGGAGACGTAGCCGCCGAACTCCTCGTCCACCCCGGAGAAGTCGCGCTTAAAGCGGGCGCCGGCAAGGTTCATGCGGCCGTCCAGGGTGTACACGCCGCCGCGGCGGCCGAGGCGCGTCGGGGCAACGCAGTCGAAGGTGTCGGCACCAGCTTCGACGGCGGTGAAAATGTCGTCCGGCTCCGAAATGCCCAGCAGGTGGCGTGGCATGTCGACGGGCAGCTCGTCGGTCACCCAGCCGACGATCGTGCCCAGATTTTCCTTCTCCAGGGCGCCACCGATGCCGAAGCCACCGAAGCCACGGCGGCCCTCGTCGAGCGCCTCACGGTGAAGATCCAACAAGCCGTGCGTAGCCTGGCGGCGCAGGTCCTCGTACTGCGCACCCTGCACCACGCCCCACAGGGACTGCAGTGGCTTGTCGGCCCGAACCTTGGTCAGGCGGTCGTGCTCGATGAGGCAACGCCGCGCCCAACGCCGGGTGCGCTCGACGGAATGCTCCTGGTAGGCGCGAGTATCCACAAGCGTGGTCAGTTCGTCGAAGGCAAACATGATGTCGGCGCCCAGCTGGTGCTGGATCTGCATCGACACTTCAGGGGTGAAACGGTGCGAGGAGCCGTCGATGACGGATTTGAAGTCGACGCCGTCGTCGTCGACACGCGCCATGCGATCCTTGTTCGCCGCACGGATGTCGCCCTCGGTCAGGCCCGCGGTGTCCATGGCGAGGACCTTTTTAAAGCCGACGCCGAGGCTCATCACCTGGAAGCCGCCGGAATCGGTGTAGGTGGGACCATGCCAGTTTTCGAAGGCGGCGACGCCGCCGGCCTCGTCGACAATGTCGGGCCCTGGCTGCAGGTACAGGTGATAGGCGTTGGAGAGGATCGCTTGCGCACCGGTGGAGCGGATCTGCTCGGGCGTGAGCGTTTTCACCGTCGCCTTTGTGGCCACCGGGATGAACGCAGGGGTCTGGATGGAGCCGTGCGGGGTATGGATGACACCGGTGCGCCCGTGCCTACCCGGCGCGGGCTCCAACTGGGTGCCGACCTCGAAGGTGGTGTCCGTCTGCTGCGTCATGCGTGTTCCTTTTCTAGTTCGGTGCCCTCAACGTCGACCTCGGGGAGGAGTTTGTCCAGCCATTTTGGCATCCACCAGGCGGCGCGGCCGAGGAGGAACATGGTGGCGGGGACGAGGGCCATGCGGATGAAGAAGGCGTCGAACAGTACTGCGACACCGAGTGCGAAGCCGAAGATTTGGATGAACGGCAACGGTTGGTCCAAGAAGGCGATGAAGACGGCGATCATGATGATCGCGGCGGCGGTGACCACGCGCGCGCCTTGCCTGAAGCCTTGCACGGTGGATTCGTGCACGGCGCGCAGCCGGTCCCCGTCGCGGTTGCGCAGGTAGGCCTCGCGCATGCGGGTGACCAGGAAGACTTGGTAGTCCATGGCCAGGCCGAAGGTGACGCCGATGAGGAAGATCGGCAGGAAGGACAGGATCGGGGTCGGCGTGTTTACCAGGCCCCAGAGGCCTTCTTGGAAGAACAGTACGGTCACGCCGAAGGCGGCGCCGACGGATAGCAGGAAGCCGAGGCCTGCCACGAGCGGCACCATGATGGAGCGGAACACGATGACAAGCAGCACGATCGCCAGCCCCACCACGATGGAGAGGTACAGCGGCATGGCTTTGGCAAGTTCTTCGGTGATGTCCATCTGTACGGCAGTCAGGCCGGTCAGGCCAACGTCGATACCCGTGGCGTCTTCCACCTGGCTGATCGCGTCGCGCACGCCGTGGGCGATTTGCAAGGTGCGTTCCTCTTCCGGACCACCGGTTGGGGTGGCGAGGATCTGGGCGGCTGTGAGGTCGTCGTTAGCTGCGATGAGCTGCGCGTGCTCGATGCCGTTGACGGAGCCGATCTCACCCATGGTGTAGATGAAGGACGCGAGCGCTGCCTTTTGGGCGTCGCCGCCAGCCTCATCCGGGATCGCTGACATGTACGGCTGGAGAATCTCCGAGTTGGGGTTGACGCTGTGTGCATCAACCACCAGCAGCAGTGGGGCGTTCACGCCGGGGCCGAAGCCTTCCGCCATGAGGTCTGCGGACTTGCGTTGGGTGGTGTCGTAGTTGGAGGTGCTGTCGGACGGCAGCGACATCTCCAAGCCAAGCACCGGAGTGGACAGCGCACCGAGCCCCAGCACGACCACTGCCATAACAAGGCCCGGCACCTTTTCGACGAAGCGCACCCACCGCCTACCCATCGAATTCTCATCGAGGTCCTTCGCCGGACGTTTACCCGGACCCGGATTACCGGCCAGACCGGGAATCTTGCCCGCGAAGGTCTTCGAGCCGAACGCGCCAAGCAACGCCGGTACAAGCGTCAGCGCGACGAGCACGGCGATGAACACGGTGACGGCGGCGGCAAGGCCCATCCAGGTGAGGAACTCGATCTGCGCCAGTGCCAGGGCGACCAGCGCGGTAAAGACCGTGGCACCGGCGAACACCACCGAGGAACCCGCGGTGCCGACAGCCATTCCGGCCGCCTCATCCGGCGGGAGGTGGCGTGCCTCCTGGCGGTAGCGCGACAGGATGAACAGGGCGTAGTCGATGCCCACGGCCAGGCCGATCATGACGGCAAGGACCGGAGTGACGTCGTTGAGTTCCACCCAGTGGGTGGTCAGCAGCACCAGCAGCGCGCCGATGCCCACGCCGACCACGGCAGAGATGATCGGGATCACCGACGCCGCCAAGGAACCGAAGGTGACCACGAGCACAAAAAACGCCACGGCCAGGCCGACCATCTCAGAGGTGGTCTTAATGGCAATCGGCTCGCCGAAACCAGCGCCGCCGGCCTCCACCTGAAGGCCCGCGTCCCGGCCGATTTTCATAGCCTCGTTCACCACGTCGCGGTCCGCCTGGTCGACGGACATCGACGACTCAGCATCGAACTCGAAGGTGGTGTAGGCGATGCGGGCGTCGTCGCTAAGCATGCGCAACTGATACGCATCCGCTTCCGCACGCTCCCGCGGCATGCCCATCTCAGTCATCTGGCCGATGATCATGCGCTGCAACTCGTCGTTGACCGTCACTGGATTGCCGAAGCGCTCCCCCTCCACCCCGAGATGGTCGCGGATATAGCCGACGGTGGCATCCATCGCCGCCATATGCTCGGGCGTATCCAGGCGCTGACCCTCAGGCGCGGCGAACACCAAGTTCACGCCAGGGGCTGTGGCCACATTGCCGGCATCGGGGAAGTTTTTCTCCATGTCGCGCAGCGCGTCGATAGCCGGTGTGCCCTCGATTGCGAACTCGGAGGTAAACGGCTTCATCAACGAAAACGCGCCGCCCGCAGTCGCACCGAACAGCAGCAGCCACGCCACAATCACCCGCCATTTGTGCAGGTAGGACCAACGTCCGAGGTTGTACAGCAGTTTCGCCACGTCAAAGGGTTCCTTCTGTGATACGGAAAAAGCCCCCGTTGCCGGGGGCTTTAACACTTGGCGGTAGCGGCGGGATTTGAACCCGCGGTGGTTTTACCCACACTCGCTTTCGAGGCGAGTACCTTCGGCCGCTCGGACACGCTACCGCCGACTAGATTAACGGCAGCGCCGCCAAGAAACCAAATTTAGCGGTCAGCTTCGTCGCGGACCTCGTCCGCCTTGTCCTCAACCTTGGCTGCAACCTCGTTGGCCTTGTCCTTAATAGCGTCGCCCGCCTCGGAGAGCTTCTCCTTAGCGCTGCCGATCAGCTGATCGGCCTTGCCCTCGTTCTGAAGCTTCTCATTATCGGTAAGGTCGCCAGCCGCTTCCTTAGCCTGGCCCTTGATCTGATCAAGCTTGTCATCCAAACCCATGATGTTCTCCTTTATTCGTTGAAATTCGGTGCAGTCGCCCAGTGTAGGGACAAACCCGAACACTTTGGGTAACGATTCAATTACTCCTCAGCTCTTCAAAGAAATCACTCAGTAACCTGGCAGTTTCTTCCTCCAGCACGCCGGCGCGTACCTCAGGGACATGCAGATGCCGCGGGTCTCGGATGGCATCCAGCACCGAACCCACCGCACCCGTCTTCGGCTCCCATGCGCCAAAAATTAACGACGACACCCTCGCCCCCAAGATCGCCCCCGCACACATCGTGCAGGGCTCCAGCGTGACAACGAGCTCACACCCATCCAGCCTCCACCTCCCCAACGCCTCGCACGCCTGCCGGATGGCCTCCATCTCCGCATGCGCGGTCGGATCGTTGTTCGCCTCCCGGCGGTTCACCCCCACCCCAAGGACCTCGCCCTCCGGGGAGAACACCACAGCCCCCACCGGTACATCGCCCGGCGGGGTTGTGCGGGCAACCTCGATCGCCTCCCGCATCCGTTCTTCAGCCCGGCGGGCAGGTTTGCTAATCGACGGCATCAGCAAGCTCGTCGCCAAAACCCAACTCGTCGGCGATGGTGTGGGCGAGATCGGCCGGGTCGGCGTCGTCGTCAAGCAAAATGCTCAACTGCTCCTCCGACAGGCCCAGGTCCGCGAGGATGGCAAAGTCACCATCAGCCCAGCCGTCGACGTTGTCCAGCTCATCCGGGTCGATGTCGGGGATGTCCACGTCGGCCTCATCGAGGATGTCAGCCGCGAAATCATCATCCACCGCCATCGTCGCGTCCGAAATCAACACACGCACCTTCGACGGGCCCGGACGCACCACAACCAAATAGTCATCCTCCACATTAAGCAGCGCAAACGCCGCGCCCTCGCTGCGCAAACCGCGCACAGCGTCAATGGAGGTGGAAAGGTCCGTGAAATCGTCGCGGAACTCGCGCACCTGCCACGAACCCCCAACCTGAGCGACGGTGACGGCAAACCCGTCCGTGAAGTCCTGACTCATGGGACGAAAGCGTAGTCCGCGCGGGCCAAAGTGTCACTAGACTTAACGCGGTGACTACCTACCAACTGCCCCCCATCTGCATTCTCGGCCTCGGACTGATCGGCGGGTCGCTCATGCGCGACCTGACCATCTCTAACGAACGCGTCTTCGGCTACACCATGCACGGGGCACGCGCAGCACAACGGGACGGCTTCGACGTCTCCGACAACATGGAAGAAGTGCTGCGCCGCGCAGAGGCCGACAACGCGCTCATCGTGGTTGCGGTGCCGATGGCGGCAGTGGCGTCCGTGCTGGACCAGGTAGCTTCGTTCGCCCCGACGTGCGACATCACCGACGTGGTATCCGTCAAAGAGCGCGTGTACGACCTCATCGTCGAGCGCGACATGCAGGGCCGCTACGTCGGCGGCCACCCCATGGCGGGCACCGAGTTTTCCGGCTGGAGCGCCTCCCACGAGGGCCTGTTCGAGGGCGCCGCGTGGGCCGTAACGTATGACTACGCGCGCGAAGGCCTTGCCGACGACCACTGGGCTGCCCTGTTCACCACCGTGTGCCGGCTCGCATCCGTTGTCGGTGCGGAGGCGGTCCCCGTGCGCGTATCGCTTCACGACGAATCCGTCGCCCGCGTCTCCCACCTCCCCCACGTCATCGCTGAAGCCCTGTCGTTGGTCGGCGACCGGGGCGGAACGCTCTCGCAGTCCCTGTCCGCCGGATCCTTTAGGGGCGCGACCCGGGTAGCTAGTACGGAACCCGAACTCGTGCGCAACATGTGCGAAACCAACGCCGACTCGCTCGTGCCGGTGCTCGACGAGTTCATCGAACTCCTCCAAGCCGCACGCGCTTCCCTTGCGGACGATCCGGCGTCCATGAAGCAGCTAGCCGAATCTGGCAACCGCGCCTACCTGCGCATGGCCGCCCGCAAAGGCGCCCGCCGCGAGTCCGTCTCCCCCGTGAAGATTTCTTCCCGCCCCGTCATGCGCGTCCACCCTGGCGCACCGGGCTGGGTCCGCCAGCTCGAGCAGGTGGAGTCCCTCGGCGGACGCGTCGAGGTGTTCTAGGTTTTGTTTTTGGGGGGGTTGGGGGTTTGGGGGTTGATCCCTGGGGTTCCCCGGGGTTCCCTGGGGTTCTAGCCGGCCGTTTTCCGCTGGTCGTCTAGCTCGGTGTTTGTGGAACCAGACGATGAGCTCCGTGTTGACCATGGTGTTCGTTATCACCTGGGGGTTTGTGAAGGCGGTTTCGAGACCGTCTAGCTGTATGTGCGGGGGTGCTAGACGATCAGGTGTAGAGACGAAAAGAGTGTGCCCTCTTTGGGGCACACTCTTTGTGGTTTGGGTGTGTTGGTTTTAGAGCATCATGTTGGCGAAGCCGATGCCGATT